>CAMUYE010000013.1 GCA_947164825.1 uncultured Clostridia bacterium
AGCTGCTGGCGGCTGCCGGCATGAAGGAGGGCAAGAACACCTCCTGGATCCCCTCTTACGGTCCCGAGATGCGCGGCGGCACCGCCAACTGCTCGGTCATGCTCTCCGAGGAAGAGATCGACTCTCCCCTCGTCACCCGTCCCACCTCTCTGATCGTTATGAACCGTCCCTCCCTGGAGAAGTTTGAGGACGCGGTGGTGCCCGGCGGCTCCATCTTCGTCAACTCCTCCATGATCGACATCAAGGTCAAGAGAACCGACGTCAACGCCTACTACGTCCCCTGCACCGAGATCGCCACAGAACTGGGCAACCCCAAGGTCTCCAATATGATCATGCTGGGCGCCTACATCGGCAAGTCCCACTGCGTGGACATCGAGACCGTTCTCGAAGCCCTGCTGGAGAAGCTGGGCGAGCGCAAGGCCAAGCTGATCCCCCTGAACCGCGAGGCCCTGAAGCGCGGCGCGTCGTGTATTGACTAATTCTTAGGAGGGACGCATATGCCCCAATTCATTTCCGCCGCCGAGGCTGTCAAGCTGATCAAAGACGGCGACACCGTGATCTACAACAACTTCCTCGGCATGTACAACTGCGAGCAGCTCTCCGCCGCCCTCAACGAGCGCTTTGAGGCGGAGGGCCACCCCAAGGATATCACCATCTACTGCACCGCCGGTCTCGGCGGCTGGGCCCCCAACACCGTCTGCGAGCGCATCGTGACCCTGGGCGCCGTGAAGAAGCTGTACCTCAGCCACTACGCCTCCATGCCCCTGACGGCCCAGATGGTTCTGGACAACCAGATCGAAGCCTACAACCTGCCCTTCGGCGTCATGTCCCACGCGGTCCGCGCCGCGGCGGCCGGCCACGACTTCGTCATCTCCGACGCGGGCCTGAACCTCTTCGTGGATCCCAAGTACAAGGGCTACCAGCTCAACGAGCGGTCCAAGGAGGTGCTGGTCGAGGATATCTGGATCAACGGCAAGCGCCACCTGAAATACGCCACCCCCAAGCCCGACGTGGCCCTCATCAAGGCCAGCAGCGTGGACAACCGGGGCAATATCTCCATGGAAAACGAGCCCGTGATCGGCGATCCCCTGTCCATCGCCCAGGCTACCAAGCGCCGGGGCGGCATCGTCATCGTCCAGGTGGAAAAGGTTCTGGATACGCCGCGCCGTCCCATTGAGGTCTCCATCCCCTCCGTTTTGGTGGACTACGTCTGCGTGACCCCGGAGCAGACCCAGATCCAGGGCATCCCCGGCTCCGATCCCAAGTTTGCCGGCGACGTCCCCATGAGCGACGAAGCCCTGGTGGAATACGCCAAGTCCCACGCCTCCGAAAACCCCAAGGATTTTGCCAAGCGCCTCATCGCCCAGCGTGCCGCCAAGGAGCTGCGCCCCGGCGACGTGGTGAACATCGGCGTCGGCGCCCCGGAGTTCGTGGCCGTGGAGGCCGCCCGCACCGGCATGCTGCCCCAGGTGGCCCTGACGGTGGAGGCCGGTTCCATGAAGGGCCTGCCCATGGGCGGTCTGGCCTTCGGCGCAGCCATGGGTACCCATGCGGTCTGCACCACCGCCGAACAGTTTGACCTCTACGACGGCGGCGGCCTGACCATCTGCTTCATCGGCGCCCTGGAAATCGACCGGGAAGGCAACGTCAACGGCCACTACAACCCCAAGAAGCTCTCCGGCATCGGCGGTTTCATCAACATCACCCAGTTCACCCATAAGGTGGTCTTCTGCACCACCTTCTCCGCCGGCGGGCTGGAGATCGCGAAGGACGAAGCAGGGCTGCACATCGTGAAAGAGGGCAAGTTCCTGAAGTTCGCCCCCCACGTCACCGCCCTGAGCTTCTCCGCCGAGAACGCCCACGAGAACAAGCAGGATATCACCTACGTTACCGAGCGCTGCGTCTTCAAGCTGGGCGAGAAGGGCCTGGTCCTCACCGAGGTCGCCAAGGGGATCGACGTGAAGAAGGACATTCTCGACCTTCTTCCCTTCTCCGTCGAGGTTGCAGAGGACCTGAAGGAAATGGAGTTCTGAAATATTATGAAACTATGAAACTATGAAAATATGAAAATATTGAGGTGTCGCTTCGCGACGGATTTTTATCCATTTTTCAATTCGGAGAATTGAAAAATACCACAATAGTTTCATAGTTTAATATTTTAATAGTTTCGTCAACTCCAAAGGAGGTGAACTCTATGCCCTACGCCGCCAACGCTCTTTCCGTGAAGATCGCGGATCAGCTCACGGAGATGATCTCCAAACGCCGGTTTCAGCCGGGAGACAAGCTCCCCAACGAGCTGGAGCTGGCCGAGGAGCTGCAGGTCAGCCGGACCACCCTCCGGGAAGCCCTGCGGATCCTCTCGACCCGGGGCCTTGTGGAGGTCCGCCGGGGCATCGGCAGCTTCGTCACCGAGAGCAAGAGCATCCACGCCGACTACGACCTGCTGAAGATCCAGAACACCAACGTCACGACGAAAGAGCTCTATGAGATGCGGCTCATGTTCGAGCCCCAGGCGGCCTATTACGCCTGCCTCCGGGCCAGCGACGAGGAGCTGGAGACAATCTTCCGCTATGGGGAGCTGGACGAGCAGATGATCCTGCGGCGGGATCCCCTCTGGGACGAAAGCGAGCAGAAGTTCCACAACTCCATCGCCTCCGCCACCCACAATCAGTTCATCACCGCCCTGCTCCCCATCTTCAACCGGGCCATCCACGCAGGCGTCATCCTGGCCAACGAGAGCCCAGAGGTCTCGGAGATGACCCTCCACGACCACCGGCTGGTTATGGACTATCTGCGGGACCGCAACCCCGAGGGCGCCAAAACCGCCATGTACCTGCACATCATCAACACCATGCGGGCCTTTCATATCCCGCTGGATTGACACCATTCCGATACGAAAACGCGTACAGAAAAGAGGTTAATTATATGAATATCACCATTCAAAAAACCGAGCATCCCAAGGAAAAGCCCGCCAAGGGCGCGAAGCTGGGCTTCGGCTCCGTCTTTACCGACCACATGCTGCTGATGGACTACACCAAGGGCATCGGCTGGCATGACGCCCGCATCGTCCCCTACGGCCCCATCTCCCTGAGCCCCGCCGCCACCGTCTTCCACTACGCCCAGGAGACCTTCGAAGGCATGAAGGCCTACCGCGCCGAGGACGGCCGCATCCTGCTGTTCCGGCCCGAAGAGAACTTCAAGCGTCTGAATCTTTCCAACGAGCGTCTGTGCATCCCCCAGCTCGACGTGGATTTCTGCATCGAGAGTCTGAAGGAGCTGGTCATGCTCGACAAGGACTGGATCCCCGAGGACAAGGAAGCCTCCCTGTACATCCGTCCCTTCGTCATCGGCAACGAGCCCAAGCTGGGCGTCAAGGAAGCCGACAGCTATATCTACTGCGTCCTCCTCTCCCCCTCCGGCGCTTACTATGAGAACGGCCTGAAGCCCGTGCCCATCTACGTGGAAGAGAACTACGTCCGTGCGGTCCGCGGCGGCACCGGCTTTGCCAAGACCGGCGGCAATTACGCCTCCTCCATGAAGGCTCAGTCCGAGGCCCACGAGAAGGGCTACTCCCAGGTACTCTGGCTCGACGGCGTGGAGAAAAAGTACATCGGCGAGGTCGGCGCCATGAACATCTTCTTCGTGGTGGACGGCGAGGTCCTGACCCCCGAGCTGGACGGCTCCATCCTCTCCGGCATCACCCGGAAGTCCATGATCCAGATCCTGCGGGACAAGGGCTACAAGGTCACCGAGCGGAAGATCGCCATCCAGGAGATCGCCGACGCCTACGACGCCGGCAAGCTCCAGGAGGTCTTCGGCACCGGCACCGCCGCCGTCATCTCCCCCGTGGGTCAGCTGGAATGGGGCGACAAGGTCATGAAGATCAACAACGGTGAGATCGGCCCCATCTCCCTGTACGCCTACAAGACCCTGACCGACATCCAGTGGGGCCGCGCCAAGGGCCCCGAAGGCTGGTCTGTGGAGATCGGCCACGAATAAACGGCATCAAAACAAGAACGAATCATGGGAGCGGCTGCGTCCGCTCCCATGATTCGTTCTTGTTTTGTTCAATTGGCAAACTGGCTGTTATACAAATCTGCGTAGAAGCCGTTCCGGGCCAGCAGCTCGTCGTGGTTTCCGATCTCGACGACCTTGCCGTCCCGCATCACCAGGATCACGTCGGCCTCGCGGATGGTGGAAAGGCGGTGGGCTACGATGAAGCTGGTGCGGCCCCGCATCATTTTGGCAAAGGCGTTCTGGATCTTCAGCTCCGTCCGGGTGTCGATGGAGGAGGTGGCCTCGTCCAGAATCAGCTTGGGCGGCAGGCAGAGCATGATCCGGGCAATGCAGAGCAGCTGCTTCTGGCCCTGGGAGAGCATGCCGCCGTCCTCCGTAATATAGGTGTCATAGCCCTGGGGCAAGAGGCGAATGAAGCTGTGGGCGTGGGCGGCCCGGCAGGCGGCCTCCACCTCCTCGTCGGTGGCGTCCGGCTTGCCCAGGGTCAGGTTCTCCCGAATGGTCCCGGAGCGCAGCCAGGTGTCCTGGAGCACCATGCCGTAGCCGCCGCGCAGGGCGGAGCGGCTCATGTCCCGGATGTCGGCGCCGTCCACCCGGATGGCCCCGCCGTCCACGTCATAGAAACGCATGAGCAGGTTGATGAGGGTGGTCTTGCCGCAGCCCGTGGGCCCCACAATGGCGATGCGCTGCCCGGGCAGGGCAGTGAAGGAAAGGTCTTCGATCAGAGATTTGCTCTTATCATACGAGAAGGACACGTCTTCCAGACAGACCTCGCCCCGAATGGGGAAACTTCCAGGATTGTCGTCCTGAGCGCAGGCGCAGCCGGAGTCAAAGGACCCGCGTCCCCCGTCCCCTGATGCCTGATGCCTAAGCGGCCCAAACGCATCGCTTGTCGCTCCCGGCGCAGCCGTCCGCGACGTACAGCGAGAGCCCACTGGGTTCTCGGCGCTAAACGCGCTTGTGCCTGTTGCCTCGAGAGGGCGGCCAATGACCGCCCCTGCGGCGTCGGGCGTCTCGGCAGGCTCGTCCATCAGCTCAAAGATGCGTTCGGCGCAGACCAGGGCGTTCTGGAACTCCGCCGCCACACCGCTGATCTCGTTGAAGGGCTTGGTGTACTGGTTGGCGTAGGCCAGAAGGGCGGACAGGCTGCCCACTGTAAAGGCGGCAGCGCTGCCTGCGGTGGATATACAGAGCAGAGCGCCTGTCAGCACCACGGTGGCATAGACCACGGAGTTGACAAAGCGGGTGCAGGGGTTGGTCAGCGAGGAGAAGAAGATCGCTTTGAGGGAGGTCTTTTCCAGACGGCTGTTGATGGCGTCGAAGTCCTCCACGCAGCGCTTCTCCCGGCCGAAGGCCTTGACCACCTTCTGGCTCCCCAAAAGCTCGTTCACGAAGGCCGTCTGCTTGGCCCGGGTCTTGCTCTGCTCCAGGAAATAGTTGTGGGTGTGGGAAGCGATAAACTTCGCCATGACGAAGCTCAGCGGCGTGAGCACGATGACGATGAGGGCGATGAGCGGCTTGATGGAGAGCATAAAGCCCAGGGTGCCGAGAATGGTGATGACGCTGGTAAAAAGCTGGGTGAATCCCAAAAGCAGGCCGTCGGAGAACTGGTCCACGTCGGTGATGATCCGGCTGACCAGGTCGCCCACGCTGTTCCCATCCAGCCAGGACAGGGGCAGCCGCTGCAAATGACGGAAGGCCTTGTTCCGGACGTCCCGGACCACGGTAAAGGCGACCCGGTTGTTGATAACGCTGATCAGCCACTGGACCAGGGCTGTCAAGCCGGCGAAGACGCCGATCTGAAGGAGCTGCTTCCCGACGCCCGCAAAATCCACGCTGCCGGGGCCCAGGATGCAGTCGATGGCTCGGCCCACAAGGACCGGAATATAGAGCGTCAGGGCCACGGAGCCCGCCGAAAAGAGCACGGAAAGGGCGATCAGATACCAATAGGGCCGAAGGGTCTTCAACACCCGCCGCAGGGTATGGGAGGCCTGCTGCCTGTTGCCGACTGCCTCGGGCTGGCGGCCACTGACCGCCCCCGCGGAGTGAACGGAACATTTTGCATTTTGCATTTTGCGTTTTGCGTTCTTCATCCCGCCGCCTCCTTTCGGAACTGCGACTCGTGGATCTCCCGGTAGACGGGGCAGGTCTTTAGCAGCTCGTCATGGGTTCCAAGACCCACCACGCGGCCCTCGTCAAGCACCACGATCTGATCCGCATACCGGACCGCGGAGCTGCGTTGGGCCACTAAGAAGATTGTGGGCGCGTAGTCCAGAGCACGCAGGGCTTTCCGGAGCGCCGCGTCCGTGGCGAAGTCCAGGGCGGAGGAGCTGTCGTCCAGGATCAGGATCTCCGGCCTGCGGACCAGGGCTCTGGCGATGGTGAGCCGCTGACGCTGACCCCCGGAGAGGTTGCGGCCAAACTGTTCGATCTCCCCGTCCAGCCCGCCCTTGGCGGCCGCCACGTCCGCGGCCTGCGCGGACTCCAGGGCTTGAAGCAGCGCCTCGTCGTCGACCGCTTCCCTGCCCCAGCAGAGGTTTTCGCGGATCGTGCCCTTGAACAGGACCGCTTTCTGCGGCACCACGCCGATCCTGGCCCGCAGTGCTGCGGGCTCCATTCCGCGCACGTCCTGTCCGTCCACCAGCACCCGGCCTGCCGTGACCTCGTAAAAGCGGGGGATCAGGTTGACCAGGGTGGACTTGCCGCTGCCGGTGCCGCCGATGACGCCGATCACCTGACCCGGCAGGGCCCGGAAGCTCACGTCGGAGAGGGCCTCGCCGCCCGCGCCGCCGTAGCGGATGGAGGCGTGGTCGAACTCCACCCGGAGCGCGGGATCGCCGCCGGGCAGGTCGGAAATGACAGTTTCCTCGTCCTCTACCTCCAGGATGGCCTGGATGCGTTTGCCGCAGGCCAGGGATTTCGTGATATTGATGATGAGATTGGCAAGCTTGATGAGCTCCACCAAAATTTGCGACATATAGTTATAGAGGGCCACCACCGCGCCCTGGGTCAGGATCCCCGCCTGGACCCGGATCGCGCCGGTGCGGATCAGCCCGATGACGGCCAGGTTCACGATCACGAAGGTCAGGGGATTCATCAGGGCAGAGACCCGCCCCACCCGCTGCTGCGCAGCCGTCAGGCTGTCGTTTTCAGCCGCGAAACGGCCGCACTCGTCGGCCTCCTTGCGGAAAGCCCGGAGAACCCGGACGCCGTTGAGATTTTCCCGGGTCAGACCCAGGACTCCGTCCAGCCGTTCCTGAACCCTTTTGTACATGGGCATGGTCAGCAGCATGACGCCGAAAACCACCAGGGCCAGCACCGGAATTGCCGCCGCGAACCAGAGGGCCGCCGTGGCGTCGATGGTAAAGGCCATGACCATGGCGCCGAAGACCACGAAGGGGGATCGCAGCAGCAGCCGCAGGGTCAGATTCAGACCGGTCTGCACCTGGTTCATATCGGAGCTCATGCGGGTAATCATGGTGGGAATGCCGATGCGGTCCAGGGTGGAAAAAGGAAAGCGCTGAATATGGGAATAGAGGGCGTGGCGCAGCTTCGTCACGAAGCCCACCGCCGCCCGGGCGGAGAAATACTGGGCCGTCACGGAAAACGCCAGCCCCGCCAGACCCAGGCCCACCAGGGCCAGGCTCATGCGGACAATATAACCCTGATCGGAGCCGCCGATGCCCCGGTCGATGACCGCGGCCACCACCATGGGCACAAAGAGCTCCAGGGTCGCCTCCGCCAGCTTCAGCAGCGGCCCGAGAACGCATTCCTTTCGATAGGATTTCAGATAAGAGAACAGCTTTCGCATAGGGGCCTCCAGGTTACAGGGTTCCACCCGCCCACAGGGACGGCACGCTGCCGTCCGCTTTTCCCCGCCTTGGACGGAAGCGGAATGAATAGTGAATAATGAATAATGAATAATTGTGGTATCGTTCAAATTGCCATTTGAACGATGAAAAAATCGCATCGATGGAGCCGTATCTATTATATCAGAAAACCAGGAAGAATCAATGCCGAGTTTGGATTGACAAGAAATTGCCCATCGGGTATAATACGGATGATATTTTGTTATCAATCAACGATGGCAGGAGGGATCAGGATGGATCAACGGGTTCGTTTTGAGATGTTGATCGGCGCAGAAGGTCTTTCCAGACTTCGCGGGGCCCGCGTGGCGGTCTTCGGCCTGGGGGGCGTGGGCGGTTACGTGGTGGAAGCCCTGGCCCGGGCGGGGATCGGGACTTTGGATCTGATCGACAACGACCGGGTTGCCCTCTCCAATCTCAACCGGCAGATCATCGCCCTCCACAGCACCGTCGGACAGACGAAGGTGGAGGCCGCGGCTGCCCGGATCCGGGATATCGATCCGGCCATTCAGGTCAACGCCTTTCAGACCTTCTACCTCCCCGAGACCCGGGACCGCTTCGATTTCCGCGCCTACGACTACGTGGTGGACTGCATCGATACCGTAACCGGGAAGCTGGATCTGGTCATGCAGTGCCGGGCCGCCGGAACGCCGATTATATCCGCCCTGGGGACCGGCAACAAGCTGGACCCGACGAAGCTGGTGCTCTCCGACCTCAGCGAGACCTCCGTCTGCCCCCTGGCCCGGATCATGCGCAAGGAGCTGCGCCGCCGGGGCGTGGAGCATCTGAAGGTGGTCTGGTCCCGGGAGGAGCCTCTCGAGCCCCGCTTCCAGCCGGAGCCGGAGGAAGCGGAGCCGGAGGCCGCCGGAAATCTGAACGATGCCGGGCCCGCCGCAAGCCCGGAGGCCTACGGCAACAAGCGCCGCTCCGTCCCCGGCAGCTCGCCCTTCGTCCCCCCCACTGCGGGGCTCATCATTGCCTCGGCTGTTATCCGAGATTTGTTGAACAACAAGAAAGCGCCGTAGGGGCGCTCATTGAGCGCCCGCCGTTCCCCTCGTTGTCATTCTGAGCGGAGCGCAGCGAAGTCGAAGAATCCGCCTCCCCCGCCTCCAAGCCTTCCCCTTGCGGGGAATGTGCCTCGCTCCGCGAGGCGGATGAGGTGGCCTCCGTCCTGTCTTTCTGAGCCGCAGGCGAAGAATCCGTCTCCCTCGTCTCCTTCCCGATCCAATCCACGCCCCAGGAATCGCCCGCGTCCGCAACGGAAAACATCTGCTTGACATTTTCGCCTTCGTCGTCTATAATAGAATCAGACTGAGGAGAACGCGAAGTATGAGCAATGGCTTCTTCTGAAGCAAATTGCGTCGCGGTAACTCGGTTTTATTGTTTTTTTCAAGTTCCCCTTACGGGCGGTATTCTGCCGTCCGGTTCGCTGCAGAAGAAAAATCATCCACAGGACGATCCAACCGGGTGGAGAGAACGGATTTGCCTGCGGCAAATTGTCCGCCCATGGCGGACCGGGCGATCAATGATCGCCCCTACGGCGTGTTTGCTTTGTGATGCCGATTATTTGAAATAAGCATTGACATTTTCACTGTTTTCATGTACAATATTCATGTATCCTGACATGAGGAGTTTATCCGGGGGAAAGGTGCGTTACGGGGAAGCTTTACGGCCGCGTTCGCACGCGGCCGTTTTTGTTTTCCCATCCGGAACTGTACAGAAGCAAACCGGAACGTGAACGGGCGCTCAATGAGCGCCCCTACGGCAATGATCGGCGGGCGCATGCCCTCGATGAGCGCCCCTACGGCGTTTCTGTGCAGTTACCATATTACAAGGAGGTATTCCTATGGAAACCAGAGTCGCAGTCATCAGCATCATCGTCGAGAACAATGAAACCGTGGAGAAGCTGAACGGCCTGCTGCACGAGTTCGGCCAGATCATCATCGGGAGAATGGGTATCCCCTACCGTTCCCGCGGCATCAACATCATCAGCATCGCCGTGGACGGTCCCCAGGACGTGATCGCCGCCCTCTCCGGCAAGATCGGCGCCCTTCCCGGGGTCAGCGCCAAGACCGCCTACTCCAACGTGGTTGGCAATGTCTGAGCCGCTGGAACTCATTGAGAAGCTCGAACGCACCCACAGCCTTTCCCTCGCGGAATACGAGGCCTTGCTCCGGAATCGGAGCGAGGCCCTTTCCGCGGAACTGCGGGCACGGGCCGACCGGGTGCGGAAGGCCGTCTACGGAAACGCCGTGTTCACCCGTGGGCTGGTGGAGATCAGCAGCTTCTGCAAAAACGACTGCCTCTACTGCGGCATCCGCCGGAGCAACGGTCAGGCGGAACGCTATCGGCTGACCCCCGAGGACATTCTGGTCTGCTGCCGGGAGGGCTGGGAGCTGGGCTTCCGGACCTTCGTGCTCCAGGGCGGGGAGGATCCCTGGTTCTCCGACGAGCGCCTCTGTCCCTTGCTGCGTCAGATCAAGGCGGAGTTCCCCGCCTGCGCCGTGACCCTCTCCCTGGGGGAGCGGAGCCGGGAGAGCTATCAGCGGCTCTTTGACGCCGGAGCGGACCGCTACCTGCTGCGCCATGAGACCGCCGACCCGGACCACTATCGGGCCCTGCATCCCCCGGAGCTCTCCTGGGAGCACCGGATGGAATGCCTCCGCGAACTGAAGGAGATCGGCTATCAGGTGGGCTGCGGCTTTATGGTGGGCTCCCCGGGTCAGACGGAAAAAGAGCTGGCAAAGGAGCTCAAATTTGTGGAGACCTTCCGCCCCGCCATGTGCGGCATTGGACCCTTTATTCCTCATAAGGACACGCCCTTCCGCAATCAACCCGCGGGCAGCGTAGACCTGACCTGTTACCTGCTGTCCATCCTCCGGCTGATCCAACCGAATCTGCTCCTGCCCGCCACCACAGCCCTCGGCACCCTGGACCCCCTGGGTCGGGAAAAGGGCATCCTGGCAGGAGCCAACGTGGTCATGCCAAACCTCTCCCCTGTGGAGGTCCGGAAAAAATATATGCTCTACGACAACAAAATCTGCACCGGCGAGGAATCCGCCCAGTGCAGAGGCTGTCTCGCGGCGCGTGTCGCCTCCATCGGGTACGAGTTGGTGACAGACCGCGGCGACCCGGCTTCGCCGGCTTAGGCATTAGGGATCAGGCATACTTCGTGACTCTTCGAGTTCAGGCATCAGGCACCGCTCGAAAAGTTTTTCTTTGATTTCGATATCCCCCGTGCGATATGCTGATTTCATTTTCCTGCTATAGAATCATCTGACAAAGTGTTGTCCAAAAATCAGATATATGTAGACTTTCGAACGGGCATAAAACATCCATTGTTTGAAATACATAGCAGGCGGTGTCTGATGCCTGATGCCTATTGCCTGATGCCTATTGCCTGATGCCTTATAAAAAGATACGATCCGAATAACGAAACCGTTTTCAGAAAGGAACAAACCATGTATACTTACAATCCCAAATCCATGGACCCCAATGAGTTCATCAACGATGCTGAAATCAAAGAGACCCTGGCCTATGCCGACGCCCACAAGAACGACATGGCGCTCATCAACGAGATCCTGGAAAAAGCCCGGCCCGTCCGGGAGGGCAACGGCTGCCACTGCCGGGGCCTGAGCCACCGGGAGGCCTCCGTCCTGCTGGCCTGCGAGGATCCCCAGGTGCTGGAGCGGATCTATCAGATCGCCGAGGAAATCAAGCTGGCCATCTACGGCAACCGCATCGTCCTCTTCGCCCCTCTCTACCTCTCCAACTACTGCGTCAACGGCTGCGTCTACTGCCCCTACCACCTGAAGAACAAGCACATCGCCCGGAAGAAGCTCACCCAGGACGAGGTGCGGGAGGAGGTCATCGCCCTCCAGGACATGGGCCACAAGCGGCTGGCCATTGAAGCCGGCGAGGACCCGAAGAACAACCCCATCGAGTACATTCTGGAGTGCATCAACACCATCTACTCCATCAAGCACAAGAACGGCGCCATCCGCCGGGTCAACGTGAACATCGCGGCCACCACCGTGGAGAATTATAAGAAGCTCAAGGACGCCGGCATCGGCACCTACATCCTTTTCCAGGAGACCTACCACAAGGAGAGCTACCTCAAGCTCCATCCCACGGGACCCAAGCACGACTACGACTACCACACCACAGCCCACGACCGGGCCATGGAGGCGGGCATCGACGACGTGGGCCTGGGCGTGCTCTTCGGCCTGGAGCTCTACCGCTATGAGTTCGCGGGCCTTCTGATGCACGCGGAGCACCTGGAGGCCGTTCACGGGGTCGGCCCCCACACGATCTCCGTCCCCCGGGTCAAGCCCGCAGACGACATCGACCCCGAGGAGTTCAACAACTCTATCTCCGACGAGATGTTCGCCAAGATCACGGCCTGCATTCGTCTGGCCGTTCCCTATACCGGTATCATCATCTCCACCCGGGAGACCGAGGCCACCCGCTCCAAGCTCCTCCGCCTGGGCGTGAGCCAGGTCAGCGGCGGCTCTCGCACTTCCGTGGGCGGCTACGCGGGCTACACCCCTGACGAGCGGCCCCACGACACGGAGCAGTTTGACGTCTCCGACCAGCGCTCCCTGGACGAGGTGGTCCGCTGGCTCATGGAAAACGGCCACATTCCCTCCTTCTGCACCGCCTGCTACCGGGAGGGCCGCACCGGCGATCGCTTTATGAGCCTGTGCAAGTCCGGCCAAATCCTCAACTGCTGCCATCCCAACGCCCTGATGACCCTGACCGAGTATCTTGTGGACTACGCCAGCCCGGAGACCAAGGAGATCGGCTTCAGGATGGTGGAAGAAGAGCTGAAAAAGATCCCCAGAGACCGGGTCCGGGAGATCGCCCGGGAGCACATCGAGGCCATCAAGGCCTCCAACGCCCGGGATTTCCGGTTTTGATCTATGGGTACTCTGAACGAAACAGTTTCCGCCGAAAGGCTGCA
Source organism: uncultured Clostridia bacterium (assembly GCA_947164825.1). Taxonomy (GTDB): domain Bacteria; phylum Bacillota; class Clostridia; order Oscillospirales; family Oscillospiraceae; genus JAFRPC01. The sequence goes on from CAMUYE010000013.1 coordinate 12,847, forward strand.
TATCAGCTTCTTTGGACGGCGCAACGCGGGTAAGTCCAGCCTGGTCAACGCCGTCACAGGACAGAAGCTGGCCGTGGTATCCCCCGTTCCGGGAACCACCACGGACCCGGTGCGCAAGGCCATGGAGCTGCTGCCCCTGGGGCCGGTGGTCATCATCGACACCCCCGGCTACGACGACGAGGGCGAGCTTGGCGAGCTGCGGGTGGAGAAGACCAACGAGGTTCTGAACAAGACGGACATCGCCGTGCTGGTCTACGACGCCTCCCTGGGCATGTCCGACGAGGACCGGACGCTGCTGGAACAGATTCGGGGGCGAAAGATCCCGGTGGTGCTGGCGGCAAATAAATGTGATCTTTTCTCCGGTGCCGTAGGGGCGGCCAGTGGCCGCCAGCCCGAGGCAGAATCAAATGCAAAATGCAAAATGCAAAATGCAAAATGTGTCGTTGAGACCGTTTTTGTCTCCGCCTTGACCGGCGACGGCGTCAACGAGCTGAAGGAGCGGCTGGCCGCGCTGGGTCGGACGGCGAAGGCGCCTAAGTATATTCTGGCCGATCTGGTGGATGCCGGGGACGCGGTGATCCTGGTGATTCCCATTGACGAGAGCGCCCCCAAGGGGCGGCTGATCCTCCCCCAGCAGCAGACCCTCCGGGAGCTGCTGGACCTGCACTGTATCCCCATCTGCTGTCAGGTGGAAGAGATCCCCGGCGTGCTGAGCAGGCTGAAAACGCCGCCGCGGCTGGTGGTGACGGACTCCCAGGCCTTCAGGCGGGTCTCCCCGCTCGTCCCGGCCTCGATCCCTCTGACCTCCTTTTCCATCCTCTTCGCCCGCTACAAGGGCGAGCTGCGGCAGCTCGCGGAGGGCGCGAAGGCGCTTTCCGGATTGAAAGACTGCGATCACGTTCTGATCTCCGAGGGCTGCACCCACCACCGGCAGTGCAATGACATCGGCTCTGTCAAGATCCCCGGCTGGGTGCGGAAGTACACGGGAAAGGAATTGGAGTTCTCCTTTACCTCCGGCGGGGAATTCCCCGAAGATCTGAGCGGGTACGATCTGGTGATCCACTGCGGCGGCTGCATGCTCAACGAGGCCTCCATGAAGCACCGGATGGAGGTCGCCCGGCGCTGCGGCGTCCCCATGGTCAACTACGGCGTTGCCATCGCCCAGATGCACGGGATTTTGGCCCGCAGTCTGGAGCCGTTTGTCAGTGAGCTGACGCTCGTATAACCCTGCGCATGCATAACCCCGGGGGAAACCGAAAACGGTTTCCCCCGGGGTTATGCTTTTTTCAGCTTCGTTGATTGATTTCGGAACGAATTGCGTCTATGATAGGTGAAGGGCCCTTCACAGAGGAGGAATTGCATGACTGACAACGAGATTATCCAAATGCTGGAAGCAAGGCGAGAATCCGGAATCTCCGCGCTCAGCGAACAATACGGCGCATATTGCAGGCAGATCGCGCTTCGTTTGACCGGGCTGCCGGAGGACGCCGAGGAAGTCGTCAACGACGTCTGGCTGCGGACATGGGAGAGCATTCCCCCGCAAAAACCAAACAGCCTGCGGCATTATCTGGCGAAGCTGACGCGAAATCTGTCCTTCGATCGGGTTCGCAGGCAAACGGCCGAAAAGCGGGGCGGGGCTGAGCTTCCACTGGTTTTGGAGGAATTGGAAAACTGTCTACCCGCGGGGGAAACGCCGGAATCCTCTCTGGGTGCGAAGGAGCTCGGCGAAGCGATCAACCGCTTTTTGGATACGCAGCCCCGCCGCAATCAGGATATCTTTCTGCGCCGGTATTTCTTCTCAGAAACCGTAGCGGAAATCGCACTGCGCTATCACATGCGCGAGGATAACGTGCGCCTGACCCTTTCACGCACAAGAGCCAAACTGAAAGCCTATCTCAAACAAGGAGGATATCTATGAATACGAATCAATTATTTGAGGCAATCGGGGAAGTTGCAGAGGAAAAGCTCCTTCACAGCGAGAAGCCCGTCAGCAGAAGCCGCAGGCCGATGCGCTTAGTCGGTATTCTGGCAGCTGTTGTGGCTGCCCTGGCCGCTTTGACGCTGATCGTAAACGCCTCGACCGACGGCGCCATGCTGAACGTGCTTCGCACGTGGCTCAACGGAGAGGCGATCCAGACCGACGATCCCCGGATCTCCCAGAGTACGAACGAAAACGGCGACGACGTCATTCAGCTCAACGTGGATTCCAATGACGTTGAGCTGATGGCCGCCAAAACCGACGAAAACCAGGAAATTCTCACGGTCTATCGCTATCGTTCCGACGAGGATAAAGGTCAGTTCCTTGGATTTTCTATCAATGCCAACCGCGTGGAAGAACGCGACGGGAAGATCATCCTGGGCTACTGCGGCGATGAGATTGATCTCACGGAGCAGCTCGGAAAGGCCGACGAATGCAAGGTGGATTATTCCATGTATTTCGGCAGCGATCTCAGTTCCCACGTGCTGATCACTGTCCAACGCAGCACAGACGGACATTACTACGTTTTTACTGAGCCTGTAAAATGAGCTCAAGGAAAATCGACTTCGTCTGAATTCCGTTTCAAATAATCCCCCCACGCAAAGCAATACGAGCGAGCTTTGCGTGGAGGGATTTGTTTTTTCCTATTACGCAATTGGGATTTGTATCATCGTAGAGGCGGTTCGACAAATCCCAATTATCACCGCGATTCAGAGCGTCAGCCAATCGAAGGAATAGTCGGAAAGCAGTTCCTTTTGGTGGGTGGAGAGGAGGAGGGTGCGGCCGCGGAGCTTGGCGAGGATGAAATCGGCGGTGTGGCGGAGGGTGGACTCGTCCAGGCCGGTGAAGGGCTCGTCCATGAGAACGCAGTCACTGTCCGCCCAAAGGGCACGGGCGATGGCGACCCGGCGCTGCATGCCGCCGGAGAGCTCGCCCACGGGCTGAGTCAGGCTCTCTTCCGGCAGGAGGCCCGCCAGAAAAGCCAGGGCCGCGTCCCGGTCTTTTCGTCCGCCGCGGACGAAGAGGAGCTGGTCTACGGCGGTGCGGCCCGGGAGGAGCCGGTCGGTCTGGAAGACGGCGGAATAGCGGACGCCCGGGGTGACGGTCCCGGCGTCAGGAGCCAGCAGGCCCATGATGATCCGCAGCAGGGTCGTCTTACCCCGGCCGGAGGGGGCCGTGAGCCCGTAGAGGCCGCCGTCCTTCAGGGTCAGATCGTAGTCCTCGAAGATGAGCTTTTCCCCGAAGCGGTGGGAAAGCTTTTGAATTTCAATCTCCATTACTTCCCCGCCTTTCCCAGCAGCCAGAGCACGGCCCGTTCAAAGATCGCGCTGAGGACGATGACCGTCAGCGTCCAGGCAAAGAGCTCCGCCGTGTCCATATAGATTTTCGAGAGGTACATCTGCTCGCCGATGGAATGCGCCGGGGTGCCGATGACTTCCGCGGCGACGCCGGCCTTCCAGCTCATACCCAAGGCGGAGGCGCAGGCGCCCCGCAGATAGGGCCAGAGGGCAGGGCGGTAGAGCTGCCAGATCACCCGTTTGCCGGGGACGTGATACACCTTCGCCAGCTCCAACAGCTCCGGATCGGCGCTGCCCAGGCCCGAGAGGGTCGCAAAGTAGATCAGCGGGAAGACAATAATCAGAGAAACGATCACAGCCAGATTGGCGGAGCCGAACCAGACCAGGATCAGGATGATGAAGGAGGCCACGGGGACCGACTTCATCAGGGTCAGCAGCGGCGAGAGCAGCTCCCGGAGCAGGCGGAAGCGAAAGGCCGCCGCGCCCGTCAGCATACCCAGGATCAGGGCCAGGAAAAAACCCAGGGCGATGCGCCGGAAGGAACCCAGCACGGAAAGCCAGAAGTCCTTCGTAGGCAGAAGGCGCACCAGGGCCTTGACCGTATCCAGGGGCGAGGCAAAGAGCACCGGCTTAGCCACAAGCATAGAGGCAGCCTGCCAGACCCCCAGCCAGAACAGGGCGATCAGCAGTCCCCGAAACAAATGGCGCGGCGATTTGGCAGGCTTCATAGATTATTCTCCGACGTAGTAGAATTCGTCCGCGGGCATTTTCTCGCCCACAGCCTTGGGATTCTGGTCGTACAGGGTCTGCAGGTATCCGGAGAGCAGTACCTTCATTTCCTTTCCGTGGATGCAGACCAGATTGCAGGCGGGGATGGCCTTCTCGGCAATGGGCGACTTCGCCACGATTCCCATGTTGACAATGAGCTCCGCGGCGGCGGCAGGATCGGCGTTGACAGCCTCGACACCGGCAGTGCAGTCCTTGATGAGTGCGCTGGCATAAAAAGGATTCCGTTCAAGGACCTCGTTCCGGATCACAGTGACACCGGTAACCAGGGCGCTGTCCTTGGAGACGGCTTCCCACTCCTTCGTCAGATCCAGGGCAACCCGGAGGTTCTCATTCTGCACGCAGGCGGCGGTAACAAAGGGCTGGGGCAGGACGCCGATCATAGCGACGTTCTCGCTCATGGCGGCCACGACCTCCTGGGCCTCGGACTTGAATTCAAGATTGACCTTGTCCTCGATGCCGTAGGCTGCCAGGATGTGGCGCAGGGCATACTCGGGGGTAGTGCCCTTGCCGGTCAGACAAACGGTCTTGCCCGCCAGGTCCTCGATGCTCTTGACGGTCTCGCCGTTCTCCACGACGTAGAGGACGCCGAGGGTGTTGATGGCAACAACGGAGAAGCCGCCGGACTTGTTGAACAGATTGGCGGCCGCGTTGGCGGGAAGCAGGGCGACGTCAGCCTTTCCGCTGACAAGGGCTGCCGTGACTTCATCGGCGGCGGCACAGATCGTGGATTCATAACGAAGCTCGGTCTTTCCGGCCTCACTGTCCCGCAGCATGGTGGCAATGCCCATAGAGGTGGGACCCTTCAGGGAGTAGATCCGCAGGACGCCTTCCTGGGCTTCCTCACGGTCCGTATCCCGATTCCGGGTCGCCAGGTTTGATTCTCCGGTCGCGGGGGTGGACTCGCCGGTGGGGGGTTGGAGATTCTGGGTATCGCTCGCGTTGGTTTCGGGGTTGCCGCAGGCGCAGAGGCCCAGCAGCAGGACGGCAATCAGTGTAAAGATAACAAAGCGTTTCATGTTGTTTCCTCCAAATTGTATGATCGTTCAGACGGGACCGACGCAGGTCGGTCCCGTTTGCTTTCAAATTTGCTTCCCGCCCAGCCAGACGGACTTGCGGTTCAGCTCCGCGTCGCAGACAACGAAGTCGGCAAGCTTGCCGTTGGCGATGGAGCCGACCCGATCCAGGGCATGGATCTGCCGGGCAGGATTCCAGGTGGCGGCCCGGATCGCGTCCTCCTTCGGGATGCCGAAGCGGACGGCGTTGCGCATGCAGTCGTAGAGGTTGGTAGCGGAACCGGCGATGGTCCCGTCGGCCAGCCGGGCCACGTTCTCGGCCAGGAAGACCTGCTGCCCTCCCAGCTCATACTCGCCGTCGGGCATGCCGCAGCAGCGAAGGGCGTCGGAGATCAGGACCATCCGCTTCGCGCCGAAGAGCTTGAAGGCCATGCGGACAGAACTGGGATGGACGTGGATGCCGTCGCAGATCAGCTCGGCGGAGACGCCCTCGTTCTCGGAGGCGGCTCCGATGACGCCGGGCTTGCGGTGGTGGATGGGGGGCATGGCGTTGTAGAGGTGGGTCAGGTGGGTCACGCCGGCTTCGATGGCGGCCTTGGCGTGGTCGTAGTCGGAGTCGGTATGGGCGATGGAGACGGTGCAGAGCTCCTTTGCCTTTTCCACGAACTCCACAGAGCCCTCCAGCTCGGGGGCCAGGTCCACAATGGAGATCAGGCCTTCGCTGTCATCGTAAAGCTCCTTGAATGCCTCAAAATCGGGGCGGCGCAGGTATTCACCGTTCTGGGCGCCTTTCTTTTTTTCGGAGAAGAAGGGTCCCTCCATCTGGACGCCCAGAAGCCTGGCGCAGCCCTCCAGGGGCTCCTTGTGCAGCCGCAGACCGGCTTCCAGGGCCTTGGCAATCACCGCGTAGGGCAGGGTCATGGTGGCGGGCGCAAAGCTCGTCACACCGACGCCGGCCAGGTAGCGGGCCATTTTCACGTCGCCCTCCCAGGAACCGTCGGAGAAGTCGGCGTTGGAGTTGCCGTGGTTGTGGACGTCGATGAGGCCGGGGATCACATAGGCGCCGCCCAGATCGACAGCGTCCTCCTTCTCCAGCAGGACGTCGCGGAATTTCCCGTCCTCCACGGAGAAGCCGCCGGGTACGAATTTAAAATCCTCGGTAAAAATCACAGCGTTCTTGAAATTCATATTTCCCTCCGAATCCGGTCACTCGTCCATATAGTTTTCGATGATCTTCTGCATCTGATACCATTTGGCTTCCATATCCCGAACCAGCTTGAGCTGGGCCCTGGCCCGCACCAGGTTGTGGTCGGGGTAGTCGGTCTTGAAATAGTGGTCCGATTCCAGATAGTCCGTCAGGAAACGGACAGCCAGCTCCAGAGTGATGACCTTCGCGCCCATGGGAAGCAGCTCGATCTCCCGCTGGGTCAGAGAGTGGCAGCCGTCGAGGTAGCCCTTGGTGTAAACCTCGAAGAGGTGCAGATCCAGGGTCATCCGGCTGAGCTCCTGGACGTCCTCCGGGGCCGTGGCAGCGCCGAAGCGGATGGAATCGCCGAAGTCAAAGAGGCTGGAACCGGGCATGACCGTATCCAGGTCCAGGACGCACTTTGCCTTCCGGGTCTTGATATCCAGCAGGACGTTGTTGAGCTTGGTGTCGTTGTGGGTAACTCGCAGAGGGAGCTCCCCGCTCTCCAGCATCCGCTGGATGGTGCCCGCCTCGTGCTCCCGCTCCAGGACGAAGTCGATCTCTCGCTGAATATACTGCAGGCGGTCGCAGGCGTCCTCATCCATGGCGATGTGGAGCTTGCGGTAGCGGTCCGGGGTGTTGTGGAAGTTTGGGATGGTCTCAAAGAGAGAGGCGGCCGGGAAGTCGGAAAGCTGCTCCTGGAAACGGCCGAAGGCCACGGCGCTCTCATAGAAATCGGCGTCCGTCTCGGGAGCCTCCAGGCAGAAGCCGCCGACAAACTCATAGCAGCGCCAGAAGCGCCGCCGCTCGTCGCGGTAGTAATAGGTCCCGTCCAGAGCCGGGATGAAGTGCAGGACCTGGGTCGGATCGTCCACCTTCTCGCGAATATGCTCGGTGACGGCGATGACATTCTCCATGAGCTGCACCGGTTTTTTGAAAACGTGGGTGTTGATGCGCTGGAGAATATACTGCTTTCCATCGTCGGTGGTGATCAGATAGGTATAGTTGATGTGGCCATGGCCGAAGCTCTTGCAATAGAGCGGCTGGCTCGGGATCTGGAAATGGTGAATAGCCTGCTGCATAGAATCCTCCAAAGGACGTTTGTCCGTATTGAGATGTATTATAGCAAAGGTCGATGGAAAAAGCAATCAATTTATTACAAACTTCCCTCGACCAGGGATTGCGTACGGTAAAGCTGGGCGAAGACGCCGTTCCGGGACAAAAGCTCCTCGCGGGTGCCCTGCTCCCGGATGACGCCGTCCGCCACGACGATGACCCGGTTGGCCGCGTGGATCGTGGAGAGCCGGTGGGCGATGATCAGCGTGGTGCGGCCCTTGGCGAGCTCGTCGAAGGCCCGCTGGATCTTGGCTTCGGTGATGCTGTCCAGGGCGGAGGTGGCCTCGTCCAGGATCAGGATGGGCGGATTTTTGAGGAAGATCCGGGCAATGGAGATCCGCTGCTTCTGGCCGCCGGAGAGCAGGGTCCCCCGCTCGCCCACGTAGGTGTCGAAGCCCTCCGGCATCTGCATGATGTCGTCGTAGATCTCCGCCCGCTTCGCGGCCTCCACAACCTCCTCAAAGGAGGCGTCAGGCCTGCCGTAGCGGATATTCTCCAGCACGGTATCGGCAAAGAGGAAGACGTCCTGCTGGACGATGCCCACGTTGGAGCGCAGAGAGCGCTGGGTTACGCGCCGGATGTCCCTGCCGTCCACGTAGATGGCTCCGCCCGAAACCTCGTAGAAGCGCGGAATGAGCTGGCAGAGGGTGGTCTTGCCGCCGCCGGAGGGGCCGACCACGGCAATGGTCTCCCCTGCCCGGACGTCCAGGCTGACGTCCCGCAGCACGGGCAGCTCTTCCTTGTAGGAGAAGTCCACGTGCTCCAGCCGCAGGTCTCCCCGGACGTCGGTGAGCTCCTCGGCATCCGGCAGATCCTGGATCTCAGGTTCCGTGCGCATGACCTCGGCGAAGCGGTTGAGACCGGCAAAGCCGTTTGCCAGCATCTCGGAGAGCGTCGTCATCTTCCGGATTGGCGTGACAAAGGTGCCGATATAGAGGGAGAAGGTGATGATGTCCCGGTAGTCCATCTGATCCTTCATGATCAGCCAGCCACCGATCGCGATGACGACGACGTGGAGGATGGAGGTGAAGAATTCCATCATGGCATGGAAGATGCCCATTTCCTTGTGGAACTCCCGCTTGGAGACCTTGAAATGTTCGTTGGAATGGAGGAACTTGTCGAACTCCGCGCCTTCGTTGGCGAAGGCCTTGGAGGTGCGGAAGCCGGAGAGGGAGGATTCGATGTCCGCGTTGATCCCCGCGGTGCGCTGCTTGACCATTTTGGAGACCTTGCTCATTTTCCGGCGGCGCAGGATGATTACGGTCATGCAGATCGGGAACATCAGGCAGACCACCAGGGCCAGTTTCCACTGGACCGTGAACATGATGATGATCGCGCCGATGACCGTAAGAATGGAAGTAAACAAATCCTCCGGGCCGTGATGGGCCAGCTCTGTGATTTCGAAGAGGTCCGACGTGAGGCGGCTCATGAGCTGGCCGGTGCGGTTGTTGTCGTAGTACCGAAAGCTCAGGGTCTGCAGATGGCTGAACAGATCGCGGCGGATGTCGGCCTCGACCCGGATGCCGAAGGTGTGGCCCCAGTAGGCAATGACAAACTGCAGCACCGAGCGCAGCACGTAGCTCACCACCAGGACCGCCATGACGATGAAGAAGGTCTCATAACGCTTGTCCGGCAAAAGCTGATACAGGGCGCTGCGCGTGACCAGCGGGAAGGCCAGGTCGATAAAGGCGACGAGAAGCGCGCAAAGCATATCCAGCAGGAACAGCCGCAGATGGGGCTTGAAATAGCTCAGAAAGATGCGCATCAGAGAGCGCTTTTGAAAATCCTTGGTCTGCATGTCAGTATTCTTCCTTTACGATGGTTTGGATCCAGACGCCGCTGCGGATCAGAAGCCAGCCCACAAGACACTTGATCAGCTCCACGCTCTGGCAGCAGAGAAAGAGCCAGATCACTGGCAGATTGGTGAAGCGGGAGAGCACGTAGGCCGTCGGCGCTGTGACCAGGCAGGAAAAGACGGAATCAAAGAGAAAGGTCACAAAGGTTTTGCCGCCGGAGCGAAGGGTGAAATAGGCAGCGTTTGAATAGGAATTGACGGGCATCAGGACGGCGTTGATCAGGATAAAGTCGGAGGCAAGGCTGCGGATCTCCGGCTCAGTGTTATACAGCCTGGGGAACAGGCCGGAGCAGGCCGCCATGATCCCGCCAAAGAACAGGCAGACCAGCTCCGAAAAGACGATAAGCTTCCGGTCGGCGTCCTTGGCCTCCTCCACCCTGCCGGCCCCGAGCTTCTGGCCCACCAGGATCCCGATGGCCGCACCCATGGCGATAAAGGCTACGCTGCACACGTTGCCGATTGTAGAGGCGATGTTCGTAGCGGCGACTACGTCATAGGAACGGATGGAATAGCTCTGCAGCAGCAGGGCCTGGCCAAAAGCCCAGAGGGTCTCGTTCAGAATCAGGGGTGCGCCGCGGCGGGCGATCCGCCCGGCCAGCCGGATCGGGATCCGCAGGCTCCGCCAGACGCCGTGGAAGAACGGCGTCTTTTGCGGATCCCGGTGGGCCCAGACGATGACGATCCCGGCTTCGACGCTGCGGGAGATCACGGAAGCGATGGCAGCGCCGTCGGAGCCAAGCCGGGGCAGACCCAGCTTGCCGAAGATCAGCAGCCAGTTGCATACGAAGTTGACGCCGACGGAAACCAGTCCGGCCGCCATGGGCGGGACCGTCTGCCCCGACTCCCGGAAGGTCCCGGCGTAGCACTGGGCCAGCGCAAAGGCAGGCATGCCCAGGAGCATGATGCGCAGATAGCGCGAGCCGAAGCGGAGGCTGCCTTCAATGTTTTCCGTCTCCCCTTCTCCCCGGAGATACAGCTCCATGAGCTGTCTTCCCCAGCCCAGGAGAAGAGCCGCGCCGAGTGCGACCAGGATGGCGCACTCTAAAACCTTGAAGCGGAAGGCGTGGCGGACGCCCTCCATATCGCCTTTTCCGTAAAACTGGGCCCCGAAAATACCGGCGCCGGAGACGGCGCCGAAGATCGCGAGATTAAATACGAAGAGCAGGGTATTGGCAATGGAGACGCCGGTCATCTCCACCGTTCCCACCCTGCCCACCATGATGTTATCCAGCATCCCGACAAATTGGGAAATGCCGTTTTGGATCATAATGGGCAGGGCGACGGAGAGGGCGGTCCGATAGAACCGGCGGTCGCCGAAGTAACGGTTGAGACGCATAAATCAAAGCTTTTCCAATACTGCCAGCAGGTACTTCCAGGTGCGGGCAGCGGAGGCAATATTCAGACGCTCCCGGGTGGTGTGGATGTCCTGCATATCCGGGCCGAAGGAGACAGCGTCCAGGCCGGGCAGTTTGTCGGAGAACAGGCCGCATTCCAGGCCCGCGTGAATGGCTTCCACCACGGGCTTGCGGCCGTAGAGATCCTCGAAGACCCGGACCATCAGATCCCGCAGCGGAGAATTCTTGCGGTACTCCCAGGCGGGATAGTTGCCGTGCTCGCCGTAAGTCGCGCCGTACTTCTCGCCCACGGCTTTGATCTTCTCGAAAAGCTCCAGCTTTTCCTTGTTGACGGAGGAACGGACTGAGAAGGACATGCTGACAACGCTGTCCTCGGTTTTGAGGATGCCGAGGTTCAGGGAGGTCTGGACCAAGCCCTCAATGTCCTTACTCCATGCCTGGATTCCGTTGGGAACCTCGTTCAACAAGCCCACGGTCTTGCGCGTGGAGAGTTTGTTCATGGCCTTGCCCCGGCAGACGCAGGGCTCCCGGGTGATCTTCGCCCGGGTCTCGGCGGCGGGAAGAGCCTCCAGCAGGCCCTCTGCAATCCGGTCAATGGCGGCCAGCGTCGGATCGAGCAGCGCTTCGTCCACGATGATCTTCGCCATGCTGTAGTTGGGGATGGCGTTGTCCTTCTGGCCGCCGCGGACGTAGACCAGGCGGTAGGGCTGCTCTTTGAGCAGCTTCGCCAAAAGCTCGCCCATGAGCTTGTTGGAGTTGGCGCGGCCCCTGTGGATCTCCGCGCCGCTGTGGCCGCCCAGGAGGCCGTCCACGTAGATGTGGATGCCCTTGCCCTCGGCCCTCTCGATGGTGATGGGGAGGCTCAGGTCGGAGCGGGCGCCGCCGGCGCAGCTCACGGTGAGGATGCCCTCGGCCTCCGAGTCGCAATTCAGGAAGACCCGGCCTTTGAGCAGGCTGGGATCCAGACCGGCGGCTCCCTCCATGCCGATCTCCTCGTCCACGGTGAAAAGGCACTCCAGGGGCGGATGGGGGATGTCGTCGGCCTCCAGGATCGCCAGGGCGTAGGCCACGGCAATGCCGTCGTCGCCGCCCAGGGTGGTGCCCTCTGCCCAGATGTCCGTGCCGTCGGTCCGCAGATCCAGGGGATCTTTGGTGAAATCGATGGGGCTGTCCTTGGTCTTCTCGGCCACCATATCCATGTGGCCCTGGAGGATCACCGTGGGATGGTTCTCATAGCCGGGCGTGCCGTCCTTGTAGATGACCACGTTGTTGAGCTCGTCCTGGACGGCCCGGAGGCCGTGCTCCCCGGCAAAGCCCATCAGGTAATCGCTGATTCTCTTTGTGTCCCGGGAACCGTGGGGGATCTTGCAGATCTCCTCGAAGTAATACAGGGCCCGCTCGGGCTGAAGGCCGGATAATACTCTCTCTTGCATCGATAGAATCCTCCTTGTAAGCTGTGCAGCTTTCTATTGAAAATCTTGTTTTGATTGTGATTTCTTTTTCAGTTTCTTACGAAGCAGCGTCAGGATCTCGCCGAGTTCTTTTACCCGCAGCAGATACATGCACAGCAGATACAGGCCGACCCCCAGCAGCGCCGCGATCAGCAGCGTCCAGTATTTGTTGAGGGCAAACTGCCGCAGAAGCAGCCATGGGCCGAAGCAGGACAGGGCGGACGCCGCCAAAGCTTTCAGCGCCGCAGCGCACATCGGCTTCCAGGGCAGGTCCAGGTATTTGCGCACCACGAGCAGGCGGACAAAGTAGGAGACAGTGCTGGTGAGCGACGTAGCCAGCGCCAAGCCGTTCACGCCCATGGGACCGATCAGGGCCAGGTTCAGACCCACGTTGAAAACCAGCGCTCCAATGCTGATGAACATCGGCGTCCTGGTGTCGCCGTTTCCGTAAAACAGATTGTTCAGCACGGAGCTGCCGGCGGTAAAATAGATGGCGAGAATATAGAACGCGAAAACGCCCGCCGTCATCGCGACGCTGTCAGCGGTGAAGTTTCCTCTCTGATAGACCGCCGAAACCAGCTCTGTTCGGAACAGGACGCAGGCAAAGGTGACCGGGAGCATCAGCAGGCAGAAGATGTTCAGGATCTTTGCGACCACGCGGCTGAGTTCCTCCCGCTTCTGCAGAGCGATAAGCTCCACCATCTGCGGATACAGCGCAGTGGAAACGGCTGTGGACAGCAGGCCGCTGAAGACATTCACCAGCTTTTGTCCGTAATTCATGCCGGAAATCGTACCTTCCGGCAGCGTAGAGGCCATGGCCTTATCCACCAGGGTGTTGAGCTTCACGGCCCCCTCCATCAGCAGGGCGGCGGGCAGCTTGCGGAGCATCTGAGAAAATTCCGGAGTCCTGAAATGATGGTCCGGCCGATAATGATAGCCCCAGCTTACAAAGGGAAGCTCGATCAGCAGCCGGACTCCTCCCCCGACCACAAGGGCGGCGGCCATAACCTTGATGCCGAAGCGGTGGTACAGCAGCACCGCGGCCAGAATCGTGGGGATATGGGAGGCGACCTCCCGGATCTGACTGCCGAGGAATTTGTTGTGGCACTGGAGCATCGCGGCATAGACGGCAGAAGCGATGATAAAGATAAACATCGGGGACGCGATGCGAACCAGGGTGATGCACAGCTCCTTTGTTTCACCCTGAAATCCCGGTGCCACCACCGAGACCACAGGCCCCGCGAAAATCACGATCAGCAGCACAACCGCCGCCGAGATCAGCGTGAAAAATGTAATGGCGCGGTTTGCCAGCGCTCTGGCTTCCTCGTTCTGGCCCAGGGTGATATGCTTTTTATACAGCGGAAGAAACACCTTCCAGACGCCGATGCCGAGCATGGGGTAGACGACCTGGTGAACGCCGGAGATCATATAGTAGGCGTCGCTGGTGGCGTTGGTACCCAGATAAGCCGCGAGTATCGCCTCAGAGATAAATGATGTGCACTTGGCCAGAATCCCAACCAGCACGATCACGATCGTGCCTTTCAGGATTTTTCCGCCAACTCCTTTATCCTCCACGTGTGACTGTATCCCTCCTTATTGTTCCGGGGACCAATAAAACGGTTTTCTGTTTCAGCGAAAAGCTTGGTTTTTCATTTCTTGTGAACGATGGTTTTCAGGCCTTTTTCCGCAGAAGGCATCTCCACAAACACTTCGGAAAGCAATTGATTTCGTTCTTCTTCCGGCGGATACTTCATATAGTCCCGATACATGAGTGTCAGATACTCGTCATACAGTTCCGGGATCCTGATCTGAAAACCGTGGAAGTCCACAAGGCGGCCCTGGCCCAAAAAACGCTTCGGGAAAATCGAACGTACGGATTTACTTGTTGCGTTTCCGACATATTCCGCTGTTTCAAACGGATATTTTTTGCTGAAATGGTCGATCCATTTCACGGTCAGCCGCAAAGGCAGAAGGCAGGTAAATACGGAGGTCAGGAACGCCGGAACCACCTTGCGCTTCTCGATCAGATAGTGCCTGAATCCATGGTGTTTTACATCGTTGATTTTGTGGAGGCTGCCGGTGATCTTTCTGAGCTTTTTTTGTGCTTCCGCATCGCTCGGCGCACCCGCCAATCTGAAAACGTCAACGTGGACAATATTGGTATCGTATCCGGCAAGACCGATCCGCGGGAAATCCCGGTACTTGTGTTTTTTGGTTCTGAAATCGATCCAAAACTCCTCGCCAAGCTGCGATTCCATGGTTTTCACGAATCTGTCCAGTTCGTTTTCCGGAACATAGATGTCAACATCTGCGTCCCAGGGTATCATGCCATGGTGACGAACAGCACCCAGCGCAGTACCGTATGCCGCGTAATACGTCAGTCCGTTCTTGTCGCAGATATCAACGACCGCCTTAAAAACCCGCATCTGCATGGTTTGAATCTGTTCCAAATTGTATTCCATGTTCAACCTCCTCAGAAATCATTTTGCAATGATATCCGTCAGATTTGCAAATCTGTGAAAGATACGCTCCCGCAGCCTGGATAACGATGCGGTGCGGAGATCCGGAACGCCCGAATTTCAATATGCCGGCGTTCCGAATTCAAGATCCGTCCTCAACCGCTTTGCCTCTGAATTCCTCCCGGCTCTTCGGACAGATCCGGTCGGATCATCAGCATGGCCAGCAACGCCCAGAACAGCGTATTTCGAACTCCGTTGTGCGTGACGCAGTAGGCCAGGATGCCGGCGAAGCACAATAAACTGCGGAAGTACCGTTTGTTTTTGAAAAGCGGAATAAACGTAAGCCAGCCGAGAAGGAAAAGGCCGACAAATCCATAGCTTACGATAAAAGATGCAAACAGAGAATGAACCTCTTTGTTCGTCATTACCTCAAACCGGCTGTAAGCGCCTTCTCCAACGCCGACGAGATTCCAAAAGCCGATTTCCCTGATGCGATCATAGCCTCTTCCAAGTCCGAGGCCGGAATCGTTTTCCGTCGTGAGTGCGCCAAGCCGTTTCCGCAGGTTGATGATAACGGACTCCCTGAGCAGGAATTTCCAATTCGCATACATCAAAATGTAGATCAACGCGGCAACTGCTATGATAGCCGCCAGAACTGAAAAAAGCTTTGCAGGACCGACGCGATCCCTTGAATTGAGAAAATAGGCAAAGAGCAAGATCGCGCTGGCTACGATGCTTGCCTTCGACATGGAAAAGATCGAAAGTGTGACAGCTGCCGCGACCAGAATCAGTCTGATGGACGGCTTGATTTCCTTTGCGAA
This sequence comes from uncultured Clostridia bacterium, assembly GCA_947164825.1. Lineage (GTDB taxonomy): Bacteria > Bacillota > Clostridia > Oscillospirales > Oscillospiraceae > JAFRPC01. Next base: position 28,168 of record CAMUYE010000013.1, read on the forward strand.
GAAGGTCACAACGGTCAGGGATATGATACAAAAATACCCGAGCTGATTTGGGTTATTGAAGCTTCCGGAGGTGCGGATTCCACTTCCCGGGTTTGCGAGTACGCCGATCAGCGCAATCGCGACAGATGCAGCCGTGCCGACCAGATACAGCTTCAGCGTATAGGAGAATCCTCGAATGGAGCGAAGCTGCAAGATCGTAATGCACACGATAAAATTGAACACGTAGAACAAGTTGTTCTTGAGAAGCGCGGTGCTGTTATCCAGAAGCTGCTCCTGAAGCCGAAGAGACCAGAACGCGTTGACGCAAAACTGGTAAAGCAGGCAAATCATAAAGACAGACAGCCAACTGTTTTCCCGTCTTGTCTGTGTGATTGCCGGTCTCCTGAATACTTGCAGGGCAAAAACCAAAACAAACAGAATATCTGACACCTGGAGCGAACCGGATTTTCGCAAATACAGCGGTTTTGTCGCAATCGCCAATATGAACAGGAAATCCGCCAGTGTCATCTGTCTCAGAAAGGCTTTGATCGGCCCGTCGCTTTCAGATGTCCGTTGAGGCAATTGTAGATGGTTCGCCATATCATACTCTCCATAAAGCAGCGATCAAACTTTGAACAGCTGCAGCTGTTTATACAACAGTTCCCTTTCTTTTGCGCTCTTTGCAACGCCGCGCAGATCCAGCGAGCTGTATTTCACCTTATCCTTTGCCCGCATATGGAGGATCCATGCCTTGACCCAGCCGATCGGCAGCAGAACCGGAAGCTTTTTGGTGATCGGAAGCGCAAGCTGTGCTTTTCGGTTCATAAAGCGAAGCAAATGTCTGAAACGGCCGCCTCCGTCGATCTCCCGGGTCTGTTCATCGCGAAGCAGCTTCGATTCCAGATATCTTGTATTGTCCTTTATCCCGAAATTCCCTCCGGCAAAAATGTCCAGGAGGATCTGCAGCGCCAGGTCGGCCGACACGTCCGCGCAAAAGTCTCTCGGTTCGCAGGAAAAGAACCGTACGCCGATGGACGTGAGCACACAGGCAAATTGCCACAGGCCGATCTGTCTCAGCTTTTGCTCCAACAGTTCACGGAAGCTCTTCTCGGGCATGCTGAATACAAAAACCAGCCAGTCGATCAGGTGACGAAGCCCGATGCCGCCCGCGGACAGATGGTTTGCCGTGTGCAGCAGAAGGACCAGGCCGTGGTGTACCGGGTCAGGCAGGTACATCTCACTGCCGAACGAGCGATCCAGAAACCGCTTTGCCAGCAGGTCGTCAAACAGGGATCGGATCGTTCCATCGTCAGCCGCCGGAATACCGGAGGGCTGCCAGTGCACCTCGATCTCCTCGTTTGCTTTTGAGAATGCCCAGTGATGCCCGTGATGGGTGTTGGATACCTGATAGCCTTCGGACCGGAACAGCTCGCTGACGCTCTGCATGGACGATTGCTCTACGTAAATATCCACGTCGCCCATGGTCCTCATTTCCGGCGCGGGATAATACCTTCCGGATGCGCAGCCTTTCAGTACCGTATAGGGAATCCCGGCTTCCGTCAGCAGTTCATGGGTTTTGAAGTGCAGGGAAATCACACTCAGGTTATGAACCAGATGCTTTTGGAACCGAAGCGTCCATTTACGACCCGGATCGACCTGCGCCGTCTCCGTCAATGCCTGAAAGACATAGGGAAAAACGGTCTGCTTCTCGGCTTCCTCCAAAAGAAGCTCCGGATCGGGAATCTCAACGGCGATCTCCTTTGCACCGAAAACGGAGTTCGACAAAAGCGCAATCAGCGCGCTCTGCACCTGAGACAGCTGTTGCTTACGATTTTTTTGCATGAATTGTTTCCTTTCGCCCGTTTGGATTCATCGCAAAAGCGCCGAGAGACGGGCAAAGAATCAAAGATTCTCCCGATACCAGGCAATGGCCGCTTCGATGCCCCGGGCGAAGCTCCAGTCCGGGTCGTAGCCCAACAGCTCTCGGGCCTTGCTGATATCCGCGTTGCTGTGTTTGATGTCGCCGGGACGGTCGGGGCCGAAGTTCGGCTCCAGGTCCAGGCCCAGCGCGGCGGTCAGGCCGTAATAGATGTCGATCAGGTATTCCCGGCCGCCGTAGGCGATGTTATAGGCTTGTCCGGCAGCCTCATGGGGTGCGAGACAGGCCTTCAGGTTTGCCTCGATGACGTTTTCGATGTAGGTAAAATCCCGGCTCTGGCGGCCGTCCCCGTTGATGGTGGGAACCTCGCCGTGCAGGAGCTGACGGAGAAAACGCGGGATCACCGCGGCGTAGGCTCCGTTGGGATCCTGGCGGCGGCCGAAGACGTTGAAATAGCGCAAGCCGTAGGTGTCCAGACCGTAGTGGAGGGTGTACTGCTTCGCCCACTCCTCGTCGCAGCGCTTGCTGACGGCGTAGGGACTCAGCAGATTTCCCTCTCTCCCCTCCCGCTTCGGCAGATTCGGCTCGTCGCCGTAGACGGAGCTGGAGGAGGCGTAGACGAACTTTTTGACTCCGGACTGCCTTGCGGCCTCCAGCATGTTCAGGGTGCCGGAGATGTTGTTGGCGCAGTAGAACAGGGGCATTTCGATGGAACGAGGCACGGAGCCCCAGGCCGCCTGGTTGAGCACAAAATCCACGCCCTCGCAGGCCCTCAGGCAGCTGTCCAGGTCCTTGATGTCGCCGAGGACAAATTCATAGCGCGGATCCTCCGCGAAGAGCTCCACGTTTTCCCGCTTGCCGGTAGACAGGTCGTCCAGGCAGCGAACCCGGTATCCCAGCTTCAGGATGGCCTCGCAGAGGTTGGAGCCGATGAAGCCCGCGCCGCCGGTGACAAGAAAGAGGCTGTCCTCGGGAAAGCAAATCTTTTCATAGCCCATGGTATTTCTCCAGTATTTACAATCTCCAATAGCGGTAGCCCGCGGTCTCGCAGGCATCCCGATCCAGAATGCCCTTCACGTCGATGAGAACAGGCAGGCCTTCGCCATAGCAGCCGCGCAGGCTCTCCGGTGTGAAGCGCCTGAACTCCGTGTGCGCCACGGCAAGGATCACGGCGTCCATGCCGCAGATCCAGTCCAGGTCGGTAAAGCGCACCCCGTAGATCCGCTTTGCCTCGTCGGCGTCGGCCACAGGATCGGCAATCAGCGGCTCGATGCCGTACTCCCGCAGCTCGCGGACGATGTCGTAGACCTTGCTGTTGCGGGTATCGGGGCAGTTTTCCTTGAAGGTAAAGCCCAGGATCGCCACCTTGGCGTTTTTGACGGGCTTGTCCGCGGCGATCAGCTGCTTGACGCAGTTCTCCGCCACGTAGCGGCCCATGTCGTCGTTGATCCGGCGGCCCGCCAGGATCACCTGGCTGTGATAGCCCAGCATCTCCGCCTTGTAGGTCAGATAATAGGGATCCACGCCGATGCAGTGACCGCCCACCAGACCGGGATAGAAGGGCAGGAAATTCCATTTCGTCCCGGCGGCTCTGAGAACGGATTGGGTGTCGATGCCCATCTTATTGAAGATGATGGACAGCTCGTTCATAAAGGCGATGTTGATGTCGCGCTGGCTGTTTTCGATGACCTTGGCGGCCTCCGCGACCTTGATGCTCTCCGCCCTGTGGACGCCGGCGTCAACCACCAGCTCGTAGACCCTGGCCACGCAGTCCAGAGTCTCCGCGTCCATGCCGGAGACGATCTTGCGGATGGACTCCAGCCGGTGGACTTTGTCGCCGGGGTTGATGCGCTCGGGCGAGTAGCCGACCTTGAAATCCACACCGCAGCGCAGGCCGGATTCCCGTTCGAGGATGGGCACGCAGACTTCCTCCGTAACGCCGGGATAAACTGTGGATTCATAGACCACAACAGAGCCCTTTTTCAGGTTGCGTCCCAGGACCTCGCTGGCGCCTTCCAGAGGCGTCAGATCCGGGGTATGGTCGTCGTTGACCGGGGTTGGAACGGCGACGATGTGAAAGCGGGCCTCCCGGAGCTTTGTCTCGTCGGCAGTAAACTCCACCGTGGAGGCAGCGACGGCCGCGTCTCCCACCTCCCGGGTGGGATCCACGCCGCTCTGATAGAGGGCGATCTTTTTGGCGTTGAGGTCGTAGCCGATGACGCGCAGCTTCTTCGCGAAGGCCACGGCAATGGGCATCCCCACGTAGCCGAGGCCGATCAAAGAAAGCTTTGCCTCGCCGGAGAGCAGTTGTTCGTATAACATTTCACGATTCCTCGTTCAATCTGGTATGTTCAATTTGGCAGAAAATATATGAAATTGGATAGATCCGTTTTAACTCATCACTGTGTCCTGGCATTGGCTTGGAAGAACGGACGGCGCCGCACTGTCAGCGAAGTCCCATGGTCTGGCAGATCGCGGCGTTCACCTTTCTGACGTCGAAGATCTGCTCCGCCAGTTCCCGGCCCTTCCGGCCCATAGCGGCGCTTTCCCTGGGATGGGCCAGGAACCACTCCATCTTTTCGCAGATCGCGTCCACGCTGCGAACGGGAACCAGGAAGCCGTTTTCGCCGTCCCGGACGGTCTCCCGGCAGCCTGGCGCGTCGGTGGTGATCACCGCTCTGCCGCAGGCCATGGCCTCCAGATTCGCCTTCGGGGTCCCTTCCCGGTAGGAGGGCAAAACAAAGACGCTGCAGCGGGCAAGGTAAGGCCGCACGTCCTCCTGCTCCCCCACGTAGATCACGGAGCCGTCATCCAGGAAGGGCTGGAGCTCCTCGGGCCGCAGGGTGGAGAGATTGGAGTCGTAGGGCCCCACCAGAAGACATTCCACCTCCGGATGGGCCTGCCGCAGCTTCCGGCTGGCGCAGAGGTACTCGTAGACGCCCTTATCGCGGATCAGGCGGCTGACACACAAAAACGCAGGTTTTTCCGGCTGGGGCAGGAAGGCGAATTTTTCCGTATTGACCCCGGAACCGTGCAGCAGAACGACCTTCTGATCCTTCAGGATCCCATGGTCCCGGAAGACCTGCTCGTCGTCCCGGTTCTGGAAAAACACCGCGGGGCAGCGCTTCAGCGCATTCCGGTACATCCGCACCAGCACGGGGCGCACGACCCGGGCTTTGAGAGAATCGGAGACAAACACGGAGCCCATTCCGGCAATCAGCGGATACACCTCCGTAATGCCGAGGCGGTTGGCCGCCATGGCGCCGTAGATCACGGTCTTCGCCTGGTAGACGAAAAGCTTCTCGGGCATGATCCCGCGCAGCTTCGCCTCAATCGCCTGGAGCGTTTTCCGGTCTTTCAACGGATTCATGCCGTTGCGTACCACCGGGATCTGCCTGTAGACGATCCCGCTTTCGGCAAAGCGGGCAGTCCATTTTTCCTCCGGTTCGTTGCTCAGGGCGTAGACCGCATAGCCGCACCGGAGAAATTCCCGCATCATATCCAGTCGAAACCAAAACAGCGAGGGCGTGTGGCTCGAAAGCACCGCGATCGCAGGTTTTTTTTGCGTCATAACTGCTTCCTCTGCTTCATGTAACAATTTGAAAACACAAAATACACGGATATTTGAAAATACACGGATAATTGAATAGTCGCCGAAATGACGGTCGGCTCAGGTCCGCTCCGCTCCCTTGTTCTTTTCGGCCAGGTACTCCCGGATCTCGGCTTTGACGCCCTCGGCAAACTCCACCGGAGCGTAGCCGAAGTCCCGGGTCGCCGCCTCGTGGGAGTAGGCCCTCGGCTCGCAGAGCCGCTGCACCTTTTCCCGCAGATCCTTTCTGCCGAGGCTCAGGCCGTAGAGGCCCAGGGCGCCTGCATAGGCCAGCGCGTACGGGACGCTGAGGAAGCGGACGCGCTTCTTCCCAAGCTGAGCGCCGATTTCCTTCAGCATATCCCGCAGCAGGATCGGCGCGCCGCCGGAGAGATCGTAGTCCTTCCCCGCCGTCGCCTCCTCATGGGTCAGCACGGAAAAATAGGCGGCGGCCAGATCCTCGCAGTACACCGGCTGGAGCTCATAGCGCGCACCGTTGACCACCGGCATCAACGGGAACTTGTCCACCATGCGGATGAAGTGGCTCACATTGTTGTCGCAGGTCCTGCCGTAGATCATGGTGGGACGCAGGATCGTCAGGATAACAGAGAATTGCCGACAGATCGCGTAAACCTCCGCGTCGATCTGCCGGTATGTTTCCCCAGCTTTTTTGTATTTGGAATAAATTCCCGTGGTGTGCACCAGGATCAACCTCCGCACACCGCATTCCGCCGCAGCGCGGACAATGGGAAGCGACAGACGGATGCCGGCGATATGTACCAGGGTGTCCACGCCCCGCAGCGCGTCGCGCAGAAAGGCCTCGTCCCCCAGATCGCCGCGGCGGACGTCCGTATCGGGAAGAAGCGCAAGCAGCTTTTTCGTATCGGAGCTGGGCCGGACCAGCACCCGGTAGGGTTGGGAAAAGCTGTCCGCAAGCGCTTCCCGATTGGCGGCCAGCAAGCGGAAGAAGGCGCCGCCGGATTTTCTGCCGGTGGCCCCTGTGAGGGCTAAAACACGTTCCATATCACATACCTACTGTTTCTGCGAAACTCCGTCGCTCCCGACGCCTCCCTCCACAACACCCTGACCGGAGGCCACGGGACGGAAGGTTCCGAAAAAGCATTTCAGATCCATGCGGAAGGCAGTCCAGCCGCCCTTGCGCATTGCTTCGGCGTAAACGCCGTCCAGCGCGGATTTATCGGCAATGGAGAGCTCGTCTCTGCCGTTGATCTGGGCCCATCCGGTCAGGCCGGGCCGCAGGCTGTTGGAGCCGTTGGCGTCCCGGGCCTCGATAAGATCCTCCTGATTCCAGAGGGCGGGCCGCGGGCCTACCAGAGACATCTTGCCCCGCAGGATATCCCAGAACTGGGGCAGCTCGTCCAGACTGCTCTTGCGCAGGAATTTCCCGACGCGGGTGATATATTGGGTGGGATCCTGGAGCAGATGAGTCGGAACGTCATGGGGCGCGGAGCGCTTCATGCTGCGGAACTTGTGGAGGCGGAAGAAGGTTTTATTTTTTCCAAACCGTTTTTGGGCAAACAAAACCGGACCCGGATCGTCGATCAGGATCGCAAGCGAAATCAAAAGGAACAGCCAACTGAGCAGAATCAGCGTCAAAGCAGACAGCAGAATGTCGATGGCGCGCTTCACAACGCGTTGATACATAATAATCCGATCCCCCAACACTTTTACGCTTTGTCAGCAGCGCGGCAGGCGCGGGCGCAATCAGAAATCACCGCGTCTGCGTATGTCTATAGCTCCACATATATTACAACAAAATAGTCAATTTGTCAATCAAAGAGCCCTCAGACGTTTATTTTTTCTTGAAATATTCAGAATTCCGTTTTTTCAGTTTCTCCCATTCTCTTTCTTGACTTCCCGGCGGGAATCGAATATGATGGAGCTGACAGAATCCCTTCGCTTTACCGAAAAGGAGGCGTTTATGCTAAGTCGTATTCTCAGCATCCTCATCGGATATCTCTTTGGCTGCATCCTGACAGCCGAACTCGTCTCCAGGAAGTTTGCCGGGAAACCCGCCTCGGAAATCGGAGAGACCGGGAACCCGGGCATGGCAAATATCATGATCAACCTGGGCTTTTTTCCCGGCATTGTCACCCTGCTCGGTGATCTCGTCAAGTGTCTGGTCGCCATGACGGTCAGCTATCTTCTGTTCTACAAAGCCGGATGGATCGTCACGCTGTACGCAGGCCTGGGCTGCACCCTGGGTCACGACTTCCCTTTCTGGCGGAGCTTCAAGGGCGGCAAAGGCGTGGCGGTTTCGTCCATCGCGTTCTTTATTTTCAGCCCGCTTTGGGGCCTGCTGGCGAATATCGCCGGTATGCTCGTCGCCTTTCTCACACAGCATCTCAATATCGCAGGCCCTGTCATTCCCCTGTTTTTCACCCTGTTCATGTTCCTCAAAGGGGAGACGGAGGCCGGGATCCTGGGCGTCGTCTTTTCCGCGCTGTCGATCTTCTGCAACCTGTCCACCATCATCGGCATCTTCAACGGCACCACCAGCAAGACCGACGTACTGGGAGCCATCGCCAAAAAATTCAAAAAGAAGTGAGGCGGCAGGATGCGGGAACTGTTTGAAAAAACCGCCGCCCGACTGGGCGCCGGCGAAACGGTGGTCTGGTGCGTCATCCTGGCCGCCGAGGGCTCCACGCCGAGGGGTGTCGGCGCGAAAATGGCCGTCTTTTCCGACGGGACCAGTTACGGGACCATCGGCGGCGGCGCCGTGGAATATGAGGCCATCCGGTTTGCCCTGTCCCTGCCGACGGAACCCAGCGGAGCCCATAAGCAGAGTGCAATCCGCAGCTTCGACCTCTACAGCGGCGGAAGCGAGGCCACGGGGATGGTCTGCGGCGGCAGCGTGACCGTTGGGTTCCTCCCCTTTCCGCCCTATGGCGTCGAGAGCTTCGAGGGGATCGACTGGACCAGAGACCATTGGCTGATCCTGGACGTGGACGAGGCCGGCGGCTTCGGGATCTGCGCCGGCTGCGACCTGATCCCGGATCCCGCCGAGAGCTATCCGCACATTCCCTTCGTAGAGACCCTTCCGAACGGCAGGATGCGGCTGATCGAGCCGATGTTCCGATCCTACCGGGTCTGGATCTTCGGAGCGGGCCACGTAAGTGCCGCCCTGGTTCCGGTGCTGGAGCCCCTGGGCTTTCCGATGACGGTGATCGATCCAAGGCCGGAGCTGGCGCGGGCGGAGCGCTTCCCCGGCGCGGCGGTACTCTGCGGGGAGTTTGAACCCCTGCCCGAGGCCGTGAACGTATGCGAGCGGGATTACGCCGTGGTAATGACGCCGGGGCACGAGAAGGATCTGGCGGTGCTTCGGCAGGTTCTGCGAACACCGGCAAGCTATATCGGCTGCATCGGCAGCCGGAAAAAGACAGCTTATGTAAACCAAAAGCTGCGGGAGGAGGGCTTTTCTGAATTGGACCTTGCCCGCATCCACGCCCCTATCGGGCTGCCGATCAAGGCCAGGACTCCGGAGGAGATCGCGATCTCCATTGCCGCAGAGCTGATCCTGCACCGGGCAGAGCATCCGCAGTAATCAAAACAGAATCCGTGGCCGCAGATTTCGCTTCTGAAATCTGCGGCCACGGGGTTTTTCTATAGGCTGGTACGCAGGGGACGAGCAGGGCGCTCAATGAGCGCCCTGCGGCAGGAATGGGCTGGCCGATCGCCCGCGCTGCAGAGGGTTGTGTGGCGCACACTGTGCGCCGCTACAGTTGCGGGTCGGCAGCTTGCATATTAGCTTGATTGCTGGGCCGCTTTATAGGCGGCGGCGGAGTCGCCGTAGGTCAGCAGGGCGTTGGCCAGGTCAGTCTTCAGCTGATTGGTGCCGCCGCGGATCTCGCCCACGTAGGCTTCCACGGACCAGGTCCGGGTGTTGCCCGTCTCTA
>CAMUYE010000014.1 GCA_947164825.1 uncultured Clostridia bacterium
GCATGGGGCAGCCTTGGCAGCCGCCCCCGCAGGAGCCGCAGGAGCCGCCGCAGATATGCTTGCCCGCTTTTCGATCCATCACCAATCGTCGGACGATCAAAGCGACAATCGCCAGGAGGACCAGCACGACGACGATGGATCCGAGATTTGCCTGCAGCCAGGAAAGCATAACGATTCAGCTCCTTTCTGAATAATCGTCAATTGTTAACTGTCGATTGTCAATTGATTACACCTTGACCTTCTTGGTCAGGGTCGTGGATTCCTTGTAGGGACGGAACAGCATGTACAGGCCGAGGACGACCACGGCGATGGCGATGATCAAACCGATCACGTTGACGGAGACGTCGGCGGCGAAGATCGCGCCGATCTGGTAGACGGCCAGGGCCACCAGGTAGGCGAAGACACACTCGTAGCCGATGGCGAACAGGGTCCACTTGTGACTGTTCATCTCGCGCTTGATGGCGCCCATGGCGGCGAAGCAGGGGGCGCAGAGCAGATTGAAGGTCAGGAAGCTGAAGCCTGCCAGCCCCGTGAAGGCTGCGGACAGATGACTGTAGACGCTGCCCTCGCCGGCGCGGTACAGGATGCCCATGGTGCCGACGATGTTCTCCTTGGCCACCAGGCCGGTGATGGAGGCCACGGTGGCCTGCCAGTTGCCCCAGCCCAGAGGCGCGAAGATCCAGGCGATGGCGTTGCCCACACGGGCCAGGATGGAGTACTCGATCTCGTCCTCAGACAGCATCCGGAAGGCGCCGTCCACCCAGCCGAAGAAGGTGAGGAACCAGACCAGGATGGTGGACAGCAGGATGATCGTACCGGCCTTCTTGATGAAGGACCAGCCGCGCTCCCACATGGAACGGAGCACGTTGCCCAGGGTGGGCCAGTGGTAGGCGGGCAGCTCCATGACGAAGGGAGCCGGGTCGCCCGCGAACATCTTCGTCTTTTTCAGGATGACGCCGGAGACGATGATGGCCGCGAGGCCGATGAAATAGGCGCCGGTGGAGATCCAGGCGCTGCCGCCGAAGATGGCGCCGGCGATCATGGCGATGAAGGGCACCTTCGCGCCGCAGGGGATAAAGGTGGTGGTCATAACCGTCATGCGGCGGTCACGCTCGTTTTCTATGGTACGGGAGGCCATAATGCCGGGGATGCCGCAGCCGGTGCCGATCAGGATGGGGATGAAGGACTTGCCGGACAGGCCGAAGCGGCGGAACACCCGGTCCAGCACGAAGGCGATTCGGGCCATGTAGCCGCAGGCTTCCACGAAGGCCAGCAGGAAGAAGAGCACCAGCATCTGGGGCACGAAGCCCAGCACCGCGCCGACGCCGGCTACGATGCCGTCCAGGATCAGACCCCGGAGCCAGCCATCCTCGGGGACGTTCAGCTTATCGAGCAGTTTGCCGATCAGAACGGGGACGCCGGGGACCCAGACGCCGTAGTCGGCGGGATCGGGCTCCTCGAAGCCGGTTTCCTCAAAGTAGGCCAGGGCGTCCTTGAAGGTCATGGAGTTGGTGGATTCCTCCTCCGCGTCCTCGGGGATCGCGTCGTAGTAGACGGTCAGTTCGGATTCCTCCAGAGTCTCCTCGTCCTCCACCACGACGGTTGCGGATTTCTCGGCGGAAGCGTCCGCCTTGATCTCGGCCAGGAAGGCGTCGGGATCGAAGGGGTTCTCCTCGTCCTCGAGGTCGAACTCATAGCCGTAGGCGTTGATGGCGTTGACGGCGGCGGTATAGTCGTCCGCGGCAGCCTCCGCCTTGGAGGAGCCGATGCCCAGCAGATGGTAGCCGTCTCCGAACAGGCCGTCGTTGGCCCAGTCGGTGGCCGGCGCGCCTACGCCCACCATGGCGATCCAGTAGATCGCGAACATCACGATGGCAAAGATCGGAAGGCCCAGCCAGCGGTTGGTGACGATCCGGTCGATTTTGTCGGAAACAGTCATCTTTCCGGCGGATTTCTTTTTGTAGCAGCCCTTGATGATATTGCCGATCCAGATATAGCGCTCGTTGGTGATGATGGATTCCGCGTCGTCGTCCATTTCTTTTTCCACGTCGACGATGTGCTGCTCCACGTCGGAGGCGACGGCGGAAGACAGGTTCAGCTGCTCCAGAGCCTTGCTGTCCCGCTCGAAGAGCTTGACGGCGTACCAGCGCTGCTGCTCCTCGGGCATGTTGGAGACCGCGTGCTCCTCGATGTGGGCCAGAGCGTGCTCCACGGGACCGGAGAAGCTGTGCATCGGTACGGTCTTTCCGTTCTTTGCCGCCTGGACGGCGGCTTCGGCGGCCTCCTGGACGCCGGTGCCCTTCAGGGCAGAGATCTCTACGATCTTGCAGCCGAGCTGCTTGCTGAGCTGGGCGGTGTCGATCTTATCCCCGCTCTTCTTCACCACATCCATCATGTTGATGGCGACGACGACGGGGATACCAAGCTCGGTGAGCTGGGTCGTTAAGTACAGGTTGCGCTCCAGGTTGGAGCCGTCCACAATGTTCAGAATGGCGTCGGGCCGCTCGCCGATCAGGTAGTTCCGGGCCACGACCTCCTCCAGGGTGTAGGGGGAGAGGGAGTAGATGCCGGGCAGGTCCGTGATGACCACGTCGTCGTGCTTTTTCAGCTTGCCTTCCTTTTTCTCCACCGTGACGCCGGGCCAGTTGCCGACGAACTGGTTCGCGCCGGTGAGCGCGTTGAACAGGGTCGTCTTGCCGCTGTTCGGGTTGCCCGCGAGGGCGATGCGAATACTCATAGGTTTCTTCCTTTCTCAGCAGAGGTTAGCAATTCCTAACCCCTGTGTAAATTTTTTATGCGATTTCAATCATCTCGGCGTCAGCCTTCCGCAGGCTCAGCTCGTAGCCGCGGACGGTCAGTTCCACGGGGTCGCCCAGCGGAGCCACCTTGCGGACGTAGATCTCCACGTGCTTGGTGATGCCCATGTCCATGATCCGGCGCTTGACAGCGCCTTCGCCGTGGATCTTCACCACCGTGACGGTTTCACCGATTTTTGCGTCTCTGAGTGTTTTCAATGTGCGTTCCTCCTTTTCATTGTAGTGGCCGCTGACCTCAGCGGCCATGAGGCGATGCCTGCATCGGCCATGGCGCAAAGCGCCTAAATCATGATCTTGTTCGCCAGCTCCCTGCTGACGGCCACGCGGCATTCCTTGACGTTCACGATCAGATTGCCTCCGATCGCGTTGACTACGCTGATCTCTCCGCCAACGTGGAAGCCGAGATCCTCCAAATGCTTTTTGACCTCCGGGCTGCCGCCGATCCGTTTGATGATCTGGGGCTGCCCGACGTCCGCAAACGTAAGAGGCATCATATTCTCCCTCCGATCTTCAGGAATTTGTTCATAGGGGCCGAACTCGAAGAGTCACGCAAGTATGCCCACATCGGCCCATCCCGTTCTCAGCGCGATTAGCCGCCGCTAATCACGGGGCTTGAAAAATGGTTAGCGTTTCCTAACCGGCTATATTATAGTTAGCGCCCGCTTATTTGTCAAGTGGAAATGAAAAAATTTTTTATCGTTGATTTACGGGGAAAAGTGTGGTAAGGTAAGAGAAACAGTAGAGGGAGGCGTTCATAATGGCATTGCTGGAATCCGGCGAAATGTACCTGGAAACGATCTACGTGCTGTCCTTGCAGTCGAGCAGCGTCCGCAGCATCGACGTGGCGGAGCATCTGGGCTACTCCAAGCCCTCCGTCAGCCGGGCGGTGGGCCTGTTGAAAAAGGATGGGCTGCTCCTGATGGACGAAATGGGATATCTGAAGCTGACGGAGCCGGGAGAAGAGCGGGCGCGGCGGATCTACGAGCGCCATACCGTTCTCTCCAAGCTGCTTATGAGACTCGGTGTCGACGAAGAGACCGCCACGGAAGACGCCTGCAGGATCGAGCACTATATCAGCGACAAAAGCTTTGACGCGATCAAAGCCCACATGCGAAAATACGGTACAGAATCAGAATAAACAACGCACGACAGGATATGCCTGACGTCCCCTGCCGCTTTTTCCGGCGGCAGGGGATCTTTCTTTGCGGCAAAAAGCAGAAAAATTCCCTCTTGACATTTTGCTGGAGCTGTGATATATTCGAAAGCGGTTAGCGGATGCTAACCAAAAATGAAAGCAGCACCGAGGTGAAACAGATGTCCGAGCAGCAGTTCATTCGCAGCACCGCGCCAACGCTGGCGGGGATCAAAACCGGCAGTCTGTTTCCCTACCGCTACGCATCGAGGGACGAGGCGCTTTCGGAACTGCGGGGCCTGAACCGGCGGCTGGCGCCGAAAGGGCTGCGCCTGCTGCCGCTTCGCATGACGGAGAATTTCGCCATGCTGTACCTCTACCGCCCTGGTCGGCTCGGAGCGGATCTGCAAAAACGTGACGCCGCCGTTCTGCTTCGGGAGGCCGGTTATCCCGCGTGCGATGAAACCGGCTGCATCCGGGAGCTGCGCCGCCGTCTGGCGGAGCGCGAAGACTTCCCCCATGAGATCGGCCTGTTCCTGAGCTATCCGCCCGAGGACGTCCGGGGCTTTATGGAGCGCCGGGACTGCGGCTGCAAGTGCGTGGGCTGCTGGAAGGTCTACGGCGACGAAAGCGCCGCCCGCAGAAAATTCGCGCAATATGAGCAGTGCACCGACTGCTATCTGCGCCGAAACGCCCAGGGCTGCACGCTGGAACGCCTGACTGTCAAAACGGCGTAACGCAAGCCTGCGTTCCCGGACAAATAATTTACCGCTTTCGCCGACCGGTTGAGCCATTCGGTCTGTGGATAGAATACCTTGCAGAATACGTTTCTTTCCTGTACTTCCCCTCGCTGCGGCGCCGGAATTACCTCCCCGGCCCGCAGCCCGCGGCGAACAATCCGCCGTGGTCGGCGCGGCCTGACGACCCGCGCCAAAAACGAAACACGGACACCGCCCGCCAACGGTGCCCGTGTTTTCATGTATCACAGATGCTTCCATCTGCCAAAAAATACCAAGTCCGGCTGGAATTTGTTGCATATCTCCCGAAAAACGGGTCAAACTATGAGCGGCAAGACCCAAAACAACCTGAAAGGAGAAAGAAATCATGAAGAAGAGCAACAACAGCATCAACGTCCCCGAGGCCCGTCAGGCCATGGACCAGTTCAAGCAGCAGGCCGCTTCCGAGGTTGGCGTCAACCTGAAGAACGGCTACAACGGCGACCTGACCTCCCGCGAAGCCGGCTCCGTCGGCGGCCAGATGGTCAAGAAGATGATCGAGTCCTACGAGCAGAACATGAAGTAATCGGAGCCCTGCGGCTTCGAGCGCTCGCGTCTGCGCGGCAGAGGCCGCCCCGATCCGGTCGAAAGACCGGACCGAGGCGGCCTCTGTTTTTTCACAGCATGCACGATGACAAGGAAAAACGTGAGCGGAAGCCGAGGAAAGGGCTGTGAAAACAGGGAAAAGCTTTGCGGAAAACAGCGGAATGCGATGCGGCCGCGGTTGACAAAGACCGGCTTTTCAGATACAATGAAATCGGATACAAGATGCGGACTGCGGAAAGGAGCATGCCGATGACCCGATTGATCCTACATGACGCGGGCTGGAGCCTGTACAGCGGTGACGTTCTGCTGGCCCGGCACAGCGCGGAGCGGCCCTTTGCCGCCGCGATCCGACGGGAGAAGCAGTACAGCGCGGACCGCGGCAGCGTCAAGGTCCGGGTGACCGAGACGGAGCGGACGGAACTGACTGGGCTCAGCGAGGCGGACGAGGGCGGTTTCACGCTCACGGGCGGCGAACGCCGTCTGCGGGTGGACGTTTCCGAAACGGAGCTGGGGATGCGGCTGGCATTCACCGGCGAGCCCGGCTGGGCCTACGAATTTACCCTGCCTGCCGAAGCCGGGGAGGCCGTTTTCGGCGGCGGCGAGCAGTACCGGCAGGTCAATCTCCGGGGCGAGAAGGTCCCCAACCTGGTCTCGGAGCACATCCGTGCCTCCACCGTGATTCAAAAGGCCCTGCTGCCCCGGATGCTCTACAAAGAGAAGCCCCACGGCCAGATCGGCAGCTACGCTCCGATGCCGGTCTTCGTGACGGACCGGGGGCGGATGATCCGCTTCGTCACCGACAGCGACGGCCTTTCCGATTTCACCGGCGCGGAGTTCCGCTTCACCTTCGACGCCTGCCCCAAGGCCCTGATCCTGACCCGGGCCGAGGGCTACGAGGCCCTGGTCCGGGCCCTGGCGAAGGAGCTTCCCAACCGGCAGTACCTGCCGGACTGGTGCCTGGAGGGCATGATCCTGGGCGTCCAGGGCGGAACGCAAACCGTGCTGGACAAGGCCTTCGCCATGCTGGACGCGGGGGCGAAGATCAGCGCCGTCTGGTGCCAGGACTGGTGCGGCGAAAACCGCACGGCCATGGGCAAGCAGGTCTGGTGGAACTGGGAGGCCGACGGGAAGCTCTATCCCGGCCTGAAGGAGGCCATCGGAAGGCTCAAAGCGCGGGGCGTCCGCTTCCTGGGCTATATCAATCCCTATTTGGTAAAGGACAGCCGCCTCTACAACGAATGCAGAGACAAGGGCTGGCTCATCACCCGGGAGGACGGGACGGTCTACCACATCAAGTCCACCACCTTCGACGCGGGCATGCTGGATCTGACGAATCCCGAGACGGTTTGTTTCATCAAGGACGAGCTGATCAAGCGGAACATGCTGGAGCTGGGCATGTCCGGATGGATGGCGGACTTCGGGGAGTATCTGCCCGTGGACTGCGTGCTCCACAGGGGAGACCCGGCCCTGCTCCACAACCGCTGGCCGGTGCTCTGGGCCAAGCTCAACCGGGAGGCCATCGAGGAGTACGGAGCCGGGGACGCCTTCTTCTTCTCCCGCTCCGGCTATCCGGGCGTCCAGACCTACGCCCCCATCCTCTGGAACGGCGACCAGCACACCGACTGGACGAAGGACTACGGCATGCCCTGCGTCATGCCCGCCAGCTTCAACCTGGGCTTCTCCGGGGTGAGCCTGGTTCACTCGGACATCGGGGGCTTCTTCTCCTTCACCAAGATCAAGCGGAAGCCGGAGCTCTTTATCCGCTGGATGGAGATGGCCTGCTTCAGCCCCCTCATGCGGAGCCACGAGTCCCTGCGGCCCTGGGCCAACGCCCAGTTCGATCACCCGGAGGTCCTGCCTTATACCGTGAAGCTGACCAAGGTCCACGTCGCCCTGCGGCCCTACCTGGAGAAGCTGCTGGAGGAGGCCCGGGAGGGCCTGCCCGCCCTGCGGCCCGATTTCTGGGAGGCCCTGGACTACGGCACGAGCCGGGATCCCTACAGCTATTTCCTGGGCAGCGAGCTCTACGTCTGTCCCGTCGTGGCGAAGGGGCTGAAATACCGGCAGGTCTTCCTCCCGGAGGGCCGGTGGGTCCACTTCTGGACCGGAAAGGAGCTCGCCGGCGGGAAGGAATACCGCGTCGGCTGCAGCCTCGGAAAGATCCCGGTATTTTATCGGAAAAACAGCCCCTTTGCGGACGTGTTCCGGAAAGCCGCTGGAATTGAGAAGTAAGAAGTAAGAAAGAAGTAAGAAGTAAGAAATAAGAATTGGAGGAATTGAAATGAAAAGCTCTTCCCTTGCCGCCACCCGGGGCATCGGCATGAAGGACAAGATCGGCTACGCCATGGGCGACGTGGGCTCCTGTCTCGTCTTCGGCCTGGTCCAAAGTGTGCTCCAGCGCTTCTACACCGATATTCTGCAAATCAGCATCGTCAGCATCATGCTGATGATGGTAGTAGCCCGCATCTGGGACGCCGTCAACGACCCCATCTGGGGCCGCATCATCGACAATGCCCGCGTCGGATCAGACGGCCGCTATCGCCGCTGGATCAAGATCTTTGCGATTCCGGTGGCTGTGTCTGCGGTTCTGATGTTCATCAAGATCCCGGGCCTTTCCGAAAAGGGCTATCTGATTTATGCCTACGTGACCTACATCCTCTTCGGCATGCTCTACACCTGCATCAATATCCCCTACGGCTCTCTGGCCCAGGTGGTCACCTCGGATGACAAGGAGCGTTCCTCCCTGTCCGTCTTCCGCTCTGTGGGCTCCACCTTCGGCGCCCTGCCCGCCATGGTTCTGATCAGCTTCTTTGCTGTGGTAGGCCCCAAGGGCGACCGCCATATGGTCTACACCCCCACCCTGATCGGCGTCATCGTGATCGCCGTCCTGTCCATAGGCGCCTATTTCCTCTGCTATGCCTGGAACAAGGAGCGCGTCAGCTTTTCACCGGCCCCCAGGCAGAAGGGGCAAAGCTGGAAGGTCATCAAAACCCTGTTCAAGAGCCGTCCCTTTGTGGCGATCTGCCTGGCCAGCATGATCTTCCTGGCGGCGCAGATGTTCCAGACGGGCTATTACTCCTACCTCTTTGACTATTACTTTGGCAGCAGCATGTTTATCGTTTCCCAGCTCTGCATCTATCTCCCCGTGGCGGTAATCATGTTCTTCGCGACCAGGCTGGGCAACAAGTTCGGCCGCCGGGACGTATGCGCCTACGGCATCCTCTTTGCTGCGGTGGTGAACTTCATCCTCTTCCTGCTGCACACCCACAACGTCTTCGTTTACCTGGCCTTCTGCCTGATGACCGGCTTTGGCACCGCCTTCATCTTCCTGCTGATCTGGGTGCTGGCGACTGACGCCATCGACTACAACGAGGTGAAATTCGGCATCCACGACGAGGCCACCAGCTACTCCATGTACACCTTCATGCGCAAGCTGGGTCAGACCGTGGCGGCGATTCTGATCAACTCCGTGCTGCTGGGGATCGGCTACACCAACAACGTGCTGAATTTGCTGTCCGAAGAGCAGCTCTCCGCGCTGCCCGAGGCGGAGGCGGCCGCCCAGAGGCTTTCCCAGCAGAAAGCCCTGGACGGGATGTATAACTCCTCCGCCTTGATCCCGGCCATCCTTTTCCTGCTGGTCTTTGTCCTGCTTCGTTTCGTCTATCCGCTGAGCAAGAAGAAGGTGGAGGAGCTCCAGGTGGAGAAGGAGAAGCTGCTGGGCTGATAAAATTCGTGAAAAAACGAGGAATTGCATCAAAGCAATTCCTCGTTTTTTCACGTTGCGGGCGCTCAATGAGCGCCCCTACAGGGAGCGGCGGCCTGGGGGCTGGCCGCCCTTTTTGTTTTGTGTTCAGCGATTGGATTCCTCGATCGCCTGCCGAAGGAGCTGCGCGGCCTCGTCCCAGTGGTGCTTTACGGCATAGTCACAGGCGGTGCTGCCCTGGGAATCTGTTTCTCCCGGGTCCGCGCCGCGAGCGAGCAGGTCTGCGATCAGCGCCAGGTTCCCGGTCTGCGCCGCGCGCATCAGCAGAGTGACGCCCCCCTGGGTTTTCGGCAGGCCCGGATCGCTTTCAAACGTCAAAAGATAGTCCACGAGCTCCGCGACCCGATCTCCAACCTCTGAATTGTAAGTGTGCAGCGGCGTCCCATCCGGCGCGTAATTCTGAACTTGTATCTCCGCGGCCAGATGTACGTAGGGTTCTTCATAGGGGCAATCTTCAACAGAGGCGCCGTTTTCAACCAAAAGTTGGAGGATCTCAAGGTCATCGTCCTCATAACACAGCAACGTGCTTGCGATCGCGTCCCAGCTCCCATTTTTCGTCTCTTCGGGATGTGCGCCACAGGAGAGCAGCAGGCGAACCATCTCGGCGTCCCCAAGCTCGCAGGCGACCGATAAAGGATACCGGATTTGGAGTTCGACCAATGTGGTAAAGAAGCTGCGCTTTGCGTTCGGGCAGTTTGGGTCTGCGCCTTGTTTGAGCAGGGCTTTCGTCCTCTGCACGTCTCCGGATTCGATCGCACGGATCAAGCGGTCGCTTTTCCGGTAGGGGGAAAGAAAAGCAGCCGTAAGCAAAACCGCAATCAGGAGAACGGAAACGACAGAGAGCGTAACGGTCAGGGATTTTCGCTTCTTTCCGGTAATCGTTGGTTCTTTCATCGTATTTCCTCCATTTTGAACGGGCGGATGGAAAGCAAAGGGGGCGGTTTTACGAAGGTCCCGTTTGTCTGTTAGATGCTTTTTCGGCGCAAAAGGTTGACAAAGGATGGTTTTTTTCAGAAGAATTGGCTTCGCCATGATTTCTCGCTGCGCTCCATGAATGGAATTGCGCCATTATGCCCCGCAGGGCAATTCATGTTCCGCAGGAACAATTCATGCACGAAGTGCAATTCACGCGCCGTCAGGCGCAATTCATGGACCCGGCTGCTATGGGTCGGGCCGTCCACGGCGGGAATCCCTGATCCCTCGTACAGGCCGCCCTACGGCGAGAAGGTAATCTCCTGCTTCTCCGCGTTCACCCGGGCGGGGACGCCGAAGGGGAGGATGCAGCGGGGGGTAGCGTGGCCGACGGAGAGGTTGGCGACGATGGGGAGCTTCGGGTCGTCCACAACCCGGAAGACGGCCTCCTTGTACTCCGCCTCGAAGCACCCGTCCATGGGCTTGCCCAGGAGGACGCCGGAGACGGCGTCCAGGATGCCCCGGGCCTTCAGCTCCCGCAGGGCTTTTTCGTAAAGCTCCGGGCCCGGCTTTTCCTCGCTGGATTCCAGCAGGAGGATCCGGCCCTTCCAGTCCTCCGCATCCGGGAAGAGGCTGTAGCGCTGGCAGATCTCCGCCTCGTTGCCGTAACGGCCTCCGGTGAGCAGGTCGTAGATGGACTCGATGCAGCCGCCTAAGATCTTCCCCTCGAAGACCGGGGGGCCCTGGAGCAGCTCAAAGCCGGTGTTGGGATGGGAGACCCGGGGCACGCCCACCTGGTCCGGGCCCCACTGGGTCCGCTCTTCGTACCAGACCGGGCTGGGGGTCACGGCCCGGATGGTCCCGGTGGAGATCAGCTCCTCAAAATACCGCCGGGTGTAGGGCAGCATGTCCTTGTCCAGCTCGCAGAGATCCGCCAGGAAGCTCTGGCCGTAGAAGGTGGGCAGGCCCAGCTTGTGGAGCATCAGGTGGTTGATGGTGGTGTCGGAGAAGCCCAGGAAGGGCTTGGGCCGCAGGGCCTGTTCCAGCTCCCCGTGCCCGAAGAGGTAGGGGGCCAGCCGGTAGGTGTCGTCCCCGCCGATGGCGCAGAGGATCAGATCCGTCTCCGGGTCCCGGAAGGCCTCCAAAAGATCCTCGGCCCGCTTCTCCGGGTGGGCGTCCAGATAGTCAATGCCCTTCAGCGCGTGGGCCCCGAATTTGACCCGGAGTCCCATCTCCTCCAGGCGGCGGACGCCCAGGTCCGTTTCGTGCTTCACAAAGCTCTCCCCGATCATGCCCCGGGAGAGGCTGACGATAGTGACGGTTTTGATCATAACGGATCCTCCCTGTTATACTGTAGGGACAAGCCTTGCTTGTCCGGCATTCGGAACGAATGCAATTTGCCGAAGGCAAATCCGACGACGCACCTGGTCGGATCGCCCTGCGGACGATTGTTTGCTTCGCAAACGCGGACAAGCACGGCTTGTCCCTACGGCGTTAATAGCGGTACACCTCGAAGCCGAGGAACTCCGCCAGGTCCTCCAGAACCTCGGCGTGGCGGCCGCGGATCACGGCGAAATGGGGCTCGAAGCCCGCCCTGACGCTGTCCTCCACCAGCTCCCGCACCGGGGCGTCGGGCTTCACCACCACGGAGGTGCCGGTGAATTGCTTGGGCTTGTCCAGGATCTCGCCCTCGGCGATCAGGAAGCGGAAGCTCCCGTCGGGTTCCCGGCCCACGCGGAAGACAGTGGCCGTGGGGAAGGCCTCGCAGCCGAAGTCCATGGCGGGGCCGATCTTCCGGTTGGGGTGGACTCCCACGGCGGCGCCCGTGTCCTTCCGGGCCAGGGAGCAGGCCGCCGCTCCGCAGTGCCAGAAGGTCAGGCTGTTCTCGCCCTCGTCCAGGGAGACCGGGTCCCCGAAGAAGACGGGCTGGGACGAGAGCTTCCAGCCGATCCACATGGACAGGGCCCCGTAGACGTCGGCCTCGCAGGCGGCGGGGACGCCCTCGTCGTTCAGCATGGAGAGCACCGTGCAGACCGGGGTGCCGTAGGACGTGAAGAAGTCGGGCCAGCAGCGGGAGGCCAGGGCGCCGATCCCATGCTCGTTTACATAATCCCGATACGCCTGGTAGAGCTTCGCGTGGTCCACCCGGTTTTGCTCCGGGGTATGCTCGAAGCCGCAGGTCATGCAGGCGGTCTTTTCCAGGCAGGCGGCGCAGTCGGCCTCGGAGACGGCCTTGGCCCTTTCGATCAGCTCCCGGGCCTCGACGGCCTCCAGCTCCACGCCGAAGACGTTCATGAGCTCCGCGTCCAGGGCCCGCCCGAAGCCGAAGCCCTGGGGGGTGTGGCCCACGGCGGCCATGCGGAGGCCCTTCATGTCGTGGATCAGCCGGGCGGCCCGGACGTCGTTGAGCAGATCGTTGAGTACGGCCCGCTCGTCGGGAGCGCCGAAGACGTAAAGGAAGGGACGGTCGTCGAAGGCCCGCAGGGCGTTTGCGGCGGAGTAGGCCCCGGTCAGAGAGTTCAGCCGCAGGCGGCCCCCGTCGATGACGGGCTCCCGCAGGGTCCAGAGGACCACGGGACAGTCGAAGCGCCGCAGGACCTCGGACATATATGCCGCGTTGGCGAAGGTCAGGTTCTGGAAGACGATCAGGTCCGGCTGCAGGGGCTCCAGGTAGTCCCGCAGGGCCTCCACGGAGAGCAGCTTGTCTGCCGGGCAGACGAAGCCCGGGTCGATGCCCTTCAGCAGGGCGCAGGACGCGGCAAAGGCCTCGTCCGCGCTGGGCATGTGGAAGGTCGGCACGCCGACGGGAACGTAAACGGGAGTGAACTGCTTCATAGGTATTTCTCCTTCTTTTCTTTTTCCTACATTTTATTCTCTTTCCTTTTTGCTGTCAAGTTTTATGATTCATTTTATGTTCCCAGACATAGAGAGACATGGATGCATCGAAGGCCGCGCCCCGGTCTTCCCCGGAGGCAAATCCACGGAGGATTTGGAGCGCCGCCGCTTCGCAAACGCCCTTTGCCAGAGCATACCCCGCCGCGTGCAGCCGGACCTTTGCAGATTCGTGGGCCATCAGATCGGAGAAAAACCGTTCTGCGGTCTCCGGATCGGCGATTTGCTGATCTGCGATCCGATTGAGCTTCGTTTGCGCTTTATTATGAACGGTAACCTGCTTTCTGTCGGCATATTGGTGATGGTCTGTAATCAGGTTATCACATAGCGCGGCAAAGCGGTTTTCCTCTTGAAGGAGCTTTTCGACAGTCATATTTCGCGCCTCCCTTGCCATGATTCGCAGTGCTATTATTCTACATCAAATCATGCGGCAGCGTCAAGGGAAAATCGGGATTTGCCGCTCCTACGAATGAAATCGACAAATCCAAAGATTGCGGGCAGATTTCCCGCGCTGCATTTTGGTACTGCGGGGTTGACAAGCATGGCTTTCAGCGATAAACTAAAAATTAGCAAATTTCCACGGAGGTTGATACACTGATATGAATTACGATTTGAAAACCGCAGCGCGGGAGATCCGCTGCGACGTGATCCGCTCCATCGCCCATCTGGGCGTCGGCCACATCGGGGGCTGTCTGTCCGTGGTGGAGCTGCTGGCGGTGCTCTACTTCGAGGCCATGGAGAACATCGACCCGAAGGACCCGAAGAAGCCGGGCCGGGACCGCTTCGTCTGCTCCAAGGGCCACGCGGGGCCCACGGTCTACGCCGCCCTGGCGAACCGGGGCTATTTCGACAAGGAGCTGCTGCTGACCCTGAATCAGGGCGGCACAAATCTGCCCAGCCACTGCGATATGAACCGTACCCCCGGCGTCGACATGACCACCGGCAGCCTGGGCCAGGGCTTCTCCTGCGCGGTCGGCGCGGCCCTGGGCGCGAAGCTGGCGAAGGACGGAGCCCGGGTCTATACCCTGATCGGCGACGGCGAGTGCCAGGAGGGCCAGATCTGGGAGGCCGCCATGTTCGCCGCGGCCAAGAAGCTGGACAACCTGATCGGTTTCGTGGACTATAACAAGCTGCAGATCGACGGCCCCGTGGCCGCCGTCAACGACGTGGCCCCCCTGGGAGACAAGTGGGCCGCCTTCGGCTGGAAGGTGATCGAGGTCGCCGACGGCAACGACGTTTCCGCTGTCTCCGCCGCCGTGAAGCAGGCCAAGGACAATCTGGGAAGCGGGAAGCCGACGATGGTGATCCTGCACACGGTCAAGGGCTGCGGCATGCAGTGGGCCGTGGACCTGGGCGCGGGCAACCACAACGTCGCCGTCCCGATGGAAGCGGCCGAGACCGCCCTTCGGGCCCTGAGAGAGGAGGCTTGACCATGCAGATGCGTGCAATTTACGCCCAGGAGCTTGGAGCCCTCATGGAGCGGGATGGGAAGATCGTCCTGCTGGACGCCGACCTGGGCAAGGCCAGCGGCACCCTGGGTCTGCGGGAGCGCTTTCCGGACCGGATCTTCGACTGCGGCGTGGCGGAGCAAAACATGGCCTCTATCGCCGCGGGCCTGGCCAGCTACGGCTTCAAGCCCTGGATCGAGAGCTTTACCCCCTTTGCCACCCGGCGGATCTGCGACCAGATCGCCATCTCCATCTGCTACGCGGGGATGAACGTGAAGATCGTGGGCACAGACCCCGGCATCACCGCCGAGCTCAACGGCGGCACCCACATGAGCGTGGAGGATGTCGGCGTGCTCCGCTCCATCCCCGGCATGGTCATCTTCGAGCCCGTGGACGAGACCCAGCTCCGGGCCGCCATGCCCGTCCTGGACGCCTGGGAGGGACCTGTCTATCTCCGTCTTGTGCGGAGTGAGCAGCCCGCCGTCTTCCCGGCGGATTACAAATTCGATCTTTTCCGGGCCGATCGGCTCCGGGCAGGAAGGGATCTGACCGTCTGTGTCTCGGGCTTTTTGACTGCAGACTGCCTGGAGGCCGCGGAGGAGCTGGAAGCCGAGGGGATCTCCTGCGAGGTCCTCAACGTCCACACCGTCAAGCCCATCGACCGGGAGACGATCCTCGCCTCCGCCCGGAAGACCGGGGCCGTGCTGACCGTGGAGAACCACAATATTGTGGGCGGCCTCCACGCCGCCGTCCTGGAGGCCCTGGCCCCGGAGCGAGTGCCCGTCTGGGCTGTGGGCATTGAGGACCGCTTCGGCGAGGTGGGGAAGCTGCCCTATCTGCGGCGGGCCCTCGGCCTGACGAAGGAGCACATCCTCGAGGCCGCGCGGGAAGCGGTCAGGGCGAAGTAAAAAACACACGCTCCGTAGGGATCGATCATGCCCCGCCCGAAAGGCGGGGACGATCGATCCGATCCGCCGCACAGGCGGATACCGATGATTGCCCTGGCGAGCAATCGGATCGCTTGTCCCGCTTTGCGGGCATAAGCGATCCCTACGGTGTAAAACGAAAAAAGGAGAAAACAACTATGAAACTTGCGATTGGAAGCGACAAGTCCGGTTTCCCCGTCAAGGAAGCCGTCAAGAGCTGGCTGGGGGAGAACGGGATCGAATTTGACGACCTGGGGACCGTGGATCTGAACGAGGTCCATCCCTATTATCAGGTGGCGTCGGAGGTGGCACCTCTGGTGCAGAACGGGAGCTACGAAAAGGCCGTCCTGATCTGTGGCACCGGCGCTGGCATGTCCGTGGTGGCCAACAAGTTCAAGGGCGTCCACGCCGTGGCCTGCGAGGGCGTCTACTCCGCCAAAATGGCCCGGGCCATCAACAACGCCAACGTCCTGTGCATGGGCGGCTGGATCGTGGGGCCGGAAATGGCCATCGAGATGGTCCGCGCCTTCCTGAACACCGCCTGGTGTCAGGACCTGGAGGACTGGCGGGCTGTGAACATGCATAAGTTCGCCGCCAAGGTGGCGGAGATCGAGGATGGGATCTATGGTGCTTGAGTTCATCTACACCCAGCCCGTGAAGATTTTCTTCGGGGCCGGGAAATTCGAGGGCCTGGGGCAGATTCTGGAGGAGCTGGGCCTGCGCCGCTGCGTGGCGGTCTGCGATCCCTTCCTGCGGGAAAAGCTGGAGGCCCTTCGGGAGAAGCTGCCCGGGATCTGCGCGGTTTACAGCAATATCCAGCCCAATCCCCAGCTGGCCGGGGCCGCCGCTGTGGCGGCGCTGATCCGGGAGCGGGAGGCCGACGGCGTCATCGGCGTGGGCGGCGGCTCCACCCTGGATACGGCGAAGTTCGCCGCGGCCATCGCCCATGACGGCGGGACGGCGGAGGAATACTTCCGGGGCCTGCGTCCCTTCCCCGCTGCCCATATCCCCGTTGTGACCGTTCCCAGCACCGCCGGGACCGGCAGCGAGGTCACCCAGGTCTCCGTTATGAGCTTCGGGAAAGAGAAAAAGACCATCAACCACCCGGCCTTCATGCCCGCCGCCGCCGTGGTGGACCCCCTGCTGACCCGTTCCGTGCCGCCCCGCACCACCATGATTACCGGCCTGGACGCCCTGGCCCACGCCCTGGAGGGCTATTGGAGCCGGAATCACCAGCCCATCTCCGACCAAATGGCCAAGGAGGCCGTGCGCCTGGTGCTGGAGCATCTGGAAAACGCCTGGCGGGACGGCTCCGATCTCCAGGCCCGGACGGGCATGTCCCTGGCGGCCCTGCTGGGCGGCCTGGCTTTCGCCCTGCCCAAGACCGCGGGCTCCCACGCCTGCTCCTACCCCCTCTCCGAGGACTACGGCCTGCCCCATGGGGAGGCCTGCGCCTTCACCCTGGACAGCTTCGTGCGCCTCAACGCCGACGAGCGGCTGGAGACCCTCTGCAGGCAGGCCGGGCTTTCCGACGCCGAGGAGCTGGCCCGGCGGATCGCCGCCCTGAAAGCGCTGGGCGGCCTGCGGACCCGGCTCTCCGAGCTGGGGGCCGTGGACCTGGACAAGCTGGCCCACGACTGCGCCGTCCATCCTCTGATGAAAAACAACCCCGTCCCCATGGACGAAGCCGCCCTGCGGCGGATGTTTGAGAAGCTGGCATGAAGCACGGGAAAAGCGTGTGGATGATGCTGGCCATGGTGCTGGCCTGGTCCGTCTACTACACGGTCTCCAAGCTGATGGTGGACGCTACGGGCTCCGCCTACGCAGCAGGCTTCCTGCTGCGCTCCTTCGCCCTGGTCTTTCTGACGATCCAGCTTGCGGCGGACGGGACCTTTTCCCAGCTCTTCCGGCAGGGAAGGGCGGCCCTTCTGCTGGTCCTGATCGGCTGCTTCGGCTTTCTGCTGGATCTCTTCGCCAATCTGGGCTACGCCGGAGGCTCCCTGAGCACCGGCACGGCGCTTTTGAAGACCGACGTGCTCATGGTGAACCTGGTGACGGTGATTGTGCTCCATAAGAAGCTCTACGTTACGGACTGGCTGGGCACGGGGATCATGCTGCTGGGCGTTCTGCTGGTGCTGGGCGTGGACTTCCGGGAGCTGCGCTTTGCCCCCACGGATCTCTTCTTCCTGGCCTCCGCCGCCTGCGTGACGGCCAACGCCTTCCTCATCAAGCGGGCCCAGGGGAAGTACCGGGCGGAGACCGATACGATCTCCTACTACAACAACTTCGTGGTGCTGGTCCTCTTTGCGGTCTTCAGCTTCGCCCGGGGAGACCTGCGGGGCCTGGACACGGGAAAGCTGCCCGGCTTCTGGTGGCTGGCGGCCTTGGGGGGCCTGGCCCAGACCGGGATCTACTTCTTCTATTACCGCAACCTGAAGACCCATGAGGTCTGGGTGGTGAAGCTCTGGCTCCTGCTGATGCCCGTGGTGAGCTGCTTCATCGGGGTCGTCTTCCTGAAGGAAATGCTGACCGCCGCGAAGCTCCTGGGCATTGCCGTGGTGCTCCTTGGCGCGGGAGTGATCCTGCTTCGGGAGAAGCTCCACAGGAAAATTGAGAATGATTGATGGAGGCCGTCATGGAGATTCTTGAAAGATTGCGAGCCGCAAATCCCGACTTGCGCCTGTATTCCGTTTTCGACCCGGAGTTCGCGCCTTATGGGCGTATGATAAAGCTTCCCGCGGAGGATGCCTTGGCCGACGCCATGGACAAAACGCCCATTCCGGAAAGCGGCAACTGCTATGTGGCCTCCCTGCCGGAGCTGGAAGCTCTGGAGGCCGTCCGGGCCGCGGAGCGGACGGTCTACGGCGGCATGGAGCTCCAGGCGGGGTACTGCAACGGCCGGGGCTTCACCCTCAACGCCGAGGAATACCACAAGTGCAGCGAGGTCAACTTCTCCACCACGGGCCTGGTCTTACTGCTGGCCCTGCCCGGCGATCTGCGGGACCGGAGGCTGGACGCGGCGGACGCGGTCGGCTTTTATCTGCCGCCCCGGGTGGCCGTAGAGATCCATCCTTTGGTCCTCCACTTCGCTCCCTGCCGGGTGCAGGAGTCCGGCTTCAACTGCCTGGTGCTTCTGACGAAGGGAACCAACGCGCCTCTGCCCGCCGTGAACACGGGGGCGGAGGGGGAGGAGGCCCTGCTCTGGATGCGGAACAAGTGGCTGATCTGCCACCCGGACTCTCCCCAGGCCGCCAAGGGCGCCTTTGTGGGGATTCGGGGCGAGAACCGGGTGCTGAAGCTGTGAAGGAGCCGACGTCCTATCGGGTGATCCGCTCCGCCCGGAAGACCATTTGCCTCCAGTGGAAGGAGGGCGAACTCCTGGTCCGGGCGCCTATGGCCGCCTCGGAGGCCCGGATCCGGGCCGTGGTGGAGCAGCACGCGGGCTGGATCGAAAAGCAGTGGGAGCGCTTCGAGCGCGCCCGGAAAAACCAGCCCAGCGTGGAGAAGCTGACGCAGGAGGAGCTTCATGCCCTGGCGGAGCAGGCTCGAAAGACCATCCCGGCCCGGGTCGCCCACTACGCGCCTCTGGTGGGCGTGACGTACGGGCGGATCACCATCCGCAGCCAGCGCACCCGCTGGGGGAGCTGCAGCGCCGCCGGGAACCTGAATTTCAACTGTCTGCTGATGCTGGCCCCGCCGGAGGTCCTGGACAGCGTGGTGGTCCACGAGCTCTGTCATCGGCTGCAGCCGAACCACTCCAAGCGTTTCTACGCGGAGGTCCTGCGGGTCTGTCCCGCCTATCGGAGCTGTCAAACGTGGCTGAGGCAAAACGGCGCAGCCCTGCTGGGGCGGCTGTGATCCAATGAAAAACAGCGTCCCGATCGAAACGATCGGGGCGCTGTTTTTCGGGTCCGGCAAAGGCCGGGAATGGTTGCTGCTCGGTTGGTGATTCGATTGGAGATCAGGATCACTGGTTGCCGTAGGCGGTATAGAGGAAGGTCACGATCTGGGCGCGGGTGCAGGTCTGGCCGACGCCGAAGGTGGTGGCGTCAATGCCGCTGGTAATACCGTTTTCCACAGCCCAAAGAACGGCCTTGTAATAATACTTGGTGGGGTCAACGTCATTGAAGGGGCAGTAGGTAGTCTTGGGCTTCGGCGCGCCGGCGGCATTCCAGAGGAAGGTCACCACCTGCTCGCGCTTACAGCCATTATTAATGCCAAAGGAGGTAGCCGTCTTGCCGGAGGTGATCCGCGGGTTGTGGTAATAGGCCCAGAGAACGGCGTTTGTGTACCACTTCCCGGGCTTAACGTCGTCGGTGAAGGGGTTCACAGTGCTGCCCGGTGCGGGATCATAGTTGGCGTGCCAGAGGAAGGTCACGATCTGACTGCGGGTGCAGGTGTCATGGGGGGAGAAGTGAGTGTCGTCGGTGCCGGAGGTGATCCGCGGAGTGTGGTAATAGGCCCAGAGCACCGCTTCCGCATACCACTTGTTCTTCGCCACGTCCACGAAGGGATTGTGGCGGCTGGTCATGGCCTTGATCCGGAAGTCGATGCCTTGGCTTCCGACATCCTCCCAGTAGGTACTGCCGTCATAGCAACAGAAAGTGGTGTTCGAACGCGCCTTGTGCGTGCACTTTGCGATGCCGGCAAAATTGCCGGTATAGTCAATGGGCACATGCAGTCCGTCGCTGCAATACAAGTAGACGACGACGCTGTAGCGCTGGCCCGCGCTCAGGTAAACGGGGGTGTCGAGATTGACGGAATAATAGCCCGGGTAGGTAAAGACGCCGGCCTTCGTGGCGGCAAGGGTACCGGAGGTGGGGTCGGTGGTGTTGGAGTCGAGGAAGACTTTCACGACGTAGTTCGTATTTTCGTCAAGGGTACAGAAGGCTACTTTCTCCAGATCCTCCACGCCGTTTGCGACGAAGCTCGTACTGGTGGTAAACCGTTTCTCTCCAAGGTTCAAGTAATAACCGCTTGCGGTGCCGTCGTACTGATAGATGTTCTGATAGGGGTCTTTCGCGGCGGCCTTAAAGAAGCAACACGCGGCGTCGCTGCCGGAAGTGTCCTCATAGGAGATGTAGTAATATCCGTTTTTGCCGCTGTAGGTGCCCCAGCTGTTCTTGATGATCCATGCGCCGTTTTTCGAGGGACGGCAGCTGGACTTGAAGTTGTTCCTGGAGTAGTTGTCGTCCCAGCCGACGACGGTCACGTCGTGGTTACCATCGGTGTAGCGATTGCAGTAATACGCACCGGTGCTTTCGTTGTAGTAGGAGCTGTTGAAGTCGTGGAAGTAGGTGAAGACGCCGGCGCCGTAGTCCATGATCGCCTGCTTGACGGCGGCCACGTTCGCCTTCGGGATCCAGATCGCGTCGGTCACCTGAGTGGTGTTGTAGTTGTAGGCGTAGCTGCTCGACAGACCGCTGGAGCTCATGTTGCCGTAGGCCAGGGCGCTGGTGCTTTCGCTTGCGGGGCCCTCCCCGCGCATCATGGTGTAGGTGGCGAGATAGCAGTTGCCGCCGACGTCGCGGTAATCGTTCCCGCTGTAGAGGATCGTGCTGTCGCCCGAGAGCATGCCCAGCTTGTCGTAGGCGTAGGTGTAGGAGAACCAGGACAGGTGGGATTCGGAGAGGTTGATGGACGTGGTAGCGGCCTTCCCGGTCTCGGCGTCCTTGACCTTATACTTGATCATGTAGCTCTCGATGGAGGCAATCGCTGCGTGGGCCCAGCAGGTACCGTAGGGGTTCTGGTCCCGGATGGGCGTTATGTAGCCATAGTCTGTGCTGTTGTAATAGCTGGGAAGGCTGGCCTGGATCGCGTTGCCGGAGGCTTGTCCCGCCAGATAGGCGTCGGTTACGGAGGTGCTGCCGGGATTCTTGATCGACAGATGGCCTGTCAACTGGTTGCCGGTCTCCGGATCCACGGAAGCCGGTTCGTTTGCGATGACGACAGGGGCTTCCACCCGGAGCTCGCGGGAAGCTGTTTCCTTGCCGTCGATGTCTGCGGCCTGGGCTGAGCGGCTTGCCGCGGGCAGCATGGTGAGGACCAGCGCCAGCGCCAGCACTGCGGCCAGAAGGGACTTGATGCGATTTCTCATGTGGTTCTTCCTTTCTGCGTTGTAAAACGTCTGATAAAGATAGCGGAACACTGATTCCGAACATAATTATTGTAGCATAAAGCACCCGCTCTGTCTACCCCTCCGACGGAAAAAAACCAGCGCCGCTTCGTGGAAAACCGGCGGCGCGTCGGAAAGAAGGCAGAAAGCGCGGAAGCCAGACTGGGTTCATATCCCGGCAGGCAGCTGCATAAGCTGTATCAGTACGGCATGGAGGGAACGGATATGGAATTGTACGAGCTTGCGATCAGACGGGCGGGAGCGCCGACACTGGCGGAGTTTCAGCGGCGGGAGGGGCTGGCCCCGACGGGACGGCCGGACGGCCTTACCTGGGCTGCGCTGCTGCCCTGGCTGACGGGATATCGGCATTACCGGGTCGTCCCCGGGGATACTTACGCCCGGATCGCGGCCCGCTTCGGCACCACGGTTCGGGCGCTGATCACCGCCAACCCCAACCAGGACCCGCTTCGGCTCTACGTGGATCAGACGCTGACGGTTCCCCTGGGTTTTGCCCAGGTGCCGACGGACGTGCCCTTCACCTATGAACTGCTGTCCCTCTGCCTGGAGGGCCTGGCGGCCCGCTATCCCTTTCTGAGCGTCCGGGCGATCGGCGAGACGCGCTACGGCCGGAAGCTCTGGCAGATCTCCGTGGGCCTCGGCCCCCGGAAGGTGCTCTACAACGCCGCCCACCACGCCAATGAGTGGATCACGGTCCCGGTGCTGATGAAATTTCTGGAGGACTATGCCCGGGCCGTTTCGGAGAACGGACGGGTCTACGGCTTCTCCGCCCAGGCCCTCTATCAGCGGACGACCCTGCATCTGGTCCCCATGGTGAACCCCGATGGGGTGGATCTGGTGACAGGCGGGCTCCGGCGGGAGGATCCCGGCTGGGCCGAGGCCCGGGCCCTGGCGGAAAACTACCCGCAAATCCCCTTCCCGGAGGGCTGGAAGGCCAACCTCCGGGGGGTGGATCTGAACCTGAACTACCCGGCCCGCTGGGAACAGGCCCGCCAGATCAAATTCGCCCAGGGCTTCGACCGGCCCGGCCCCCGGGACTATGTGGGCGCAGCGCCGCTTTCGGAGCCCGAGAGCGAGGCCGTTGCGGGCCTGACGGACCGGACGGAGCCGGGGCTCACTGTCAGCCTCCACACCCAGGGGAACGTGATCTACTGGAAGTTCGGCAGCATGGAGCCCCCCGGAGCCCGGGAGCTGGGGGAGCGATTTGCGGCGGTCTCGGGCTATGCCCTGGAGGACGTGCCCTACGCCTCGGGCTTCGCGGGCTACAAGGACTGGTTCATCCTCACCCGGGACCGCCCCGGCTACACGGTGGAAGTCGGCGCGGGAGAGAACCCCCTGCCCCTGTCCCAGTTCGACGACATCTATGCCCGGACCCTGGGGATCCTGGCCCTGGGCCTGGCGGAGGGGTAAGATACCCCGGGGGGACGGCTCTGGGTGTCCGCGGACACACAGAGCCGTCCCCCCGGGTTTATTCTTTGAGATGTGGGAGCTGGGACAGATCAAGCCTTCGCCAGCAGGGCGTCGCGCTTGTCCCGGGTGGTCCGGATGGAGCTGTCGTCGGCCTCGGTGAGGCCCCACTCATGCTCCAGCAGGTCGAGGATCCGGTCGTAGGTCTCGGCGGCCTTGCGGTACTCGCCCCGGATCTGCCAGATGTCTGCGATGCCCATGAGCTCATCCTGGAAGCGGGGTTTGCGGGTGGTCTTCTGGAAGGATCGCTCGTAGCAGTCAATGGCCCGGTCGTAGCCGCACTTGGCCGCGTAGTACTGGGCGGCCTCGAAGAGGCAGACGGCGTCATCGGGGTGGGCCGCCAGCAGGTCTTCCACGATCCGGTCCGCCCCGGGCTCGTCGAAGCGGGCCAGGGCGATGTGGGCCCGGTAGATCTCGTTCATAATGGGATTCGCGTCCGGCAGATTGCCCAGACGGGCCAGGTAGTGCTCGGCCTCGTCGGCCCGGTGGTCGGCCAGCAGGTTGTCGATCAGGTAGAGATAGGGCAGGCGGACGGCGGGGTTGGCCTCCACGGTCTCCCGCCAGAATTCGATGGCCGCCGTGTGGTTGGACACGTTCCAGTCCCAGGCCGCGTGGCCCGCGGCCTTGTTCAGGACCCACTGGCTGCCCTTGACGCCGGGGGCCATGCGCACGGCCTCTTTGGCGTATTTGGCCGCCTTCCGGGCGTACGCGTTCATCTTGTGCCAGTAGAGATAGGCCATGAGGTCCGTAGCCCGCTGCTTGTGCTGCGGGTCGGTCAGCTGGGTCTTCAGGAATTCCTCATACTCCCAGAACAGGTCCTGGGGCAGATCCTCCTCCGCGTCCATGCGGTTTTCAATGCGGTTGAGCCGCTGTTCGGCGGTGAGGTCGAAGAGATCGTCAATGCTGACGCCGAAGACCTCCGCCAGCAGGGGCAGGGTGCTGATGTCGGGCATGGCCAC
Organism: uncultured Clostridia bacterium; assembly: GCA_947164825.1. Classification (GTDB taxonomy): domain Bacteria; phylum Bacillota; class Clostridia; order Oscillospirales; family Oscillospiraceae; genus JAFRPC01. The sequence goes on from CAMUYE010000014.1 coordinate 23,771, forward strand.
GGCGTTCTCCCATTTGGAGACGGACTGGGCCGCGACGCCCAATTTCTCCGCTAACTGCTCCTGGGTGAGCCCCGCCTTGAAGCGAAGCTGCCGGATCTTCTTTCCGAGTTCCATAATGATACCTCCGTTTCGGTGTTGGTTTGCTTACGGGCTCATCATACAGGACCCGGCCGGAAAAAACAATGACGCGAACGGCGAGTTCTCTCACCCTTCGGGAGAGTTCAGTCCGTATCAAAGCGGTACAGCGTCCGGCTGACCCACTCGTTCCCGGCCCGGAGGACCGTGGAGGGGAAGCTGGGGTGGTTCAGGGCGTCGGGGAAGGCTTGGGTCTCCAGGCAGAGCCCCTGCCGGGGCCCGTAGACCGCGCCGCCCTTGCCCCGAAGTCCGTCGGGGATGTAGTTGCCGGTGTAGAACTGAACGCCGGGACGGTCGGTGCGGACCTGCAGCGAGATCCCGCTCTTGGCAGCCCAGACCCAGGCCGCGATGGGGAAGCGGTTCTCCCCGTCCCAGTCCACCACCCAGTTGTGGTCGAAGCCCCGGGCCAGGCGAAGCTGATCCAGGCCGGCGTCGATGCGCGTGCCGATGCGGACGGGCTTTGTCAGGTCCATGGCCGTGCCGCTGACGGCCCGGATGGCCCCCGTGGGGATGGATTGCGCGTCGATAGGGGTGAAGCTCTTGGCGAAGAGCTGGATCCGATGATCCAGGACGGAGCCGCTGTCGTGGCCGTCCAGATTGAAATAGCTGTGGTTGGTCAGATTGCAGAGGGTGTCCCGGTCGCTGACGGCCCGGTACTCGATCAGCAGATCGGAGCCGTCGAGCCAATAGGTCACGGCGACGCGCAGATCGCCGGGAATGCCGCCAAGGCCGTTGGGATGGACGCAGAGCAGGGTCACGGCCTCGTCGGAGGCCGCCAGGACCTCCCAGAGCTTCCGGTCCAGCCCGGCGGAGCCGCTGTGGAGGTTGTTTTCGCCGTCGTTCCGATCGAGACGGAGGCGCCTGCCGCCCAGGGAGCAGGCCGCCCCGCCGATCCGGTTGGCGTTGGGGCCGATGGTCGCCCCGAAGCAGCTGTCGTGCCGGAGGTATTCATCTATTGTGTCGAAGCCCAGCACTACGTCCAGGGGCTTCCCGTTCCGATCCGGGACGTACAGGGCCCGCAGGGTCGCCCCGTAGCTCAGCACCTCGGCGCTCAGTTTTTCGTTTTTCAGCCGGATCAGCTCCACCGGCTTGCCGTCCAGCGTTCCGAATTGTGCCATTTTTTCCTCCTTACAGAATCCGGTCCAGTTCCTCCAGGTATTCGTCCGTGGTGTACCAGGCGGTGGCGAAGCGGACCACCGTGTGCTCCGGGTCCGGATTGGACCAGAAGCCCACGGGAAGCTTCTCCCGCAGAGCCTGATAGCGGGCGTTTTCCAGGATGGCGAACTGCTGATTGGTGGGGGTGTCCATAAAGCAGGGGATGGCGTGTTTTGCCAGGATGGTCTTGAGGCGTTCGGCGGTCTCCACGCCCCGGCGGCCGATCGCAAGATACAGCCCGTCGGTGAAGAGCGCGTCGAACTGGACCCCGCAGAGACGGCCCTTGGCCATGAGGGCCCCGTGCTTTTTGATGAAGTTGATGAAGTGGGCCGGGGCCTGCCGGGGAAAGACCACAGCCTCGCCGCAGAGGGCGCCGCACTTCGTCCCGCCGATGTAGAAGGCGTCGCAGAGCGCGGCGATCAAAGGCAGATCCACGTCGGTATCCCTCGCCGCCAGACCGTAGGCCAGCCGGGCCCCGTCCAGATAGAGCCGCATCCCGAACTCCCGGCAGATCCCGGAGATCTCCGTGAGCTCCTCCCGGGTGTAGAGGGTGCCCCATTCCGTGGGATGGGAAATGTAGACCGCCCCGGGATAGACCATGTGCTCCACGTTCTCGTCGGCCAGCAGGGCGGCGGCCAGGGCCCGCAGCTCGTCCGGGTCGATCTTGCCCGCGTGTTCCGGCAGGGCCAGGATCTTGGCGCCCAGGGCCTCGGGGGCTCCGGCCTCGTGGACGTGGATGTGCCCGGTCTGGGCGGCGATCACGCCCTCCCAGGGCTTCAGGAGGGAGGCCAGCACTACGGCGTTGGTCTGGGTGCCGCCGGTCAGGAAGTAGATCTCGGCCTCCGGACAGCCGCAGGCGGCCCGGATCCTGGCCCGGGCGCTTTCCGTGAAGCAGTCGAAGCCGTAGCCCGGCTGGGGAATCAGGTTGGTCTCGCAGAGCCGTTTCAATACGGCGGGATGGGCCCCGCAGGAATAATCATTCTCGAAGGTAATCATGGGGAACCTCCTGTTGGTAGTTGACAGTTGACAATTGACAGTTGACAATTGATCGAATCACGAAGCGCGTGTTTTTTGCCTGTTTGAACAAATGGCCCGGGCAAGGAAAAAACCAATGACGATTCCGAAAAAATTGCAAATCAGGTCGTCCACGTCAAAGCTTCTGCCATAGGTCGTTAATTGCAACACCTCAAACAAAAAAGGAACGGCAACGGCCACAGCGAATATGTTCTTTCGGGTTACACGATCCGTAAGGAACGGAAGAAAAAAGCCAAAGGGTAAAAACATGAGCGTATTTCCGATGAGCATCGTTTTGACCCAGCTTCCGATCGTGAGTTCTCCCGACAATGCTCTGATGACAGAAGGGACGAAATTAAATCCTCCGAACTCAAAAAACGGATAAAGCTCATCCCACCATCCATAAAATACGCCGTCAAAGAAAGAAAGCCAGAAATTCGCGGGCAGGATCACAAGACTGATCAGGCCGGTCAGGTAGCAGACAAACAGCCATATGGCGATTTCACGGGGCCAATTCGCGTTCCGATTCTTTCTTTTTATGGAAATCGCCCTTATGAGCGCATATAGGATCCCAACGAAAACGGTAATGGGGATCGCCTGAAAGAAATAGCCCAGGACTGAGCCGGAATTCATAACGGACCGAAACCATTCAAACATGAGAAACTCCCTGTACGCGTAAGCTCTTACTGTCAACTGTCAATTTGTTTCAGGCGGGGAAGGACAGACAAGCGCGGCTTGTCCCTATAGGCGGGTCTGATCCCTGATGCCTGATCCCGGATATCCGATGCCTGAATCCCATTATAGCCCCGCCGCTTCCGTTTGTAAATGCCAAAGTGCAAAATAGTGGTTGCTTTTTTTGACAGGATCCGATATACTCAAAGGAACGGAGGGCTTTACGCCGTCACCGAATGAAATAAAAAAATGGAGTGAATACTATGAAGATCAAAGCAGTCGTTCTTGCCGCCGGAAAGGGCACCCGCATGATGTCCGAGGCCAACAATCTGCCCAAGGTCCTGCGTCAGGCCTGCGGCCGGCCGCTGCTGCATTACGTTTTGAACGCCCTGGACTTCATCCCCGTCGAGGACACCGTCCTGGTGGGCGGCTATATGCGCGAGGCGGTCTTTGCCGCCTTCCCGGCCTACCCCCACGCGGTCCAGGATCCCCAGCTGGGCACCGGCCACGCGGTCATGTGCGCCCGGGAGCATCTGAAGGACTTTGACGGCACGGTTCTGGTCTGCTACGGCGATATGCCTCTGCTGAAGAAGGAGGTCTACCAGGGCCTGCTGAACTTCCACGCCGAAAACGGCGCGGCCTGCACCATGCTTTCCGGCACCTGCGAGGAATACCTGCCCTACGGCCGGGTGCTGCGGGATGAGAACGGCGACTTCCTCCGCATCGTGGAGGACCGGGACTGCACGCCCGAGCAGAAGGCCATCCGGGAGCTCAACGTGGGCATTTACGCCTTCGACTGCAAGGCGCTGCTGGCAAGTCTGGACGAGATCAAGGATAACAACGCCCAGCACGAGTATTATCTGACCGACGTTCCCGCCATTCTCCGCGGCCACGGCAAGCGGGTGGCGGTCTACACCGCCGAGCTCAACGAGCAGATCCTGGGCGTCAACACCCCGGAGCAGCTGGCCCTGACGGAGAAGTATCTGCGCAAATAAGGCGCAGCCTGGCGCGAACAAGCCCGCGCACAAAAAATATTTGAAAAAAGGCAGAGCACGGTGCAACATTTTCCGGTTAATCTGCGTCATAATATTAGAATATTAGAAGATACTGCGATCCATCACGTCGGAAGGGGTAGTTGATATGAACATTACGCAAAAGATCGTCGCGGAACTGCGCAAGGCGGTGCAGGGCAAGGATCAGGTCCTTGTCTGGGTCCTGATGACCATTCTTGCCAACGGGAACGTTCTGCTGGAGGACATCCCGGGCGTTGGCAAAACCAACATGGCCCTGGCCTTTTCCCGGGCTCTGGGTCTGGACTACGGACGGGTGCAGTTCAACCCCGACGTTCTGCCTTCCGATATTACGGGCTACTCCGTCTACGACAAGCAGAGCGGCAAAATGATCTATCAGAACGGCGCGATCCTCTGCAACCTCTTCCTGGCCGACGAGCTGAACCGGGCCACCTCCCGGACCCAGTCCGCTCTGCTGGAGGCCATGGAGGAGGGGCAGGTCACGGTGGACGGCGTCACCCATCTGCTGCCCCGGCCCTTTACGGTCATTGCCACCCAGAACCCCACCGGCGCGGCCGGTACCCAGCTGCTGCCGGATTCCCAGATGGACCGCTTTACGGTCCGCCTCTCCATCGGCTATCCCAAGGCCAAGGACGAGCGGGATATGGTTTTGGCCCGCCAGGGCGGAGTCAATCCCCTCGACACCGTGGAGCGGGTGGTCACGAAGGAAGAACTGATTGCCATGCAGGACACGGTGGCCGCGGTCTACGTGAAGGATACGGTGGTAAACTACGCGGTCTCCCTTGTGGCGCAGACCCGGAATCACCCCCAGATCCAGCGCGGGGCCAGCCCCCGGGCGACGCTGGCGGTGGTGGCCATGGCCAAGGCGGCCGCCTTCCTGAACGGACGGGACTATGTGATCCCCGACGACGTGCAGACCGTCTTCGCCGGGACCGTGGCGCACAGGCTCCTGCTGACCCCCGACGCCCAGGCCCAGGGCATCCGGGAGGAGCAGCTGCTCTCCGGCCTTCTGAGCCAGATCCCCGCGCCGGGAGTGTAGGATCATGGCCGTCAACCGATTGATCTATGCGGGCGTGCTGGTTCTGAGCGCGGTGTTTTACTTCGCCAGCGGGAGCTGGTATGCCTGGCTGCTGCTGGCGCTGATCCTGGCCCTGCCGCTGCTGAGCCTGCTGGTCTCGCTGCCGGCGATGCTGAGCTGCCGCCTGGAGACCTCCATGGCGGAGACGGTGGAGCAGGGCGCGAAAGCCGGGCTCCATCTCCGACTGCACGCCTGGCCTGTTCTGCCTCTGCCCGAGGTGCAGGTCCGTCTGAATCTCCGCACCCGGGATCAGGAAAAGGATTATCGTTATCTCAGCCGCCTGAATCACGAGGAAGGGGTGCTGGCCCTTTCCACCGATGTGTGCGGCTTTATCTCCGCGGAATTCCGCCGGGGCCGCGTCTGCGACGCCCTGGGCCTGTTCCGCCTGCCCATTCGGCGGCCAAAGCCGACGCAGATGGCCATCCTCCCGCCGGAGCGTCGGCTTGACCCGATGCCCCGGCTGGATCAGTTTCTCCAGCAGCAGATGAAGGCCAAGCCCGGCGGCGGAGTCTCCGAGCAGCACGACCATCGGAGCTATCGCCCCGGCGACCCTGTGAAGGACATCCACTGGAAGCTCTCTCTGAAGACCGACGAGCTGATCATCCGGGAAGCCCTGGAACCCGTGCGGCGCCGGGTGGTGCTGGCGCTGTATACGCCCCGGGGCCCGCAGGACCGGGCCGAGACCCTGGGCGGCTTCCGCTGGGCCTCTCATTGGCTGCTGGATAACGGCGTGCCCCACTACGCGGTCTGGATGGAGGGGGAAGAGCTGCGCGAACAGTACATCAGCTCCGAGGAGGATCGGATGGCCGTCCTGCGCGCCGCCTGCCTGGCGCCGGAAAGCTCCGCCGATCTGCCCAGCCCGCTGTCCATCCAGGCGGATTGGATCTGCCCCCTGGGCCGGAAGGGAGGCGGAGGATCGTGAAGAGGGACTCCTTTCTCCTGCGCCTGCTGCTGGAATGGGTTCTGATCTGCGCGGGCGTTCTGTGCTCGCTGTACTGCCTGACCACGGCTTTCAGCCTGACGATGCCCACCGCGGTCCTGATCCTGGTCCCGATCCTGGCTCTGGCGTTCTGCCTGCTCTTCAACGGCAAGGTCGGCAAATTCTACGCGCTTGGCGTTTTGGGCCTGCTGCTGCTTCTGGCCTGGCTGCTCCGGGCGGAGCTTGTGGAAGGCTTTCGCAACCTTTGGGGCACCCTGGGCTCCATCTTCGCCAGGGGCTACGACCTGGTCCGGGATTATCTGCCCCAGGAGGAGACGAGCCCGGAGGACATCGGTCCCGCGCTGGTGAGCCTGGCTGTGCTGCAGACCTACGTCTGCGCGCTGTCCGTCCGGCTTTGGAAGCGGACCGCTCCCGTGGGCCTCATGCTGCTGCTGAGCATTGCCCCCTGCTTTATTCTGCTTGATACGCATCCGTCTCTGCTTCCCCTGCTGACGGCGGTTTTTGTGGTGCTCGCTCTGAGCTTCAGCCAATCCTCCCGCCGCCGGGAGACCGGAGACGCGTCCAAAGCGATCCTCCTCTCGGCCCTGCTGTCCGTGGCCGTCCTGGGGCTTCTGCTGCTGATCTTTCCCCAAAAGACCTACAGCCCGCCCATCACCTGGAACGAGCTGACCAGCAAGCTGTCCCGCTGGGAACAGGCGCAGAATATCCGCGGCAACACCAACGCCGGTCTGGCCGGAAACCCGGATGAGATCGACCTGGAGACCCTCGGATCCCTGCCGAATCGTCCGATCACTGCCCTCTACGTCACTTCCACCAAGGAGAGCTATCTCTATCTGCGGGGCAGCAGCTACATGAGCTTCGACGGAAAGCTCTGGACCCGCGGCGAGGTCTGGGAGGGAGACGGCAGAGCCGCGTATCCCTACCTGGGCAAGCCCGGCGAGGCGGTGCTCAGCATAGAGACCTACAACACCGAGCGTGCGCTGTTCACGGCCTATCAGATCGTCGAGCTGCCCGGCGGCAGCGTCTATTCCGACGCTTACGTCCAAAACACCGAGGAAGTGGACAGCTATTCCATGCGCTTTACCCTGGATCCCGATCCCGTGACCCCGGACGAGACCTACAACGCCTGGGTCTATGCGCACTGTCTGGAGGTCCCGGAGCAGACCCGGAATGCGGTGCTGGCCTGGTGGAAGCAGGTGGACGGGCGGGACGCGCCCACGGAGCGGGTCACGACCGTCGTGACCGGCGATGAGAGCTTGATCCTCTCCGAGCCCTTGGATCCCGTCAAGACAGAAGCGTTTGCGCAGTCTGTGGCCGCTCAGGTCTCTCAGACCGCCCGCTACAGCCGCAATCCTCCCCGCGTACCCGTGGGCAGAGATTTCTGCGACTGGTTCCTCAATGATGCGGAAGAGGGCTACTGCGTCCATTACGCCACGGCCTGTACGGCCCTGCTGCGTTCCCTGGGCATCCCGGCCCGCTACGTCTCGGGCTACGTCAGCTCCGTGCCCGCGAACCGGCGCACCGAGCTCACGGTGCTCCAGGCCCACGCCTGGGTGGAGATCTGGTCCGGCGGCCGCTGGGTGGTGGTGGAGCCCACGCCTGACGACGCCACGGAGTTCACTGGCCGAATCCCACTGGGCGGGGAAACGCAGCCTGAAACCACGAACAGCCCGGTGCCGCCGCCCTCGGAAGAGCTCACGGATCCTCCCCCCATCGTCAGTCCTCACGAGACGGAATCCGGCGAGCACCGGCTGCCCGACAGTACTGAGACAGAAGAGACCCACGCCTCCGGCCCCAGCAAAACGCCGGAGAAAAAAGTGGACATGACGGGCTATTGGATTTTCCTGGGTCTGGTGAGCTTTGTCGGCCTGGTGCTGGTCCGCCGGATCCTGATCCTGAAGCTCCGCCAGCGCCGGATCCGGCGCGCCAGGGGCAACGCCCGGGCGCGGCTGCTCTATCGCTATCTCGTGCGGCTGCACAAGCTGGGCAACAATCCCGTTCCGCCCGAGGCGACGGAGATCGCCAAAAAGGCCGCTTTCAGCCAGCATGAGCTCGACGAGGAGGAGCTCATCCGTATGCGCCAGTTCTACGACAAGCAGCGCTACCTTCTCCAATACTACGGCTTCTGGAAGCGCGTTTGGTGCCGCTACGTCCTGGCAGTCATTTGATCCGAACCCGGTTGAATAATCACGCTCCCGGAACCGCACGCAGCGGTCCCGGGAGCGTTTTTCCTGTATGGGTCCCATGGAGGCTTGAAGAGGAAAGACTGAAAACTGCCGAATCATCGCTCCATCTGTCTGTGCGATGATTCAGAGTCTGACGAAGAGCCCGGACCGGTGAGCTCGCGTAGTCTGAGCTCAAAGATCTGACCGCCTTGCATGACCACGATATAGCGGTTTTCTCTGTCAAATGTCTGTATATTTTCAATGTCGAAAGCGTCGCATTCATTGATCAAATCAAATAACGTATCCTTAAACACAGTGAACTCCATAGACATACCTCCGGAAATTTCGTTCCACCACCATAGAATATGACAAATAATCATATTTGTCAACATAAAAAATGCCATAATGTCATATGGTGATGGTATGGAAAACAATCTGAAAAAGCTGCGCAAGGCGAAAAAGATGACGCAGATCGCCGTGCAGATGGCAACGGGGATCGATCAGGCGCTGCTTTCCAAGTATGAAAACGGAAGCAGGGTGCCCACAACCGAGAATCTTCTTCTGCTGGCGGAGTTCTATCACGTCAGCCTGGATTATCTGCTCTGCCGCACAGAGAACCCTGCCGTGAATCGATAGCATATAAAAGGACCGACTTCCCGCGAAGCCGGTCCTTTTCATTTCTGTGTTTCAAATGGCAATTTGAAACACACCGAAACTTTCAACTTTCAACGTATCTATTCAGTCGCCCCGCAGGCGCCCTCTTTTGAGCAAAAGAGGGCATTGACGTGGTCCCGTAACGGAGGCTACTGAATAGCTACCTTTCAACTTTCAACTCGGCTTTATGCCAGCTTGCTCAGAGACTCAACCGTTCAGATACTGGACCGCCGCGGTGGCGGCCACGGCGCCGTCGGAGGCGGCGGTGACGAGCTGGCGGAGCTCCTTGGTGCGGACGTCTCCGGCGACGAAGACGCCGGGGAGCTTCGTGCGGCAGTCCTCTCCGGCCACGGCGCAGCCGCTCTCGTCCACCTCGATCAGCGCCCGGAAGCACTCGTTTTCCGGCACCCGGCCCACGGCCACGAAGAGGCCCTTGACCTCCAGGACCCGCTTCTCGCCGGTCAGCTTGTCCATTACCTCCACGCCGCTCAGGCGCTTGTCGCCCAGCAGGGCGGTGACGGTGGAATTCAGAACGAACTCCACGTTCTCCTTCTCCCGCAGGGCGGCCACGGCGGCCTCCTCGCCCCGGAAGGAATCCCGCCGGTGGATCAGGTAGACCTTGTTGGCCAGCTCTGCCAGGTAGAGGGCGTCCTCCAGGGCGGTGTTGCCGCCCCCGACCACCGCCACGTCCCGGCGGCGGAAGAAGTTGCCGTCGCAGGTGGCGCAGTAGGAGACGCCCTTGCCCGTGAGCTCCGCCTCCCGGTCCACGCCCAGCTTCCGGTTTTCGGAGCCGGTGGCCAGAATCACGGCCCCGGCCTCGTATTCGGCGGCGGTGCTGCGGACCTTTTTGCGCTTGCCCAGGTCCTCCACGGCCACGACCTTCTCCAGCCGGACCTCGGCCCCCAGGCCCACGGCCTGCGCGTAGAGGGCGTTGGCGAAATCCGCACCGGAGATATGGGCCGCCGCGGGATAATTCTCAATGTCGGGGGTGTTGATGATCTGTCCGCCCCAAGCCTTCGCCTCCAGCACCAGCACGGACTTGGCCGCCCGCCGGGCATAGATGGCCGCCGTCAGCCCCGCCGGTCCCGCGCCGACGATCACAATGTCGTACATAGTATTCCTCCGTTCTCAGATGAAGTATTGCCTTGCGTCAGCAAATACTTCATGCGAGCAGCGCGAGCACTGCCTCCTTCGGCACCAGTCCCACGGAGCGGTCGACCTCGGCGCCGTCTTTGAAGAGCACCAGGCAGGGGATGGAGAAGACGCCGTACTCTTCGGCCAGATCCATGTTCTCGTCGATGTCCACACCAAGGACGGCCACGTCGGGCCGCTCGGCAGCGATCTGATCCAGGGTGGGCTTGAGCATACGGCAGGGGCCGCACCAGGTGGCGTTGAAGTCCACCAGCACGGGCTTGTCGGATTTGAGCACGACTTCCTCGAAGTCGGCGGAAGTGATTTCACGGATTGCCATAGTTGTTTCCTCCTTGTTGTGTTCTGTCAAGTATGATTTCCCTTTTTTGATGATAGCATACGGCCGCGGGCTTGTAAAGCCCTGTTTTTACAGCAGCCTTTTGATCTGTTTTACAGCAGCCCTTGAATCGTCTCCTCCAGCTCCGTGGGATCCGCGATGGGGGAGAGGCGGCGGAGGACCTTGCCCTCCCGGTCCACCAGGAACTTGGTGAAGTTCCAGCGGATGTCGTTGGGGGCCTTGCAGGTGGTGCTGATCTTGCTGATCGCGGCCATGGCGGCTTTGGCCTTGATGCCTTTCACGGGCTCGTCGGCGGGGGCCTCGGCCTTCAGCCAGGAAAAAAGGGGATCGGCGGTCTCGCCGTTGACGTCGATTTTTCGGAACTGGTCGAACTGGGTCTTGTATTTGCCGGTGCAGAAGGCGTGGATCTCTTCGTCCTCGCCGGGGGCTTGATGGCCGAACTGGTTGCAGGGAAAGTCCAGGACTTCCAGCCCCTGCTCGTGATAGCTCTCGTAAAGGCGCTCCAGGGCCTCATACTGGGGCGTGAAGCCGCAGCCGGTGGCGGTGTTGACGATGAGCAGGACCTTGCCCCGGAGCTGGGAGAGAGCGAAGTCCTCGCCCTTGCGGGTCTTGACGGAAAGTTCATAAAGCGACATGATGTGCATCCTCCTAAATAAATTTTTTACAATTAGATTGTATCAAATACAAATGAATTTGTCAAGATGCCTTTGTAAACATTTTGTAAAGAAATATTTTTGCCGCACCCTCTTGACAGGGAGGCGGGCTTGTGGTATATATCAATCACAAGTTCACAGCGCTCTTGAGGGAGTAGTACCCCGGAAGGGGAGGCGCGGCCGTCAGCCCGCTGCAATGCAGCCGGTCCGCCTTGAAACACGAGACTCATGCAGGACAGAGGTCCGGCATGGGTTCTTTTGTTTTTCGGGGGGCGCCTTCGACGGGCCGCTGCCGCTCCGCGGCGCGCCGTCAGGGGCCGCCGCGCCGCCCCGCAGTCCTCCCGGAGCCTGTGAAGCAGCAGCCCGACAGACAAAAAGGAGGTATTACCATGCGCACGATTTTTGCATCCGCTCTCTTCTCCGGCCTGGGCAGGGGCTGGACGATCGTTCCCATCATCCTGGCCGTGATCGTCGTGGTCATTGTTCTGGCCATGGGCTACGTCAAGTCCCCGCCCGATCAGGCCTACATCATCTCCGGCCTGAAAAAAGACAGCCGCATCCTGGTGGGCCGGGCAGGCGTGAAGGTCCCCTTCTTTGAGAGACTGGACAAGCTCTACCTGGGCCAGATGACCGTGGACATCAAGACCGAGCAGTCCGTCCCCACCAACGATTTTATCAACGTAAACGTGGACGCGGTGGCCAAGGTCCGCATCGCAAATTCCAGCGAAGGCATCAAGCTGGCCGCCAAAAACTTCCTGAACATGCGGCCCGAGAAGATCGCCGCGGAGCTTCAGGACAGCCTTCAGGGCAACATGCGTGAAATCATCGGCACCCTCTCGCTGAAGGACATCAACACCGACCGCGACTCCTTCTCCGACCAGGTGATGATGAAGGCCGCCAAGGACATGGACAAGCTGG
>CAMUYE010000015.1 GCA_947164825.1 uncultured Clostridia bacterium
AAGGATAACGGGTAACGCCCGCCGAAGGCGACTTCAGGAAAAGTGCAACAGAAAGCAACCGCCCCGCGACAGCGGGAACAGGTCCCGCCCCGAACGCGGATCGCCAAGGGCAACGGGAAACCGCCCCGCGCAAGCGGAGCAAGGGTGGAAAAGTGAGGTAAGAGCTCACTCGCCGGCTGGAGACTGTCCGGTGCTGTAAACTCTATCCGGAGCAACACCGTGGAGGAGACACATGGCCTGCCCGGCCGTCTCCGTGGAGGTGGCATGGAGCGCACCGGCAACGGTGCGACAAGATAGATGGCTGTCTAAGACAGAACCCGGCTTACAGACCCGATTGCTGACAGAGCTCCCCCGCAGGGAGCTCTGTTTTTCGCGCCGATCACCTTTCGTCTTGCGAAAAGCAGAAAATGGTGATAGAATGGAACCGGAAAAGAGGGACGTCTATGAATGAAATGATCGACGCGAAGCTCAACCGCATCCTGCCGCGGGTGCAGAAGCCCGCCCGCTACGTGGGCGGCGAATACAATCAGACGGTGAAGGACCTGGGTTCCGTGGATACCCGGGTGGCCTTCTGCTTCCCGGACACCTACGAGATCGGCATGTCCAACCTGGGGCTCCGCATCCTCTACGGCATCGTCAACCAAATGGACGGCGTCTGGTGCGAGCGGGTCTTCACCCCCTGGGGAGACATGGAGGATGAGATGCGGGCCGCCGGGCTGCCCCTCTACGCCCTGGAGAGCCGCGACCCCGTGGCGGATTTCGACATGATCGCCTTCTCCGTGGGCTACGAAATGAGCTACACCAACATCCTGACCATGCTGGACCTGGCCGGGGTGCCGCTCCACGCCTCGGAGCGGAAGGGCCTGAAGAACGTCGTCTTCGCGGGCGGCGCCTGCACCTACAACCCGGAGCCCCTGGCGGACTTCATCGACTTCTTCTCCCTGGGCGAGGGGGAGGAGAGCACGGTGGAGATCGTCAACTGCTACCGGGACGCAAAGAAGCGGGGCCTGTCCAAGGAGGAATTTCTTTGGGAGGTCGGAAAGATTCCCGGGGTTTACGTGCCCTCCCACTACGAACACAAATACAACGCCGACGGCACCCTGGCGGCCATCACGCCCCTGCCCGGGGCCCCGGCGAAGGTGACGAAGCGCATCGTGCAGGACCTAGACAAGACTTGGTATCCCACGGAGCCCATCGTCCCCATGACGGAGATCGTCCACGACCGGATGAACCTGGAGGTCATGCGGGGCTGCATCCGGGGCTGCCGCTTCTGCCAGGCTGGCTACACCTACCGGCCCGTCCGGCCCCGGAAACCGGAAACCCTCTACGAGCAGGCCGTTCACAGCCTGGAATTCTCCGGCGACAGCGAGATCACCCTCTCCTCCCTCTCCACCTCGGACTACCGGTATCTGGAGCCCCTGACGGACCGGCTGACGGAGTACTGTGCCGCCCGGAACATCAACATGTCGGTGCCCTCCCTGCGGGCGGACAATTTCTCCCGGGATCTGATGCTCAAGCTGCAAAAGGTTCGCAAAAGCGGCCTGACCTTCGCCCCCGAGGCGGGGACCCAGCGGCTCCGGGACGCCATCAACAAAAACGTCACGGAGGAAGACGTGCTGAAGACCTGCGAGATCGCCTTCGCGGGGGGCTGGAACAACGTGAAGCTCTACTTCATGCTGGGCCTGCCCACGGAAACCGACGAGGACGTGCTGGGCATCGCGGATCTGGTCTACAAGATCTACAACTGCTGGAAGGATCACGCCTCCAACAAGAAACGGGGCGTCCGCATCCACGTGGCCACGGCCTTTTTCGTGCCCAAGCCCTTCACGGGCTTCCAGTGGGAGCAGCAGATCGCCCCGGAGGAATATCTGCGGCGCTGCCGTCTGCTGAAAGAGCACATGAACAACAAGAGCATCGAGTACAACTACCACGAGGCGAAGCTCAGCGAGCTGGAAGCCGTGCTGGCCCGGGGCGACCGGCGGCTGGGGGCCGTCATCGAGGCGGCCTGGAAGCGCGGCGCGAAGCTGGACGGCTGGATGGAGTACTTCGACTACGACAAGTGGATCGCGGCTCTGGACGAATGCGGCGTGGACCGGCATTTCTACACCACCCGGGGCTTCGGCGAGGACGAGGTCCTGGCCTGGGATACCATCGACTGCGGCGTCACCAAGCGCTTCCTGCTCCGGGAGCGGGAGCGGGCCTGCCGGGCCGAGATCACCCCGGACTGCCGCCACGGCTGCGCCGGCTGCGGGGCGAACCGGCTGCTGGAGTGCGGCCGCTGCGACCCTTAATTATGAAACTATGAAAATATGAAAATATGAAAATATTATGGTATTTTTCAAATCTCCGATTTGAAAAATGATATTAAATTCGTCGCGAAGCGACACCGAAATAGTTTCATAGTTTCATTTTTGCTTAGTGAGGATACCAAAATGAGGATGCTATTCACAAAAGAAGGGGCCGCCATCTGGTCCTCCCATCTGGACCTGATGCGGGCGCTGATGCGGAGCTTCCGGCGGGCGGGGATCGAGCTGAAGCACAGCCAGGGCTTCACGCCCCACCCGGAGCTGTCCATCCTCATGCCCCTGTCCGTGGGGGTGGAGAGCCAGTGCGAGATCGCGGAGTTCACTCTGGCCGAGGGCTGCGCCATTCCCGCCGCGGAGATCGCCGCCCGGTTGAACCCCGTGCTTCCCGCCGGGATCCGGGCCCTGGAGAGCTGGGACGGCGGCCAGAAGGCCGGGAAGCTGGCCTGGCTGCGGGCGCGCTTGACGCTGACCTACGACGCGGCGGCGGAAGCGTCCGGGGATGCCTCCCTGCGGCTTGAGGCGCTGCGGGCGCTCTTCGCCCGGCCCTCGCTGACCGTGAAAAAGCACGGCAAAAAGGGCGTTGTGGAGACCGACATCGCCCCGATGCTCCGGGCGCTGACGGTGTTCTCCGTAGGGAGCGATCCCCTGATCGCTCCTGTCATTGCCGCAGGCAATGAAGCCGCCGTTCCGGCGGCGGAGGCATCTGGGGATGCCTCCCTACGATCCGGGACCGCAGGGAAAGACACCGTCGTGATCGAGGCCGTGGTGGCGGCCCAGAATCCAACCCTGAATCCCCTGCTGCTGGCAACGGCCATTGAGACGTATTTACCGGAATACAGACCGGACCACGTGCTATGCCGACGGATCGAAATCTACGACGCGGATATGAACGTATTTCGATAAAACGAAGGAAGACCCTCCGCAGAGGGTCTTCCTTCGTTTTATCGATTTATTTATGGAACAAATTCTTGCTCTGATACTTGGGCGTGCAGGTGACGCGCATGCCGAGGCGGTTGTAGGTGGCGGCGTCCTGTACGCCGAGGATGACGGTGGAATGCACCTCGCAGTCGCGGAGCCGGGTCAGCTTTTTCATGGCCTTGGCGGCGTATTCGTCGGTGGCGGCGGAGATGGCCAGGGCGATGAGGATCTCGTCGGAGTGGAGTCTGGGGTTCCGGCCGCCCAGATACTTGGTCTTGAGACTCTGGATGGGCTCGATGGCCTCCCGGGACACCAGATGCCGCGCGTGCTCGATGTGGGCCAGGGATTTCACCGCGTTCAGCAGGGCCGCGGCAGCGGGACCCATGAGCTCCGACATGCCGCCCACCACCAGCTCGCCGTTGGGCAGGTGGATGCAGACGGCGGGCTCGCCGGTCTCCTCCTCGGCCTGGGCGGCCCGGGCCACCACGGGCCGAATGGCAGGCGTCACGGAGGCCTGCTTCATCAGCAGCTCCAGCTTAAAGACGGTCTCGTCGCTGCAGGTGCCCTTGCGCTGGTCGCATAGGGCGGCGAAGTAGCGGCGGACGATCTCCTGCCGGGAGGCCTCGCAGACCACGTCGTCGTCCACGATGCAGTTGCCGACCATGTTCACGCCCATATCCGTGGGGGACTTGTAGGGGCACTTGCCCATGATCTTTTCAAAGATTGCCTGGAGCACCGGGAAGATCTCCACGTCCCGGTTGTAGTTCACCGTGGTCTCGCCGTAGGCGGCCAGGTGGAAGGGGTCGATCATATTCACGTCGTTGAGATCCGCGGTGGCGGCCTCATAGGCCAGGTTCACCGGGTGCTTCAGCGGCAGATTCCAGATGGGGAAGGTCTCGAACTTGGCGTAGCCCGCGGTCTCGCCCCGCTCAAAGTGGTGATAGAGCTGGCTGAGGCAGGTGGCCATCTTGCCGGAGCCGGGGCCGGGGGCCGTGACCACCACCAGGGGGTGGGTGGTCTCGATGAAGTCGTTGCGCCCGTAGCCCTCGGGCGAGACGATCTTTGTGATATTGTGGGGGTAGCCCTCAATGGGGTAGTGGGTATAGACCTTGACGCCCAGATGCTCCAGACGGCGGCGGAAAACGTCCGCGGCCCCCTGCCCGGCGTACTGGGTGATGACCACGCTGCCCACGTAGAGGCCCTCGGCGCGGAAGGCGTCGATGAGACGGAGCACGTCGTCGTCGTAGGTGATGCCCAGATCGCCGCGGACCTTGTTCTGCTCGATGGCGGAGGCGTTGATGGGGATGACGATCTCAGCGGAGTCCTTCAGCTCCAGGAGCATCCGGATCTTGCTGTCCGGCGCGAAGCCCGGCAGCACGCGGGAGGCATGGTAGTCGTCGAAGAGCTTGCCGCCGAATTCCAGGTAGAGCTTGCCGCCGAACTGGTCGATGCGCTCCCGGATCCGGGCGGACTGGGTTTCGAGATATTTCTGGTTGTCGAAGCCGACGTATTTCCGCATAGAGCATCCCTCCTTTTTCACACCGGCATATTGTATCACAATTTGCAAAAAAGAGCAAGATTTTTGTTGCAATCATCGCTCGAAAAATGGAAAGTTGAAACTTGCGCCGTCGCAGGTCTTTACAAACGATTTTTTATATTGTATAATATTGTGACTATTTTTGAATACAAAGAGAGACTCCCATGCCCTATAAATACTTTCACATGCACGCTCCGCAGCAGCCGCGGCGGGAAGCCACACTGATGACGAAGGGCGACCCGAAAAAGGTCATCTTTGCCTTCGCCTTCCCGATTTTCCTGAGCCAGCTCTTCCAGCAGCTCTACTCCACTGCCGACGCCTGGATCGTCAGCAAATATCTTGGAGACGACGCCTTTTCGGCGGTCTCCTCCTCAGGCAACCTGATCCATCTGATGATCAGCTTTTTCGTCGGCGCCTCCATGGGCGCAGGCGTCGTCATCAGCCGCTATTTCGGCGCGGAGGATCACGAGAAAATGTCCAAGGGCGTCCACACGAGCATCCTGGTTTCCCTGATCTGCGGTCTGACACTCACCCTGGCCGGCACGGTGCTGGCAAGCTGGATCCCCGGGTGGATGAGCCTGGACAAGGAGGTCATTCCCTACGCCGTGCCCTATCTGCGCTGGTATTTCGCCGGCTCCCTGGCCCTGGTGATGTACAACACCTTCAAGGGCGTGATGAACGCCGTGGGCGACAGCCGCAGGCCGCTGTACTATCTGATTATCTCCTCGCTGCTCAACATCTTCCTCGACTGGCTCTTCCTGGGACCCATGGACCTGGGCATCGAATGGGCCGCCATCGCCACCACCATCTCCCAGATCGTATCCGCCCTGCTCTGCCTGGCCCAGCTCACCAAAAAGGACACGGTCTACGCTCTGTCCTGGAGCAAGCTGCGCATGGACTCCGCGATTTTGAAGGAGGTCCTCCGCTACGGTCTGCCCACGGGCGTCCAGAACTCCGTCATCGGCCTGGCCAACGTGATGGTCCAGACCCACATCAACACCTTCACCAAGATCGGCACCGCCGCCTGCGGCGCCTACGCCAGGATCCAGGGCTTCGCCTTCCTGCCCATCACCTCCTTCTCCATGGCCCTGACCACCTACATCGGCCAGAACCTGGGCGCGAAGGAGTACGAGCGAGCCAAGGCCGGCGCCCGCTTCGGCATCTGGGCCTCCATGATTATGGCCGAGATCATCGGCGTGATCCTCTATATCTTCGCCGAGCCCCTGGTCGGCATCTTCATCAAAAACCCGGAATCCATCGCCATCGGCGCGGAGCAAAGCCGGATTGAATCGCTGTTCTTCTTCCTGCTGTCCTATTCCCACTGTCTGGCGGGCATCTTCCGGGGCGCAGGCAAGGCTGTGATCCCCATGTTCGTGATGCTGGGGGTCTGGTGCGTCTTCCGCATCGCCTATATCTCCGTGGCCATGAAGATCGACCACAACATTATCTGGCTCTTCTGGGCCTATCCCATCACCTGGAGCATCAGCTCGCTCATCTACCTGCTCTACTATCTGAAGACTGACTGGATCCACGGCTTTGAAAGGGCAAGCACTTAGGCAGGCTTCTTTGTCCTCGGCACATCGTATCAGAGATTGATTTTTCGGGAGGGACTCGTTTTGAAAATCGGTTTCTTCAGCAAAAAGAATCATACGACCTCCTCCTTTCAGGTAATCCTGCTGGGCTTCCTGGGCCTGATTCTGCTGGGGGCGCTGATTCTGACCCTGCCGATCTGCAGCCGCGAGCGGGTCTGGACCCCCTTCGCCGACACGCTGTTTACGGCGGTTTCCGCCTCCTGCGTCACCGGGCTCGTCGTCCGGGACACGGCTACCCACTGGTCCCTGTTCGGCCAGATCATCGTTCTGACCCTGATTCAGATCGGCGGCCTGGGGGTCATCACCGTTGCCCTGACCTTTTTCCGGCTCTCGGGGCGGCGGATCAGTCTGGCCCAGCGCAACATGATGCAGCAGTCCATTTCCGCTCCCCAGGTAGGCGGCATCGTCCGGCTGACCGGCTTCATCCTCCGGGGCTCCCTGTGCATCGAACTGGGCGGCGCGGTCCTGCTGGCTCCGGTCTTCATCCGGGACTTCGGCTTCTGGAAGGGGCTGTGGTACAGCCTGTTCCACTCCGTCTCCGCCTTCTGCAACGCGGGCTTTGACCTCATGGGCGTCCGGGAGAAGTTCTCCTCCCTCACCAGCTACGGGACGAACGCCTGGGTCAACGCCGTAATCATGCTTCTGATCGTGGTGGGCGGCATCGGGTTCCTGGTCTGGGACGACATTCGGACCAACGGACTGCGCATAAAGCGCTACCGCCTCCAGACCAAGCTGGTGCTGGCGACCTCGGGAGTGCTGATCCTGGCCCCCGCGGCTTTGAATTTCCTGCTCGAATACCGGGAACTCCCCTTTTGGGATCGGCTGCTGGCATCCTTGTTCCAGTCGGTCACCACCCGTACCGCGGGCTTCAACACCACGGATCTCACGCAAATGTCCGAACCCGGAATCCTGCAGATGATATTCCTGATGCTGGTGGGCGGCTCTCCCGGCTCCACCGCCGGCGGTATGAAAACCACCACCATCGCCGTCCTCTTCCTGGCGGGCATGACGGTCTTCCGCCGCCGGGACGACGTGGAGTGCTTCCGCCGCCGCATCGGCCAGGACGTGATCCGGAACGCCGGTACCATTCTCTTCCTCTATCTGGCCCTCTTCGCCGTGGGCTCCGCGGTACTGGCCCGGGTGGAAGGCCAGTCCCTGCTGACCTGCATGTTTGAGACGGGCTCCGCCGTGGGCACTGTGGGCCTGACCCTGGGCATCACCCCGGGACTGCACCGGGTCTCCCGGATCGTGCTGATGATCCTGATGTTCCTGGGCCGCGTGGGGACCCTGACCCTGGTCTACGCCCTGCTCCCCGGCGGAAAAAATCCCCCCGGCAGAAAACCTCTGGAGCCGGTCACCGTCGGATAATACAAAAGGAGGTTTCACTATGAAATCCGTACTGATTCTCGGGGCCGGCAATTTCGGCTCCATGCTGGCCCGTCAAATGAACGCCCAGGGCTACGAAATCATGATCGTGGATCTGCGGGAAGCCCTGATCAACGCGGTCATGCCCTACGTGACGGACGCCCAGATCGGCGACTGCACCAGCCCCGTCTTCCTCCAGACCCTGGGGGTGGAAAATTACGACCTCTGCGTGGTTTCCATGTGCGAGATCTTCCAGACCTCCCTGGAAGCCACTTCCCTGCTGAAGGATCTGGGGGCCAAGCGGGTCATCTCCCGGGCCAAAAACGAGGTGCAGGAGAAGTTCCTGCTCCGCAACGGCGCCGACGAGGTGGTCTACCCCGAAAAGCAGATTGCCCTGCGGCTGGCCACCAAATACGCCTCGGAGCAGATCCTCGACTTCATCCAGTTCGACGGCGGCTACTCCATCTACGAGATGGCGGTGCCCGACGAATGGGCCGGCAGGACCCTGCTGGAACTGGATCTGCGCCGCAAATACGACGTGAACCTGATCTCCCTGCGCCGCGGCAGCAACGTGACTGTCCCCCGGCCCGACGATCCCTTCCGGAAGGGCGACGTGGTCTACGCCGTGGGCGAGATGAAGAAGCTGTACAAGTGCTTCCATATCAAATAGGCACCAGGCGCTCTGCATACTTCCTGATGCCGATACCCGAAACATTGACCCAAAAGGAGTATCGCCAATGAGAATCATTCTTGTGGGCTGCGGAAAGATCGGCGTGTCGCTGATCAGCGCGCTGGTGGCCGAGGGGCACGACGTAGTGGCCATGGATAACCGGCAGGACGTGCTGGACGAGCTCACCAACCAGTTTGACATCATGTGCATGAACGGCAACGGCGCCGACGTTGAGACCCTCCAGGAAGCCGGCGTGGAAAAGACCGATCTTTTCATCGCCGTCACCGGATCCGACGAACTGAACATGCTGATGTGCTTCCTGGCCAAGCGCCAGGGAGTCGGACACACCATCGCCCGCATCCGAAACCCCGAGTACAACGACAAATCCCTGGGCTTCCTGCGGCAGCAGCTGGATCTCTCCATGTCCATCAATCCGGAGCTGCTGACGGCTCAGGAGCTGCTGCACATCCTCAAGCTCCCGGCGGCCACCAAGGTGGAGACCTTCTCCCGGCGAAACTTTGAAATGGTGGAGCTGCGGCTGAAGGAGGACTCCCCCCTCCTGGGCCAGAAGCTGATGAACCTCCGGAACCGCTTCCCGGCGAAATTCCTGATCTGCGTGGTGCAGCGGGGCCAGGAGGTCATCATCCCCCGGGGCGATTTTACCCTCCAGGCAGGAGACCGCATCGGCCTCACCGCCAACCGGGCGGAGCTCTGGAAGCTGCTGAAAGCCACCGGCCTCGCCAAACGGCAGGCCAGGAACGTCATGATTATGGGCGGCAGCCGCGTGGCCTTCTACCTGTCCAAGATGCTGTTGGCCTCCGGCTCCGCCGTAAGTCTCATCGACACGGACCGGGCCATGTGCCACAAGTTCAGCGACAATCTGCCCGGCATCCTCACCTACTGCGGCGACGGTACCCACCAGGAGCTGCTGCGGGAGGCCGGACTGCACAACATGGACGCCTTCGTCTCCCTGACGGGCATGGACGAGGAGAACATCATTGTGGCCTACTACGCCAAGACCCAGCGGGTCAGCCAGGTCATCTCCAAGGTCAATCAGGACGAGATGGCCCGTATGGCGGAACAAATGGGGCTCGAAAGCGTCATATCCCCCAAGGACGTGGTGGTAAACGTGGTGATCCGCTACGCCAGAGCCCTGGCCTCCTCCATGGGCTCCTCCATCGAGAACCTCTACCAGCTGATGGACGGCAAAGCCGAAGCCCTGGAATTCATCGTAGAAAACGAAGCGGCCTACACCGGCATCCCCCTGAAGGATCTGCGGCTGAAAAAGAACATCCTGATCGGCGGCATCCTCCGGGATCGGAAAGCCATCATTCCCGCCGGCGACGACATGATCCTGCCCGGTGACCGGGTCGTGGTCATCGCCAGCAAGCACCGGCTCAACGCCCTGGCGGACATCTTGCTGTAGGAGGGCCTTCCATGAACCGGAAAATGGTCTATTTTCTGATCGGCCGCATCCTGCTGCTGGAGAGCGCGCTGCTGCTGCTGCCTCTGGGCGTGTCCCTGTACTACCGGGACGGCGGTCTGGTGCCTCTGCTGATCACCATCGGCCTCAGCGCCGGTCTGGGCCTGCTGCTGAGCAGGATCTTCCGCACCGACAACCAGGTGATCTACGCCAAGGAGGGCTTCCTGATAACGGCTCTGGCCTGGCTCATCGTCTCGGCCCTGGGCGCTCTGCCCTTCGTCATCAGCGGGGAGATCCCCAACTATATCGACGCCTTCTTCGAGACGGTGTCCGGCTTTACCACCACCGGCGCCTCCATCCTCACGGATGTGGAATCCATGTCCCGCTCCATGCTCTTCTGGCGGAGCTTTACTCACTGGATCGGCGGCATGGGCGTGCTGGTCCTCATGGTAGCGGTGATGCCCAACCTCTCTGGCCGCACCATCCATGTGCTGCGGGCGGAAATGCCCGGCCCCACCATGGGCAAGCTCTCCCCCAAGCTGCGGGATACCGCCAAGATCCTCTACCTGCTCTACATCGCCATGACTGCGTTGGAGCTGGTGTTGCTGCTGGCGGGAGGCATGCCTCTCTTCGACAGCGCCATCCACACCTTCGGCACTGCGGGCACCGGCGGCTTCAGTCTCAAAGCCACCAGCCTGGCGAGCTACAGCCCCTATCTGCAATGGGTGGTGGCTACCTTCATGATGCTCTTCGGCATCAACTTCAATCTCTATTTCCTGCTGGTCATGCGGCGGGCCCGCTCCGCCCTTCGGAGCGAGGAGCTCTGGACCTATCTGATCCTGATCTTCACCGCCACGGCCCTGATCTGCTGGAACATCCTGCCCCAGGTGGGGCATTTCGGAGAGGCCGTCCGGGCCGCCTTCTTCCAGGTGACCTCCATCTCCTCCACCACAGGCTTCGCCACCGCGGACTTTGACCAGTGGCCCACCCTTTCCAGAATGATCCTGATTTTCCTGATGTTTGTGGGCGCCTGCGCCGGCTCCACCGCCGGCGGCCTGAAGGTCTCCCGGGTGGTCCTGCTCTACAAAACCACCCGCCGGGAACTGCGGCACATGCTCCATCCCCGGGCTGTCACCTCCATCCGCTTCGAGGGCAAGCCCGTGGACAGCACCACCCTCATCAGCGTGGGCACCTACTTTGCCCTCTACGTGGGCCTCTTCGCCTTGTTCTGGTTCATTGTCTCCTTTCAGCCGAGTTCGGAGGGCTTCCACTTCGACGGCGTCACCAACTTCTCCGCCGTGGCCGCCTGCTACAACAACATCGGCCCCGGTCTCAATCTGGTGGGCCCAACCGCCAGCTACGCCGCCTATAACGGCTTCTCCAAGCTGGTGCTCTCCCTTGCCATGCTCTTCGGGCGGCTGGAAATCTATCCCATGCTGATTTTCCTCTCCCCCTCCACCTGGCTGAAACAATAACCGCGCCCTGAGAAATTTCCTCGAAAGGAGGATCCCCCGTGCCTGACAACTCCAAGGAAAAGAAACGATCCAAAAAACTCTGGATCGTCGTGCTTCTGCTGTCTCTGCTGCTTCTGCTGGGCGGCGCAGTCGTCTATAGCCTGATCAATCCCTGGTGGGCGGAGCCTCTGGACCCGTCCGACTACCATACCAAAACGCCTTCGCTCACGGCCCCGACGATCCCGACGGAAAGCGACGCGCCCACGACATCCGACACGGAGCCGGTCAGCGACGCCGTCAGCACCGCCGCGCCGACTACCGACACCGAAGCGCCTCTGCCGGACAACCCCGTGAACTTTGCCCCGCTGAAGGAGATCAACGAGGACGTCTACGCCTGGCTCTATCTCCCCATGGAGCCGGAAAAGCCGGCCATCGACCTGCCTATCCTCCAGCCCGGCCCGGAGGACGACATCAACTACTACCTGCATCACGACATCAACCGCAGATATCTTTTTGCCGGCTGTCTCTATACCCAGCCTGTCAACTCTATGGATTTTTCCGACCGGGTGACGGTCATCTACGGACACAATATGCTCAACGGGACCATGTTCTCCAATCTGCCCGTCTTCCGGAACAGCAAGTTCTTTGAAGAACATGAGTACTTCTATATCTATACGCCCGGCCACATCCTGACCTACCGCATCGCGGCGGCCATTCAGTTCGACAAGCGCCATATCCTCAACTGCTTTGATTTCTCCGACGACCAGGTCTATATGAACTGGATCGAGAACTATATCGTCCATCCGCGGACCATGGTACGCAACTACCGCTCCGATCTGGAGATCACCGTGGACGACAAGCTGGTGATCCTGAGCACCTGCCTGGAGCGCGGTGCCAGCCGTTATCTCATCGAGGGGGTGCTGATCAGCGATGAGCTCACAAACTGAAGTACGCCGCAAGGGCCGTTTTGAAGCCCCGAAGCGGAAGACCGCAAGCCGGATCACCGGCGGCGTTCTGGCGCTGGTCATTCTCCTGCTGAGCTTCTGCCGCGCCGGGGCGGAAGGCTTCAAGCTGCTGGGCTGGGCCGACGTCTTCATCGGCGGCGGAAAAATGCTGGTCTACGGCAACGTGAATCAGGTGGATATGGGCGACGCCGCCCCCGATCTCCCCATCTACAACGAGGTACCCTCCTCCGAACCGGAGGGCGACTACGTGCTCTGGCTCGACGACGGCACCACCGTCGTCTATCAGGGGCACCGCTACGAGCTCAACCGGAACCTGACCACGGTCCTCTTCCTCGGCGTGGACGATACCATTGAAGAATCGCATACCGTCGGCAAGGGCGGTCAGTCCGACGTCATCCTGCTGATCGCCATGGACACGGTGACCGGACAGACGACCATCCTCAACATCCCCCGCGACGCCTACGCCCAGGTGGATCTCTATTCGGTGGGCGGCATCTTCCTCGGCACCGACTACGTCCAGATCACCCTGGCCTACGCCTACGGCGACGGCCGGCAAAGCAGCTGCGAAAACGCGGTCCTCTCGGTTTCCCGGCTGCTCTACGGTCTGCCCATCAGCTCCTACCTGGCCCTGGACATGAAAGGCATCCAGGCCGCCAATGAAACCGTCGGCGGCGTCACGGTGAACTCCCTGATCGACACGAAGCTGCCGGACGGGACCGAGCTGCACGAGGGCGATCTCATCGAACTGCACGGCAAAAACCTGGATCACTACATCCGGACCCGCGGCCGGGATCTGGAGGCCAACGCCCGGCGTATGGAGCGGCAGAAGCAGTACGTGACCGCCTTCTCCAAGCTGGCTGTGGCGAAATCCAAGCAGTCCCTCAGCTTCCCGGCGGATCTCTTCTCCACGCTGGCGCCCTATATGGTGACGAATCTGGACGTTTCCGACGTGACCTTCCTGAGTTCCACCTTCCTCAGTCACAACGCGGACTATCACTTCCGGGACCTGCACGGCTCCTTCGACAAGCTCAACGGCAGCACCGTCTGTTACCTGGATGAGATGGATCTCTTTGAAGCCATCCTGCAGGTATTCTACATTCAGGTGGATTGATGAAACCTTTCCCTTGAAAAGAAGCCGCCCCGGTGCTCACACCGGGACGGATAAAGCGAAATTTTCCCGCGATCGTCCGGAGAGGAGGAAGCGCTGCGTGAATGAACGGCCGGAACGTCGATTGCTCGGCTGCCTCGGCGCGCTGCTGGGCGCCCTGCCCGCCGCGCCTCTGGCCTGGCTGCTGTTGAGAAGCGATATCTTCACCGGGATCGCCGGCGCGGCGGGCTTTCTGCTGTCCCTGGGCGGCTACTGCCTGCTGGCCCGCCGATATTCCGGCCTCGGGGCGGCGCTGGCCGCGGTCCTGACGCCTCTGGCTGCCCTGCCCGGGCTTTGGTACGCCTTTGCGGAGCAGATCTTCCTGGATAACCAGCGCTACGGCTGTACCATGGCCGAGGCCCTGGAACTGGTCCCCATGGTGGTCTGGGATCCCATCAACCGGGGCCAGCTCCTCTGGGCTCTGGGCGGTCTGGTCGCCCTCGACCTGCTGTGCGCCATCCTCTTTGCCAGGTTTCTGTATTTGAGGCGGCTGGAAAAAGAATAAGGAACAGAATCGCAGCAGCGAGAAGAACGCCGGTCCCCCGCCGCACCGGCAAGAACCGCGGCGCTTGCGCGTATTGCAAAAAACACCTTCTATTGACGGGGCCGTGTTTGCCCGATCAATAGAAGGTGTCTTTCTGTTTTTTGAAAATGAACGCGGATGCGTTACCCGATCTTCTGGCTGCGGAGCTGGAGCTGGAGGCGGTCGGCGATCAACGCGATGAACTCGGAATTCGTGGGCTTTCCCTTGGTGTTGGAGACCGTGTAGCCGAAGAAGCGCTGGAGCGTGTCCAGATCCCCGCGGTCCCAGGCCACCTCAATGGCGTGGCGGATGGCCCGCTCCACCCGGGAAGGCGTGGTGGAAAAGGTCTTGGCGACCTGGGGGTAGAGGACCTTCGTGATGGCGTTGATGACCTCCATATCCCCCACGGCAATGATGATGGCCTCCCGGAGATATTGATAGCCCTTGATATGCGCCGGGACGCCGATCTCGTGGATGACGTTGGTGACCATGGTCTCAATATCCGGCTCTGCGCTGAGGCGGCGATCCGCGGCGGCCTGATCCGCCTCCAGCATGTCCCTGACCCGCTGGGCTACGGTCTGCGCCGTGCAGGGCTTCAGCATCAGATACTCCGCGCCGAGGGACGCGGCAATGCCGGAGACATAGTCCGTGGCAAAGGCGGCCAGGAGCAGCAGCTTGGGCCGCTTCTCCCTTGGCACGGATTCGACCACCGCGACGCCGTCCCCCTTGGGCAGCATGAGATCCAATACCAGCACCTCCGGCGCCGAAGCCCGAAGCTGTTCCATTGCCGATTGTCCGTCCGTGGCCGTTCCCAAGACCTGATATCCGCCGTTTTGAAGCGCCGCAGAAAGCTGGGCGCAGAATTCCTCGCTTCCGTCCGCAACCAGGACGGTCGTGCGTTTTTCCATAGTTTCCTCTCCTTACCTGTGTTTGGTATTGCCTGTTTCTTTCTGCAGCAGGGATAACTTACCACAAAAATCCATGCTTTTCAAGGAGAAAAGCCATGGAAAAACCCAGAATTTTCCTTGCTTTTTCGACATTTCAAGGGGAATTTTGTCGAATTATGTCAACCGCTGTCGGACCGGGTCACATTTGGATCTCCGCCGCTCCCACCGCCCGGATATTCCGGCGCTGACAGGCGCCCTGACCGAGCAGAGCTTCGATCCCGGCCCGGAAGGCTTCCGCCATATCCAGGGGGACCCAGGCTTGGACCGTTCCCGCAAAGCCGCCGCCGTGGACCCGGCAGGCGCCCCGGCCCTTCAGGAGCTTCTCGCAGAGGGCCAGGGTCAGGGCCATGGGCTGCTCCGCCGCCGCCCCCGCGGGGGTCACGTTCTGCAGATAGCGCCAGGAGGAGAGGCCGGACTCCCGCACCAGGGCCAGGAAACCGTCGAAGTCCCCGGCCTTGAGGGCGTCCCGCTGGGCCGTGACCCGGCGGTTCTCGTCATAGATATGCATGGCCCGCAGCACGGCCCGGTCGCCGCATACGGTCCGCAGCTCCGGCAGGCGGGCCAGGAACTCCGCCTCGGGCAGCTCCGCCAGGACGCACTTGCCGAAAACGGCGCAGAGCTTTTTCAGCTCCCCGGGGATCGCGGCGTATTCCCCCGTCAGATCCGCGTGGCTGGCGCCGCAGTTCACGATGAACAGGGCATAGCCCGCCGCCTCCGGGTCGAATTCCAGCTTTTCCACCTCGGGGGCGTCGGGGTCGGCAAAATTCATGCAGGTGACCCCGCCCACGGCGGAGGCGGACTGATCCAGCCGTCCGCTGGGCTTGCCAAACCATTCGTTCTCCACCCGCTGGCCCAGCTCGGCCAGCTTCAGGGGGCCCAGACGGTCCCCGCACCAGAGGACGTTGAAGATTTCCGCCAGCAGGACCTCGAAGGAAGCCGAGGAGGAGAGGCCGCCTCCCGGCAGCACCGTGGAGGAGGCCCGGATGTCCAGGCCGCAGGCCTCGCCCAGAGGCGCGCAGAGGCTCGCCATGCCCTGGAGCAGGGACTGGACGCTCTCCTTCGCCGCCGGGGGATTTTCGTCCGGATCCAGACAGACCCGGCAGGGCGGGAAGCCCTGGGACCAGAGCCGGATCTCGCCGCGCCCGTTTGGGGCGACGGCGGCCACGGTGTCCACGTCCACGGCGGCCGCCAGGACCCGGCCGTGCTGGTGGTCCGTGTGGTTGCCGCCCAGCTCCGTCCGGCCCGGAGCCGTAAAGAAGCGAATCGTCTCCGGCCTGTGACCGTCGGCGATCAGGGCGTCCCGCAGCGCCGTCAGCCGGCCTCGGCCGGCTGCCCGGGAATAGATCTCGTCATATGCATATATCATGGAGCCGATCTCCTTTATCTTGTGCTTACAGTAAATTGTATCACAAGCCATTGTGTTTGAAAAGGGTTTTTTGCAAGATTTTCGATTATTTCTTGCAATTCGGAGGCCGGATTGCTATAATGACAAAAAAAGAAGTGAGGCGACGCATTTTGAAACGGATTCTCAGCATTCTTTTGGTCCTGCTGCTCATCGGCTCCCTGGCCGGCTGCATGCTCTACGATCTCGATCCCGTGGATTCAAGCTACGGCAGCGGGCTCCAGATCGTAACGAAAGGCAGCGATGGCAGCGAGGGCAGCGCCCGGAGCACGGATGAAGCGCTCCAAACGCAGCCCATCACGGACGCCGCCGCGCCAGACACCACGGTTCCCGCCACGGAACCCGCCGTCCCCACCACGGAACCCGGCCTGACCGTCACCGAGGACGGGATCTACGACTCCAAGGAGGAGGTTGCGCTCTACATCCACCTCTTCCGCCACCTGCCCTCCAATTATATTACGAAGAAGCAGGCCGAGGCCCTGGGCTGGCCCGGCGGAGATCTGCGGCCCTACGCCCCCGGCAAGTGTATCGGCGGCAGCCACTTCGGCAACTACGAAGGCCTGCTCCCCGACGCCAAGGGCCGGGAATGGACCGAGTGCGACATCGGCACCCTGAACGCCCGCTCCCGGGGCGCAAAGCGGATCATCTTTTCCAACGACGGCCTGATCTACTACACCGACGACCACTACGAGAGCTTTACCCAGCTCTACGACGGATGGGAGGACTGAACATGAGAGCGACCATCAACGCAAAGCGGATCACCGACAAGGAGAGCCTGCACGCCCTGCTCCGGCAGAAGCTGAGCCTGCCCGAAGACTGCGGGAAGAACCTGGACGCGGTGTTCGACGTGCTGACGGACCCCGGCAAGGACCGGATCATCACCGTCAAGCACGAGGAGCTGCTGCGGGAGCGCCTGGGCGACTATGCCGAACGCTTCCTGCGGATGCTGGACGACGCCGCCGGGAGCGGCCACGTTCGGGTTCTGCGCAAGTAATGCTCGCCATAGTTATGTAGAACATAATTTATATCCAAGGGTCAGACCGGACGTTTTTCCGCATGATAACGCCGCGGAGGCGCAGGATGCGCCTCCGCGGCTGTTTCTCGGATCAGCGCGAGCCGGTTACGGTAATCATCACGTATTCCGAGCGTGTGCCGGTTTTGAAGTGGACCGCCCAGTCGGAGATTCCGGAGGTGACAATGAACTCCGTTCCGTTCCGGGTCTCGTATCCGTATTCCCGATCATTGTTGCCGAACCACAGTCCCACCAGCCCCAGAGGGATCATCTGGCCGCCGTGGGTATGCCCGCAGAGCACGAGATCCGCGTCGGTGGCGGCCTCTTTTTCGAAGTCTGTGGGCTCATGGTCCAGAACGATAACGTAGCGGTCCGTCCCGACCCCTTCAAGCAGGGCGGACAGCTCCTTCCGGGGTCCGGAGGAGGCGTCCCTTCTGCCCACCAGGCAGATCCCTCCGAGCTCCGCAGTTTCGTCCTCCAGGATATGGATTCCGTTCTCCTCCATCGTCCGCGCAAGCTCCTCGGCGGAAAAGTCCCTGCTGTTGAAATATCCCTTGTCGTGATTGCCATAGGCGAACCAGACCCCGTACGGCGTTTCCGCCTTCCCGAGCGCCTCGCAGGCGAGCTGCATATCCCGGCGCCGGGTGTCGTCGTCCACAAAGTCCCCGGAAATCGCAATCAGGTCCGGCTTCTCCTGCAAGATCTCCTCCAGATACGCAGCAAAGCCCTCTCCGTCAAAGGTGGTGCCCAAATGGGAATCCGCCAGCAGAGCGATCCGGAGCTCCCCCACGGCCTTTTCGGTGGACAGCGCGTACTCCGTCTTCCAGACGTGCATGCATTGGAAATACCCGATGAGCAGATACACGCCCGCCGTCAGCAGAGCCAGCCAGCCCTGCCAGTTACGCTTCGGCTGCTCTCCCGTTTTTCTTCTGAAAATCCGGAACACGAGCCCATACAGGAGAAAGGCAAACAGCAGATGCAGCAGGATAATGGCGGCGTCCAGAACGGACAGCAGCCATGTGAACAGGGCAAAACCGCCGGCCAGCAGCCCGAAGCCGATCAGACGGCCGAGCCATTTTCTTTCCCCGCTCAGGCTCCGAATCGCCCGGAATTTGCTGAAAGCATTCGACAGATACAGGCTGCCGAGCAATCCGACCAGAACGATCAGGACGAGCCCCACAAGATATATCATCATTTCCCTCCCGGTTTTTGTGCTATATTATAGCAGGATTCTGCCGAAAAAGCAACCGTCGTCTCATAAAGCAGGCAAACAGATCGGAGAAAGGATACACTGCCATGCATTTTGTGGAAGCAAAATCCCTGCTCTCCCGCCAGAACGGGATGAACCTCTATCGGGGCTGCGCCCATGGCTGCGTCTACTGCGACAGCCGAAGCGCCTGTTATCACTTTACGCACGCCTTCGAGGATATCGAGGTCAAGCAGAACGCCCCCGCCCTGCTGGAGGAGATTTTGAAAAAGAAGCGCCAGCGGATCGTGATCTCCACCGGCTCCATGAGCGACCCTTACCAGCCCTGCGAGCGGGAGCTCCAGCTCACCAGGCGCTGCCTGGAGCTGATCGACCGTTACGGTTTCGGGGCCTCGGTCCTCACGAAGTCTGACCTGGTCCTGCGGGACGTCGATCTGTTCGAGCGCATCAATTGGCGGGCAAAGAGCGTCCTGCAGATGACCCTGACCGTGGCCGACGACAGGCTCAGCCGCATCCTGGAGCCGAATGTCTGCACGAGCACCCGGCGCTATGAGGTTCTGAAGGAATTCCAGGCGCGGCAGATCCCCACCGTCGTATGGATGACGCCCATACTGCCCTTTCTCACCGACACGGAGGAGAACCTGCGCCGGATCCTGGACTGCTGCTTCGACGCCGGCGTGAAGGGGATCGTCTGCTGGAACGCCGGTCTCACCCTCCGCGAGGGAGACCGGGAGTACTATTACCGCGCCCTGGATCGTCATTTCCCGGGGCTATCCGAGCAATACCGCAGGCTCTACGGAAACGCCTATGAACTCAACAGCCCCAACAGCGCAGCTCTGATACGCCTGTTTCACACGGAATGCGAACAGCGCGGCGTCCTGCACGACCCCGACGCCTGCTTCCGCTATATTGCGGAGCTGCCGGAAAAACAGCCGCAGCTTTCTCTCTTCGACCCGTGAGCGCCCGATTGCGTCAGGGAAGCTCTCAGAACGCTTCCTTTCCCGATGCCGCGAAGCTTCACCGCATTCCCCCGCGAATCTTCGCCGCATTCCCCCGCGAATCTTCGCCGCATTTCCCCGCAAACCTCCGTCACAATCCTGCAAAGCTTCGCCGCGTTCCAACGAAACTTCGTGATATTTTCCGCGAAACTTCGTCATATTTTCTTGTTGACGGAACGAAAAAAATGTGATAGAATACGTTAGCAAAACCAAATGCTACTGTGGCTCAGTCGGTAGAGCAGCTGATTCGTAATCAGCAGGTCGCCGGTTCAAGTCCGGCCAGTAGCTCCATGATAAGTATACAAGCTTGTCCTCAAAAGGGCAGGCTTGTATTTCTTTTTCCGCCCTGATATAATATCACAAATTATCATGGGGCGGGATGATATGAAGAAGATCAGAGTTGCGGCTTATTGCCGCGTGAGCAAGGGCGGGGCGGAGCCGGAGCACAGTCTGCAGGCGCAGATTGCGTATTACACGGAAATGATCCGATTGCGATCTGACCCGAGTTATCAGTTCGTTGGGGTCTATGCGGAAATCGCCAGCGGATTGAACGTGAAAAAAAGAGCGCAATTCCAAAAGCTCCTTCGGGATTGCAGGAAGAAGAAAATCGACCTGATCTATACCAAATCCATCAGCCGCTTTGCGCGGAACACGGTTGACTTCCTGGTTACAATCCGCCAACTGCGGAAGCTGGGGGTCGACGTATTTTTTGAAAACGAACACCTGTATTTAAGCAGAGAAAGGACGGAAACTGCAATGTCAATCTATGCAGCATTTATGGAAGAGGAAAGCCTGCAAAAAAGTAAGAGCATCCGATGGGGCCTCAAATCCGGTTTCGCCTCGGGGAACTCAAGACTGGCCAGCCGAATCTGCTATGGCTATACCCACGACGAAAGTGGTAAACTGATTGCGGAGCCCCAGGAGTCGGAGATCGTCCGACTGATTTTTGATCTGTACCTGGGAGGTATTAGCCTGTCCGGGATTTCTAAGGAATTGCAGCGGCACGGGTTTCTATCTCCCACCGGGAAAGAAACCTGGACACCCCGGGCCATTGACAAGCTGCTTTCCAACGAAAAATATACTGGAAACGTGTTGCTCCAAAAGACTTACGTTCCCAACCCCTTCACGGGGGCCCAGGAAGAGAATCAAGGCGTGATAACGCAATATCTTTATGAGAACAATCACGAGGGAATCATCTCCAAAGAACTCTTCCAGGCGGTTCAGGCGGAGAAGCAAAAACGTGCAAAGAAAAAGGGTTGACAGAAGAACTGCCAGCCCTTTTTTGCTCCTGCAGTGCAGCAATCGTATTCGTGCTTTACCGGACATTCACTGCCCCTTTTAATCTGCCCCGTGTTGCCGGAACATTGCGGCAAAGCTCGACCTGTATATTTTCTGCCGCTGTGCTATACTCGTTTCAATGACGTAGGCGAACCCGCCGACCGCATTCCACTCAAGGATGAAGTGGAACGGCAGCTTCAGGTGAAGCTCTACGCCGGCAGCCCGGAAGAGGCCCATCCGGCAGCTTGGAGCGCTTCCGGAGGACAGCTTCTGGTGGTATCAGACCGTAATCCGCTCCAATGGGGAGGCCCTGTAGAATCAGAAAAAAATGGCTTGACATGGAAGGGATTACCTATAGCCCGCCGCCCAGGAGCTCTTTAAGCAGGCCATGGAAAAGTTTCGAGAGAGGCAAAAACCATCTGCTCACGCTTCCTTCCTGTGCTGGTTCATGATAAACAGAAGCTCTGCGCGGCTGGACACGTTTGCCTCTCGGTAGAGATTCTGAATGTGTACCTTTGCGGTGTTTGGGCTGATGGCCAGTTCCGAGGCAATACCAGTGGGGTCCTTACCCATAAGAAGCATATTCGCCACCTCCGCCTCCCGCCTGGTGAAGCCGTATTCCTCAAACGGATTTCCTTTACGTGTATAACCAAAATAATTTAGATGGTTAGCCAAGGTGAACAGATACAAACACAAAAAAATGGCACGGCACAGATCTCAGATGGCTGAACAGAGGTTACAAATTCGAACCATCGGTGCCCGATTTGCAGCCTCTGTTTCCTTATTTCTTGCGGGTTTCGAGCGTTTTGCTGTCCAATTCACAAATTGAAAAAACAATGAGATGTATCTTTCTCTAACGACTGCCGTTTACTCAGTGCAGCGCAGCGGATTTAGTGGCTAGGATTCCCACGAGAGCCCACGGACTTTTGCGCCGACTGATGCCGCAGTTTTGATGCAGTATTTCACTTTCATTTCATTTCAATTTCAAATGACATTTCATGATATTTGCCATGGGAATGGTTTATCCTACGGCTTTTGCATAAAACACAAGGTTTCCCCCAAATTTTTGTACAATTATACAAAATAAATAGGACTAATATTCTCTTTTCTTGTCGAACCTGCTATAATGTGCTTGCAAGCAATTGTTGGCACAAAAGCAAATAACAACAAAAAATCAAAAAAGAAAGGTGGATATTTACATGAAAAAGGCACGTATGCTTTTCGCGTTCCTCCTGGCTGCGCTGATGCTCCTGACAGTGGTGGGCTGTAGCCAGCAGGGCGCTACTGACAACACCAAGGCTCCCCAAAGCAATGTCCCCAGCGCCACAACCAAGGACCCCACGGTCCTCAAGGTGGCCATGAACCAGAAAATCGACGTGATCGACGGCCCCAACGGCAACGGTCTGGCCACTCAGGTCATGCTCCATGTGGGCGATCCTCTGGCTCGTTCCACCGCCGACGGCGGTGTGGAGCCCTGCCTGGCTCTCTCCTGGACGTCCTTGGATGAGTTCACCTGGCAGTTCAAGCTCAGAGACGGTGTCAAGTTTACCAACGGCGAGGAGTTTAATGCCGAGGCCGTGAAGGTTAACATCGAGTACATTGCGGAGTACTTCCGTTACAGTGGCCAGTTCGGCGACGCCTGGCCTCCCTCCGCCGAAGTGGTGGACGATCTTACGGTGAACATCATCACTCCTGCCTACTGCCCCGATATGCCTGCTTTGCTTGCCCGTGTTCCCATGTTTGCGCCGAAGCAGTATCAGGAAGAGGGCGCCGAGCTCTTTTTCACCCATACCGTCTGCACCGGCCCCTATAAGATCGAAGCCTTCGATCCCGGACTGTCTTGTACCGTGGTTGCCAACGAGGACTACTGGGGTGGTGCGCCTAAGATTAAGAAGATCGTCTTCGACTGGGTTGCCGACGAGACCGCTCGTGTCTCCGGCCTCCAGGCGGGCGACTATGACTTCGCCTACGTGGTGCCCCTGAGCTCCGCCGACAGTCTGAAGGAAAAGGGCTTCACCGTGGATATTTACCCTGTGGTGGGCATCGACATGATTTTCTGGAACGGTAACGTGCCGGAGGACTCCTGGCTCCGGAACGTAGACTTCCGCCAGGCCTGCATCTACGCTATTGACCATGAATCCATCCGCGACTCTCTGATGGGTGGCTATCCCACTATCCTGGCCGGTATTGCCGATCCCACCACCCTCGGAGCTAAGGATACAGACCCGCTGAAGTACGATCCCGATGAGGCGAAGGCCATCCTGGATCGGATTGGCTACGACGATACGCCTATTAAACTGCACTACTTCACCGGCGAGTTCTCCGGTCAGAACGAGGTCTGCGAGGCTGTGGCCGCCTACCTGGAGGCTGTTGGCATCAAGGTCAGCTTGGAAGTGGTGGAGGAAGCCGCGTTCAGTGACGCTGCCAAGAAGGGCGAGATCGACATGACCGCCCAGCGTATGCCCGGGCCTTACTACGGCGGCTCCATCTACTACATCCGTCAGATGGGCACGGCAGCTCGCGCCAACTCCACCCAGTTCCCCGACGTGCAGGAGCTGGTAAGCAAGGCCAATTCCTACGGCATCACCGCTGAAGAGCGTGTCTCCCTGCTGGAACAGGCCAACTCCCTGTACTGGTCCTACCATCCCGTGATCTGGGGCGTGCATGAGGTGGCCAGCAACGGCCATACTCCCGACCTCAAGGGCGTCATCAACCTGCCCAACTCCTTCTGCATGTTCTACAACTGCTCTTTTGAATAAACATACGGATCCCTGCGCATAGTCCGAAGTCAAACCCAAGCAACCGTACAACGCTGCCCGGGCACGGATGACAGCCCGTGCCCGGGCTTTTGATTCAACTCTGATTACTCTTTCAAAGAAGGAGGGGCACCCCAGTGGGACAATTCATCGGAAAACGATTACTCCGCGGCCTTTTGACCATTTTTGTGACGATGGTCGTGGTCTTCCTGCTGATTCGTATGGCCCCGGGCGACCCTGCCAGCATCCTCGCAGGCAGCATGGACACAGATGAAGCATTTGTGGAATCCCTGCGGGAGGAATGGGGCCTGGACGAGCCAATCCTCAAACAATTTACCGTATATGTCAAAAACCTGGTTACCGGAAACCTGGGGTACTCTTATCAATATCTCACCCACGGTAAACCCAACCAGCCGGTCATCAGTCTGATCCTCCAGCGATTACCGAGAACCTTTATCCTGGCGGCGTCAGTCATTATCTTTTCGATCCTGATCGCGATTCCCTTGGGAACCATCTGTGCCATGAAGCCGGGCTCCTGGTTCGACAATCTGACTTTCTCGATCCAGATGACCATTACCTCGATTCCAAACTTCTACATCGGCATGATCCTGATCGCTCTGCTGGCAGTCAAATGGAAGTTGCTGCCAACGGGAGGTTACGGAGACTTCAACTCTTTTATCATGCCGATGCTCTGTCTGTCCTTCCGCTACATCGTGACTTTCACCAGAACTACGAGAACGGAGCTGGGCCAGATCCTGAACAGCGACTATCTGCGAACCGCAAAGGCCAAGGGCCTGTCCCGAACGGTGGTGCTCTTTAAGCACGGCCTTCGTAACGTCCTGATCCCCATCGTAACCATGATCGGCACCCGCTTGGGCGGCCTGCTGACCGGAGCGGTGTATGTGGAGACTCTCTTCCGCTACTACGGCGTGGGCGAGCTTCTGATCTCCGCTATCTCAGCCCGTGATTATCCCACGATTCAAGCTGTGATCCCCTATATTGCTGCGGTCTTCGTCATTGTGAACCTGGCGGTGGATATGTCCTACTTCGCACTGGATCCGCGGATCCGGAAAAAATAGAGGAAAGGAGTACGGTGTTGTGAAAACGACGAAAAATGACCGGCGGTACAGAAACGGGCATTTGCCCTGGTATCGAAAGAAGGGCGTTCCCCGCTTGATCGTGGGCTGCATTCTGGTGCTGATTGTTGTGCTGATGGTAGGCGTGTCTCTGTTCTGGACACCCCACAGCCCAGTCAGCGGCAACTTGGCCGACCGCCTTGTTGCTCCCTTCCACACCGGCAAAAGTGGAACCTTCTACCTGTTGGGTACCGACCCCCTGGGCCGGGACATGACCAGCCGGATCATGGCTGGCGGCCAGGTTTCCGTACTGGTTGCCCTGCTGACTGTGGCCCTGTGTGCCTTGCTCTCCACCTTCCTGGGCGTTTTGAGCGGCTATTATCGGGGCTGGGTGGACAGCGTTTTGAGCATGATCTGCGAAATCAACATCTCTATCCCCTTGTTTCTGATTGTCATAATGATCATCGCTATCTTTGGTTCCAGCGTCTTTGTGCTGGCTCTCTGCCTGGCCCTGAACGAATGGGTCTCCGTTTTCCGCCAGACCCGCTCCAAGGCCATCGTCCAGAGTAATTATGAATACGTAACGGCGGCCCGGGTCATGGGCGCCAACAATCGGAAAATTATTATCCATCACCTGATCCCCAACATCGTCCCCACCACCATGGTCTTCTCCACATTGCTGGTGGGCTCTACGATCATCGCGGAGTCCGGCCTGGCCTATCTGGGTCTGGGCGTTTCCAAGCCCTTCCCCACCTGGGGCCGAATGATCTCCGAGGGACAGGCTTATATGAATACCGAGTGGTGGGTCAGTGGGATTCCTGCCATCTGCATTGCCATCCTGGTGCTGGGTGTGAACTTGATCGGAGACGGTCTGCGGATCATCTGGCGCATGGAGTGACGGAACGGAGGACGATATGGAAAGCCAGAATACCCTCAAGGTTTTGCTGGACGTCAAAAACTTGACGACTCGCTTTTTCACCGATGATGGCATCGTCCTCGCAGTGGATAACGTCTCCTTCCAGCTCATGGAGGGGGAGATCCTCGGGATCGTGGGAGAATCCGGAAGCGGAAAGAGTGTGACCTCCATGTCCACCATGCGGCTGATCCCTATTCCCCCCGGCGAGATCACAGAGGGTCAGGTGCTCCTGAAGGGCCGGGATGTGCTAAAATGCTCCGAAAAGGAGATGCAGGATATCCGCGGCAATGAGATTGCCATGATCTTCCAGGAGCCCATGACGGCCCTGAACCCGGTGTATACCATAGGCGCCCAGATCATTGAGGCCATCCGGCAGCACAGTAAGATGGGCAAGGCCAAGGCCCGGGAGCGGGCCATCGATCTGCTGAAGTTAGTGGGCATCCCGGCTCCGGAAAAGCGGGTGGACGACTATCCCCATCAGCTCTCCGGCGGCATGCGGCAGAGAGTCATCATTGCCATTGCCCTGGCAGGCAACCCCTCCATCTTGATCGCCGACGAACCCACTACAGCCCTGGACGTCACCATTCAGGCCCAGATCCTGCGGCTGATTCGGGAGATCAAGGAGACCCAGAACAAATCTGTCATGTTGATTACCCATGACCTAGGCGTCATCGCCCAGACCTGCGACCGGGTCATCGTCATGTATGGTGCAGAGATCGTGGAGCAGTCGCCGGTGCGTCCCCTCTATAAAAATCCCCTGCATCCCTATACCGAAGGCCTCTTGAGTTCCATTCCCAAGATGGACGAGGATGTGGAGCGGCTGAACGTCATCGAGGGCATGGTTCCGAATCCCCTGGCGCTGCCTGCCGGCTGCCGCTTCTGCTCCAGATGCAAAAAGGCCCAGGAGCGCTGTAAGGCGGAAAAGCCGACACTTCGTGAGGCTGCTCCTGGGAGGCTCGTGGCCTGCCACTATCCGTGTGAGGTGCAAACAGATGAGTGAACAGATCTTGAACGCGCGGCCTCTTTTGGAGGTGCAGGACTTGAAGGTTTATTTCCCAGTATATAACAAAAGTCTGATTCGCAAAAAAATCGGTGACGTGAAAGCGGTGGATGGTGTCAATCTGATCATTACCAAGGGCCAAACCTTCGGCCTGGTGGGCGAGTCTGGTTGCGGTAAATCCACCCTGGGCCGCGCGATTCTGCGGCTCTACAATGAGACCACAGGCCGCATCCTCTTCGACGGCCGGGACATTACCGATCTCAAGGGCAGAGAACTGCTGCGGCTGCGGCGGGATATGCAGCTGATCTTCCAGGATCCCTACTCCTCACTGGACCCCCGGATGACAGTCTTCGATATCATCTCTGAGCCGATCAAGCTCCACGAGAAATGCGGTAAGGAGGAGCTGCGCAAGCGGGTCCATGAGCTCATGGACGTGGTAGGCTTGCCCGACTCCATGATGACCCGAAGGCCCAGCGAGTTCTCTGGCGGTCAGCGGCAGCGCATTGGCATTGCCCGGGCCATTGCCCTGAAACCCAAGCTGGTGATTTGCGACGAACCGGTCTCTGCACTGGATGTATCCATACAGTCCCAGATTCTGAACCTGCTGGCGGATTTGAAAAAGGAATACGATCTGACCTATCTCTTTATCGCCCACGGCCTGGCGGCGGTGAAGCATATCTCCGATGACATCGGCGTCATGTATCTGGGGCGTCTGGTGGAGGTATCTCCCAAGTCCCAGCTCTACCGCAATCCCCTGCACCCCTATTCCCAGGGATTAATCTCCGCGGTCCCGGAGCCGGATCCTGACCTGAAAAAGGAGGAGAACCTCCTCAGCGGCGAGGTGCCGTCTCCCATCAATCCACCTTCCGGCTGCCCCTTCCATCCTCGCTGCAGATTTGCGGCATCCTGCGGCCAGCGCTGCTACACCGAGCGGCCGGAGCTGCGGGAGGCGGAGCCAGGTCACTTGGTGGCCTGTCACCTTTTTGACAAGGAAGCTTAACAACAACGAAATCACGCGAAAGCGTACATCAGGAGGACAGATATGATCGACCATCTTGCGTTTGTCGTAGCGGACCCCGAAAAAACTGCGGTGATGCTGGCGAAGTTTGGCTATCGCGTCACCAGGCGGACGCCGCATCACGGCGGCTCCGTGGAGGTGGAGAGCGACGCCCAGCCCGGCCTAATCCTGGAGCTCTGCACCAAGCGGGAACAGGACAGCCTTGGCTTCAATCACGTTTGTATGCGTATTGCCGATCAGGTGGCCTATGACGAGCTGAAAGCCCAAGGCATGCGCTTTAACAAAGCGCCTCACCTGTCTGTGGATTCCGGACGATTTATTACAAACCATATCGATGAAGACGGCATCAAGTGGCAGGTCACCTTTTAAGGGCTGATGAATCATTGAACGGAGGAAACTGAACTATGGATATGAACGGAAAGAAAATGCTCGTTGTTTCGGCCCATCCCGGCGACGTGCTCTGGCGTTGCTCAGGCGCCATTGCCAAGCACGTGAAGCTGGGCGGCCTGGTGGACGTGGTAGTGCTGACTATGGGCACTGGCGGCGAGGCCAACGAGCTGTTCAAGAGCGGTCTGAACACCGAGCAGGCCAAGGAGCTCAGGCGGAAGGACTTTGCCAGGGCCATGGAGATCCTGGGGGTTTCCCGCTACGAGATGTGGGACCTGCAGGACTACCGCTTTGAAATCACCCAGGAGAAGATCTATCGGATGGTTCGCTTTATGCGCCAGAGCAAGCCCAATCTCATTCTGACCCACCACAACACCGACCTGTTCAACCCCGACCACGGGACCATCTTCCCCTATGTGAATATGTCCCTGGAGGCGGCCACCGGCCAGGGCATCTTTGTAGACGACCTCAAGCCCATTGAGCGGGCTCCCATCTTCTGCTTTGAGCCCCATGCCAGCGAGGTCAACGGCTTCAAGCCCAATCTCTTTGTGGATATCACCGACGTCATCGAGACCAAGAAGGCCGCCATGGCCACCTTCGAGCTGAAAAAGAAGCTGGCTGCCAGCTATGTGGACAGAGCCAAGTACCGGGCGGTGAACGCCGGCAGCTTCGGCCGCAAGGGTTGCGAGTATGCCGAGGCCTATGAGGCCATTTACCCCATTGCCCAGGACGGCTACTTTGTCTACTGATCGGGAGGGCGGAGCATGAACGAATTTGACGTTAAGTATCGGCAGCGCTGCCAGGCCCTTTCCACCACCAATCTCTCTGACGCCCTGGACGCTCTGGGCCTGCGGGGCGCCACCTACGGCATCCGGCCCATCATGGAGAGCTGGGGCAAGGTGGTGGGCCGGGCGGTGACGGTGAAGCTCACCGCCGCCGGCCTTACCAAGAATCCCACCCATCTGGGCATCAAGGCCATCGACCTGGCGGAGGAGGGCGACGTCATCGTCGTGGACAACGGCGGCCGTCTGGACATCTCCTGCTGGGGCGGCTGCCTGGCCAACGGGGCCAAGATGAAGGGCGTTTCCGGCGTTGTCATCGACGGCGCTGCCCGGGACATCGACGACTGCATTGAGATCAATTTCCCGGTCTACGCCAGGGGGACCGTAGTGGCCACGGCCCGGGGCCGGGCCATGGAGGAGAGCACCAACGCCCTCATCCAGTTCGGCGGAGTCCAGGTCCGGCCCGGCGATCTGATCATGGGCGACCACAGCGGCGTCGTGGTGGTTCCCTGGGAGCGGGTGGACGACGTGCTGGAGAAGGCGGAGGCCCTGTGCCGGAAGGAAGAAAACATGATTGCCGACATCCGCTCCGGCATGTCCATGGTGGAAGTAGACCGGAAATACAACTACGAAAAAATGCTGAAATAACGGGGCTCCGCCCGAAGGGCACCTGAGCCTTTGACACAAGGAGGGAACGGAAGGATGGGCTCTACACTCGCGGAAAAGCTGATCGGCTCCCACACCGGAACCGGCAGCGCCAGAGCCGGAGAGATCGTGTCGGTCCCGGTGGACCGGCTGCTGATCAACGACTATGTCGGCGCCATTGTGTTTTCCAAGCTGGAGGCGCTGGGCTACCGAAAGGTGGCGCACCCGGACCGGGTCTTTCTGAACATCGACCACAATCTGCCTTCGTTCACCGTGGAGGCGGCGGATAAGCTGGTCCTGTTCCGGGAAAAGGCCGAGAAATACGGTCTGACCCACAACACCCGGATCGGAAGCCACGGCATCGGCCATCAGCTCATGTGCGAGGGCTTTGTCCGGCCCTATGAGCTGGCGGTGGGTACGGATTCCCACGCCACCATGTACGCGGGCCTCGGCGCGTTTTCCTGCGGCATTACCGCCTCCGACGCCGTTTCCATCCTGGCCTCCGGGGAGATGTGGCTGCGGGTTCCCCAGAGCCTGCGCATCCGGGTTTCCGGGGCTCTGCGGCCCGGCGTGACCGCCAAGGATCTGGCCCTGGCCCTGCTGGGCGTCTTCCCGGAGGAGGCCTATATCTACCGGGCGGTGGAGATCGTGGGCCCAACCATCGACGAGATGAGCGTGGAGGGCAGGCTGGTGATTGCCAACCTGATGGCCGAGAGCGGGGCCAAGTGCGCCGTGTTCGAGGCGGATGAAAAGAGCTTTGCCTATACCCACGCGCCTGCGCAGCCGAGGCTATGCTCGGATCCGGACGCAAAGTTTGCCGCCGAGGCGGAGTTTGACGCCTCAGCCCTGGAGCCCATGCTGGCCTGCCCGGACGCGGTGAAAAATGTGCACCCCCTGCGGCAGTCCCTGGGCTTGCCGGTGGACCAGGTGTTCATCGGCTCGTGCACCAACGGCCGGCTGGAGGATCTTCAGCAGGCGGCGGAGATTCTCAAGGGCAGGCATGTGGCCGAGGGCACCAGACTGCTTGTAACCCCCGCCAGCCAGAGCATTGCCCTGGAGGCGGTTCGCAGCGGCCTGATGCAGACCCTGATGGAGGCCGGCGCCATGATTCTGACCTCCAGCTGCGCCTCCTGCGCCGGCCACGGCCCCGGCCTGATCGGGCGGGGGGAACGCTGCCTGAGCACCACAAATCGGAACTTCAAGGGCCGTATGGGCAGCACGGAGGCGGAGGTCTACCTGGGCTCTGCCTACGCGGCCGCCGCCGCGGCGGTCACCGGCGTAATCACCATGCCGGAGGACCTGCTGAAGGGAGGCGCCGAATGAACACGAAAATCGAGGGAAAATGCTATCTCTGCGGGGATGCGGTCACCGTCTATCAGATCATCCCGGAAAAGCGCTGGACCATGAACCGGATGGACGCGGCGGAAATGAGCCGCTGGGTCTTTGAGACAATGGAGCCCGGCGCCGAAGACGTCCCGGGGCTGTTTCGGAGCCTGGGCTATGAGATCGTGGTGGCGGGCCGGGATTTCGGCTGCGGCAGCAAAAGCGTGGAGCATCCCGTCGCCGCCCTGCAGGGCGCGGGGATCCGCCTGGTTTTGGCGGACAGCTTTTCCCGTTACAGCTACCGAAACGCCCTGAATCTGGGGCTTCCGGTTTTGACCTGCCCGGGCATCCTGGAGGCGGTGCGGCGCGACGACGTGCTGTCTGTGGATATCCGGACCGGAGCTGTGCGGAATCTTACCACAGGCCGGACCCTTCAGGCGGAGGGCCTGAGCGACTTCGCGCTCAGCCTGATCTCTGCCGGCGGCCTGCTCCCCTATTTGGAAAAGGAGGCAAACAGCCATGAGTGAAATCGGCAACAGAATCTATACGCACAT
This sequence comes from uncultured Clostridia bacterium, assembly GCA_947164825.1. Taxonomy (GTDB): domain Bacteria; phylum Bacillota; class Clostridia; order Oscillospirales; family Oscillospiraceae; genus JAFRPC01. The sequence continues at coordinate 31,202 of CAMUYE010000015.1, forward strand.
CGATCGGCCGGACCCCGCCCTGGTGGAGCAGTTCCGCAACCTGCCCTCCAGCAACGTGGGAGATATGATGAACCGGCTCTACTGCATGCGGGAGTACATCTGCCCCGTGAACCGGAAGAGGACCCATATGCTGGGCACCGCCTTCACCGTCAAGGTGCCGGACGGGGACAATGTGTTCATCCACCTGGCCCTGGACCTGGCCCAGCCGGGGGACATCCTGGTCATCGACGGCAACGGCTGCACCACCCGGTCCCTTCTGGGAGAAATCATGATGACCTACGCCCAGAACAAGGGGCTGGCGGGCATCGTGGTGGACGGCGCCATCCGCGACAGCGACGCTTTGGACAATCTGGACATTCCGGTTTACGCCAAGGCCATCACCCCCCAGGGCCCCTATAAGAACGGCCCCGGCGAGATCAACGTTCCGGTCTCCTGCGGCGGCAAGGTGGTTTTCCCCGGGGACATCCTGGTGGGCGATCCCGACGGGATCTGCGTCATCCGGCCTGCGGACGCGCCGAAGCTGGTGCAGGCCGTCCGGGACAAGTTCAACGGCGAGCAGGTGCTGCTGGAGCGGTATCGGACCGTGGGCAACGACGTGGAGAAGCATCAGGGCATCTACAACGCCATTATGAACCGGATCGGCACCGCGGTTTACGAGTAACGAAACAGCATGGAAACACCCGGGACCCGTCGGAGGCAAGCCGACGGGTCCCGATAAATAATGATTCCGTCTTGCGTTGAATCTGCCGGTTTTTTGTGCTATAATCAAAATAATCACAAAAAACGGAAGCAAGCAGAGAAAACGGAGGGCGGTCTTATGAGCGATATCGCGATTGTTGTCACCAGCAGCTTTCACCGGGGGTATCTGCCCCAGATCCTTGCCGAGCACAACGCCAGCTATCCGGTGTATGGGCCCAATGTGGGCGTCTTGTCGGAGCCGGAGGCCCTGAAGCGGGCCCGGGAGGCCATCCGGGACGGGGCGAAGGTTCTGATCGCCACAGGCCGCACGCCGGAGCAGTTTTCCCAGGCGCTGCCGGTTCCGGTGGTGACGTTGAAGTACAGTGTCATCAGCGTGGCCCGGGCCGTTACCGCCGCGAGGAAGATCTCCAAGACCGTGGGCTGCTTCTGCCGCTACGGCAGGCTGTATCAGACGATCCTGAAATATAAAACCATGTTCCGGGACAAGCTTCTGGTGGCGGGCTACGAGGACGAGAGCAACGCCGCCACAGCCCTGGAATATTTGCAGGCCAATCACGTGGAGGCCATCGTCTGCGGCGGCAGAGGCGGTGCTCTGGCGGAAAAATTCGGCTTTCCCTTCCGCTGCGTCCGGGTGACCTACGAGGACAACGATGTGCTCGACTGCGTTTCCGAGGCGGAAAACCTGCTGCAATACACCCGCCAGAGCATGCGCCAGACCGCCGTGCTCCGGGCCGTCCAGGAGAAAATCAACCTGGGCGTCATGGCCCTGGACGCCGAAGGCCGGGTGCTGGAAGCCAACTCGGAGGCATTGACCCTGGTGGGCGCGCCTTTTCCGGAGCTGGCCCAGGACGGGCTCAGCCCGGAGCTGAAGCAGTCCCTGGCGGAGCTGCGGGAGGGGCCGGACAGCCGCGGCCTGATCACCTGGAACGGTCACCGGCTGGTGGCCGGCCTGTCGGAAGCCGCCCCGGACCCGGATTCCGGGCTGAGGATCCTCACCTTGATGCGCACGGAGAACCTCCAGTCTGAAATGCGGCAGATGGTAAACTGGCTCTATGAGCCCGTCAAGGCCTTTCCCCAGCGGGAGGTCCTGGAGGAGCCCAGCCAGAGCGCAGCCTACCGTTCGGTTCTGCATGAGGCGGAGCTCTATGCGGCGGTGAACACCCCGGTGCTGATCACCGGCGAGCTTGGCAGCGGAAAAAGCCTCTTTGCCCAGCGCATCCACGCCAAGAGCCCCCGCAGCGGCATGCCCTTTGTGCAGATTCCCTGCGGCGCCTATTCCGGCGAGGCCTTGAAGGCTCGTCTCTTCGGGTCGGGCGCCGGGGAGAACGCCTTTGGAGAGCTGGAGCTGGCAAACGGCGGCACGGTCTATCTTAACGGGGTGGAAAGCCTACCCCTGGAGCTGCAAACCCGGCTGGTCCACGTGCTGCAAACCCATGAGCTGCGGGAGGCCGGAAGCGGCAGAAGCGTGCGGGTGGATCTGCGCTTCATTGCCTCCACCCGGCACAGCCTTGCCCGGCTTCAGGAGGAGGGAAAGCTCCTGGAGGAATTTTATTATCTCATTTCCGCCCTCCACCTGGAGGTGCCGCCCCTGTCCCGGCGCCGGGAGGATATCCCCCTGCTTCTGGAGCGCTTTTTGGAGGAGGCGGCCCGCAATACCGGCCGGGACCGGCCGCCCCTGACGGAGGCGGCCCTGGCCTACCTGACCAAAATCGAATACCCCGGCAACCTCTATCAGCTCTCCGGCCTGGCCCAGCGGATGCTGCTTCTGGCGGAGGGCGGCCCCATCGACCTGCCCCTGGCCCAGGCCGCGGTGGGCGGGCGGGAACCCGTACCCTCGCGTCCTGCGTCGGTCAGGGCTGAGCGTGAGCTCGACCGGATCCTGGACGCTCTGGCCTGCTGCGGCGGAAACCGCAAGCAGACGGCCCAGCGTCTGGGCATGAGCACCTCGACCCTTTGGAGAAAAATGAAAAAATATCATCTTCAGGAGCAAAACGGAGATTTGGAGCTCTGACAGTCAGGTGAACAGAGGTTACAAATTCAAACCATCGGTGTCCGATTTGCAGCCTCTGCTTTCCTTGTTTCTTACGGGCTTCGAACGTTTTGCTGTCCAATTCAGAAATAAAAAAACGATCAATTCCAGAATAGAAACGTCGAAATGTTTTACTTTCGAACCCCGTTGTCGTGTTTCCAGTTTGTTTTTTCGTTGTATCGCTTATGTTTTTCGTCATCCACCCACTGTGGTGACTGGTATCGCAGCGGGATGGCGGCATTGTGTAATGGAAAGCAATTGCCAAACTATGCTTCAAATTTATCCCTTGAAGCAGTTGCTTTTTCCTTACTCTTATGCTATAATACGCATATAAAAAATCCCGGCTCTAATACCGGGGCATAAATTCATTCTGGGGGGTGGCATCTTTTTTGCACAACCCTTCCACAAAAACACCCGTTTTTCACAGAAAAACGGGTGTTTTTGTGCCGTTTTAGAAACACACAGGGACGGTCCTTTTGTGTTGACAAATCTAAGCGAACATGATAAGATTTGAACGGTGATGGACATGGCACGGATGGCACGAAAGAAAAGCGAAAGCGGAATCTATCATATCATGCTTCGGGGGATCAATCGGCAAACAGTTTTTCTGGATGAAGAGGACAACCGGCATTTCCTGGCGGTGCTGGAGTTGTGCAAGGAGATCAGCGAATATCGGGTGTATGCGTATTGCCTGATGGGGAACCATGTGCATCTGCTTCTTCAAACCGGGAAAGAGCCCTTGGAATTGGCGATGAAACGCATTGGCACAAGGTACGTTGTTTGGTATAACGCAAAGTACGACAGAGTTGGACATTTGTTTCAGGATCGCTACAAAAGTGAGCCCGTCGAGAACGACGCATACTTTCTCACGGTATTGCGGTATATTCTGCGAAATCCCGTAAAGGCGGGTATCTGTGAGAAGCCGGAAGCGTATGAGCTGAGCAGCGCGAAAGATTATGCCAACGGCGGCGGCCTGACAGATACGGCGTTTGCCGAAGGAATGCTCGGTCGGGAAGAACTTCTGCGGTTTTTGAGCGAACCGAACGAAGACGTCTGCATGGACGACAGGCCGCCAAGGCTCAACGATAAGGCCGCCGCCAAACGATTCTGCGAGCTCGTTGGAGCGGCAGACTTGAAAGACGCTGCGGAAATCGTCTCAACGCACCCTGGGCGATATATCCCGGAA
>CAMUYE010000016.1 GCA_947164825.1 uncultured Clostridia bacterium
CGCCCGCGGTGCAGGTGGGCTCCGTGACGACGGCAACGTAGTCGTGGCCCAGGGCCGCGACGGTGGTCTGGATGGTCTCGTCGGTCAGCAGACCTCTCCATGTGATGACGCCGGCTTGCGTACAGCTGGGCGTCTGGGTCACCTCTTTGTGCTCCGCGTCGTCGGGGAAGACGTCCTCGGGCAGATCGATGTTGGTCCAATTGGTCAGCATCCGGTAGACCACGTAGCCTCTGCCGTTGGCGTCGCTGATGTATCTCAGGTTGGTAGTCTGGTGCGTGCCGTCGTTGACGATCAGGCGGTCCCAATCGTCGGCGCAGAGAGTGGTCTTGAAGTAGGGATGGCCGTCCTTGTCTACGCCCTGCTTGGTCATGGCCGTGCCGGGCCAGGCGGCGGGCTCGGAACCGTCGGCGTCCTTCCAGACGTAGAGGTTCAGGCTCTCGTTGTTGTTGTCGTCGATGACGTAGACGTCAATATAGGTATGGACCAGCTGCGGGATTTCGACGGTCTGGGTCTGGGTCTCAAAGAGCTCGTTCTGGAAGCTGGCGGTATACAGGCCCTCGCCGGGAGCCTCAAAGCTGGCGGGCGTCGTCACGCTGTAATCGGCAGTGACAGTTTCGCTCTCCACATGGGTTGCATCACGGGAACACACGACCCGCGCGGTGCAGGTGCTGTAATCGTCGGCCCAGGCGTAGGTGGGCTGGCCCCAGTCATGGCCCAAGGCGGCGACGGTCGCGGTCTCGGTCGTGTTGCAGCGGGAGCAGCTGTGGGTCTTCACGCCTGCCTCGGTACAGGTGGGCTCGGTGGTGGTTGTCCATTCGCCCCAATCGTGGCCCAGGGCGGGCGTCTCGCTGTCGGTGTAGCTGTCGCCGCAGCGGGAGCAGGTGTGGGTCGTGAAGCCGCCGGTGGTACAGGTGGGAGCCGTGACGACGTCCTCGTAGTTGTGGCCCAGGGCGGCGATCTCGTGGTGCTCTGTCGCCATGAGGACGCCGCAGCGGGTGCAGCGGGTCACCAGATCGTAGCCGCCGGCGTTGGTGCAGCTGGGCTCAACACGGTTCTCCTCCGCCGGCGTCCCGGCCCGGTGGCCGAGGGCCTCGATGGGACGGGTCTCAGTCTCGCCGCAGCGGGAGCAGGTCCGGGCCTCCAGGCCGCCCTGGGTGCAGGTGGCCTCGGAGCTCAGGGTCCAGTCGGACCAATCGTGGCCAAGCGCTGCGGTCTCGTTGTCGGTGTAGCTGTCGCCGCAGCGGGAGCAGGTGTGGGTGGTGTAACCGCCCGCGGTGCAGGTGGGGGCGGTCACGACGTCCTCGTAGTTGTGGCCCAGGGCCGCGAGGGTCTCAGTCTCCACCGCGTCGCAGCGGGAGCAGCTCCGGGTCTTTTCACCGGCAGCCGTGCAGGTGGGCTCCGTGGTGGTCGTCCAGTCGGACCAATCGTGGCCCAGCGCCGGGATGGTAGTCACATGGGTCGCGCCGGTCAGCAGGCCCGTATAGGTGACGGAGCCGGGCTGGGTACAGGTGGCCTCCACCTCGACGGGAGGCGCGGGCCAGAGGTCATCGCCCGCGTAACCGGTGTGGTTGTTGACGTAGTAGACGATGGCGTTTCCGGTCCCCAGGCCCAGGTCAGTGGTCTGGGTTGCTTGGGTGCCGCCGGAGAAGATTACGCCGGTGTAGACGTTGGCGTCCAGGGTAATCTTGTACCAGTTATCGCCGTGCTCGTCCACGCCCTGGGCGGTGACGGGAACGCCGGGGAAGGCCGCGTTCTCGACGCCGGGGCCGAAGGCATAGACATAAGCAGCCGCGTTGTCGTCCTGGTCGACGAAGTAGACGTCCACCAGCCGGACGGCCCGCCACTGGGCGTAGAGGGTGAGGTCCGCGCTGAGGGTCAGGCTCGCGCCGTCGGCGTAGGCCGTACCGCTGCCGTCGGCGGCGGTGTTCCATCCGGTGAACTCGTAGCCCTCCCGGGTGAAGGCGTTGGCGTTCAGGGTGAAGGCCTTGTCCGCCGCGGCGGTCTGGGGCTCCATGGTCCCGGTGCCGCCGTTGGCGTCGAAGGTCACGGTGACGATGGTGCCCACGAAGTAGTAGCCCTCCCCCGTAGTCCCGTCGTGGAAGGTGACGTTCTCCGGCGCGTCACTCAGGGTCTTGCCGGCGGGATAGGTCTGGCGGCTCGTGTTGTCGGGCTCGAAGATCGCGTTGGTACGGGTATCGGCCATGCCCTTGAAGTCGCCGCCGGAGATCAGGGTCGCCTGCTCGGCCACAGTATTGTTGTTCCGGTAGGCGTTGGTGGTAGCCGTGGCGGCGTCATAGATACCGCCAGTGATGGCCGCGATCTTCGCATAGGTCGTGTTGAGAACGGTATGATAGCCTGCGGTGGTGCAGTTGGCGTGGACCTCCAGGCCCTCGCCCAGCTCGTCGATTACAGGCAGATAGGTCGCATTGCTGCTGCCGTTCTGAATACCGATGCCGTTGGCGGTGATGATGGTGTTTTTGATGGAGCCGATGTGGGCGCTGAGATAGCTGTCCTCGTTGACGGCTGTCCCGGCGGTCCCGTCCGTATAGGGGGTCGTGGCCGTGCGGGCGTCCAGGGTGCCCGCGTAGTTGTAGATACCGCCCACCTGCTTCTGGGTGGTGGAGCTGATGGTCACGGGATCGCTGCCGCCGTTGATGGCAGTGATGACGCCCAGGTTCACCAGGACCTGATAGGTGCCGGAGAGGTGGTTGCCCGCGCCGATCAGATCAACCGCGGGGGCGTCGTAATCGGTCACGTTGACCTTGGCGTCATTGCCGTAGATCACGGTGCAGGCGGAGTCCGTGGCGGTGACCGAAATGATATCGAGGATGTTGGAGGTAAAGGACCGGATCGAAGCGCCGCTGTTGCTGAAGACCGTGGTATTGGTGGAGCTGATCGTATTGCCGGTCAGGGTACCCAAATGGCCTCCGTTGTATAATGCATACGTGGAGGTGCCGGTGATCGTGTTGTTTTGCAACGTTCCGATCTCCGCCGCAAGGCGGGTATAGGCCGTAGTCAGGTCGCTGCCGTTGTTCTTGGTGTTGGCGAACTTCGTCGTGCCGGAGTAGTAGCGGACGTAGTCCCGCTCGACGTAGGGACCGGAGACCGTGTTGACAAAGACGTACTGGGTGCCGGTAAAGCTGCTGTTCTTCAAGGTGTTGATTCGGCCCAGATTTCGGAAGGCGAAAGTCGCGTTCTTGGTGACGGTGATGTTGTCGATCTCGTCGATCTCCGTAACGTCATAGTCGATATGATACTTGTAAGGCGTAATATAGTACGAATCGTAGGCAAAAGGCTCCCGGGCCAGGGTCAGGCCGCTCTGACGGCTGTCGCCGTTGAGAATCATGGCGTAGCCCTCGCCGGCTCTGGGTTTGTCGGCAGTGAAGTCGGAGTTCTTCAGGCTGCCGATCTTGCCCTGGTTTTGCAGCAGGTAGTAGCTGTTGTTGCCCGTGCCGACGAAGTGGACGCCGTCGATGGTGTTGATCACGCTGCCTTCGGCGGTGTTGCGGACGTAGGTCTCCTCGCGCTTGGTCTCGGTGGAGGCATCGGTGTTATCGGTGTAGGTCCGGACGAAGTCGTAGCTCGTCGTGGCTCCCGTGGGAGAGTTGTACAGGGCGTTGTAGTTGGCGCAGACCGTCAAACCGCCGGTGAGGACCCCGATCTTGCCACTGTTCATGATGCCGTACTGAGCTCCCGCGGCGAAGACGCCGGAGCAGTTGACGGTCTGGACGGTGGAGGGGGAACCGTAGGTGGTCTGGTTGTGGAGCTGGACGCCGCCGATCTTGTTGCCGTAGAAGTTGACGGTTCGGGTGGTGAACTGGCCGTCGTTGTAGAAGGCGCCGGTACCGGAGGCCCGGATCTCGGGGCTGCCGGTGACGCTGTGGATAATGCCGCCGGCGGTGTTGCGCAGGGCATAGTTGGAAGAAATGCTCTTTGCGTTGCTCGGGTGCTTGTAGGTCTTGATCTCGGTGTTTCCGGTGATGGTCCCAATGACGCCGCCGTTGTTGTAGAGCGCGCAGCCGTGTTCCGCGCTGGTAGAGGTATTCTCCGCGTAGATGCTGCAGTCCCGGATGGTTCCGATGGTGGGCCGGTATTCCTCCTCCTCTCTGTACTCGTCGGTGCGCACGTAGGACGAGGAGGTATTGTCGGTGCGCTTCCAGACGTTGGTGTCGTACCACCAAGCGTTGTTGTTGTAGACCGTGTAGCACGCGACGTTGCCTTGCACGTTTGCAGCCGAGGTACCGTAGGTGTTGACCTGGGCGGAGTCGGGATGGGCGGTGAAGGTGCAGTTGTTCAGGAGGTTGATGACGGCGTTGTTGTAGACGGCGTACTGCCCGGCGGTGACGGTGGAGTTCCGGATCGTACCGATGACGCCGTAGTTGGCAATATTGTAGCCGGCGGCGATGGTGTTGCCGCCCCGGACGTTGCGGTTGCAGATGCCGTAGGCCACGTCGATGTCGCAGCCGTCCATCAGGGCGATCTGGCCGCCGTAGTTGAAGACGGCGTAGCCTCTGGGCGACCGCAGGGTGAGGTTCTGGAGAGCCGTGATGGTACCCCGGTCGTTGAGCACCAGGGAGGTGTAGTTGTTGACGTCCTGGACGTTCTCCAGGGTGCCGCCGGTGACAGTCAGGGTGCCGGACTGGTTGTTGCGGAGGACCGCCGCGTGGTTGGGGATGCCGGCGTTGCTGATGGCGTCCGCCGTGATCCGGCCGCCGCCCGCCGTATCCTGGAGGGTGAGGGTCCCGTTGTTGGTCACGGCCGCCTTGCCCTGGTAGGCTGCCGCCGCGGCCTCGGCGCCGGTGTGGTATTCCCAGAGGCCGCCGTTGAGGTCCAGGGTCAGATTGCCGTTGTTGGTCAGGGCGCCCAGAGCGTGGAAGCCGTTGAGATCCAGGGTCAGGTTGGAACCTTCTAACACCACCAGGGACTCTGCACCGGACTCTTCCTCGAAGGAGCCGCAGTCGGCAATGAGCTGAACCGTGCAGGTCCCGGTCTGCGGCACGTCCAGCAGAGCGGCCTTCAGAGTGGAATAGTATTGGTCGGTGGCGCTGTTATACGCCACGGCGCCGTTGTAGAAGCCGTAGATGTAAACCTCGCCGTTGGGCGTGTCGCCCACGGGCACCGTGCCGTTGTAATTCTGGCCGCTGTTGGCGGAGAGGCCGCTCAGGTTCCAGACGATGGAGTTGTGGTTGGCCGCGGTCACGCCCATGGAGGCGTCCGTCGGGGCGGCGCAGGCAGCGCCGACATCCAGTGCGGAGCCGGCCTGGGACACCACGTACCAGGTCTCGCCGTTGATCTCCCGGGTCTCGGAGAGGGTATTGTCGGTGAAGATCTGATAGTTCTGATACTGCTTTTCATTCAGAATAAAGGTGGGGATGAACTTCGCCGGGGTGCCCGTCAGGGTCACCGTGGCGTTGGAGCTGACGTTGGTCACATTGACCTTGCCCCCGCTGATGGAGGCGGAGGCGGAGCCCGAGGTCACGGAAGCCCCCGCGCCGGAGAGCCAGCTCAGGTCGAAGCTCACGGTGTCGTTGTTCTCGCAGTAGTAGCCCCGGCCCACACGGCTGCCGTTGTAGACAAAGTCCACCAGGAAGCGATACCAGTGCTCGCCGTCCTTGTCGTAGTACCAGGTCCCGGTCCCGGTGCCGGTGCTGTCGGAATAGGACTCATCGCCGTTGCGGAAATGGGGGGCATAGAAGGTGACGGCGGTCTTGGTGCTGTTGCCCTCCATCTCATAGATGGTAGAGCTGGCTGTGGGAGCGGTGGAGAATACGATCTTGCCGGTTCCGTTCTCTGTGCCAAGAGAGCTGGTGATATTCGCGCCGCCGTCAGAGGTAAAGAGGGATCCGGCCACAGTCAGGGTTCCGTTAACGTCAATCTTCGCGTCCGTCAGGCTTGAAGCACTGCGGATCGCAGTTGTTCCGTTGGCCACGGAATAGCCGATGGGGTACATCCTGGTGCTGCCGGAGAAATTGCCCCAGTTGTCGTTGTCGTAGACGTAGACCTTTTTACTGCTTGAAATCTGCAGGGAGGCCTGGCGGCTGATGTTGATTTCCGTGCCTGGCAGCAGCTCGATGTTCTGGGTGATGGTGGAAGCGCCGCTCTGCAGGTCGATGGTGATGTTGCCGTTAATGGGCAGAATATAGTCGCCGGTAGAAATGGAGCCGATCACAGGAATGCCCGAGATGGTCATGGAGGAAACGGAAACGTTGCCGTTGACCTCGATGTGCAGCCGGTCGGAGGCCTCCACATAATCCTTGACGATGTAGCCGCTTGAAATGGTGAACATACCGCCGCTGCCGATGAACGTGGAAGAAATCGGATAGGCGGAGCCGGAGGCGTTCACGGAGGAATAGAGCTTTTCTGTCGCGCCGGCGTTCAGCCTTAGGGGAACCTCGATGTTCTGAATGTAGTACTGATTGAAAATGAATGCGTACTTATAGACGGTGGAAGTGGCGCTGCCGCCGCGCCAGTCCTTAATCTGGAAGGCCTCGTAGACCGTGGATCCGCTCTTGGCCTCGACAGAACCGGAGCCGTAGATATAGCCCCAGCAATAGAGATTCGATCCGCTCTCCAGAGTGATGGAGCTGCCCGCCTGCATCTTAATCCGTCCGTCCGGTCCGGTGGGTGTGCCGTTATAGCCGCCCATCTGTCCCGAGGAGGACAGCTTGCCGCTGAGGTTTAGCGCCGCGCCGTTCTGGACGGTCATTTTGGTGCCGCTGGGCATCACAAGGGTATGGAAGGCAGTAGGGTCCGTATGGGAGCCATACACCACCGCGGGCGTGGTAGTATAGGTTGTTCCGGCATTGTCAAAGGGAACCAGCAGGGTCACGCCGGCGGGAACAATGTACTCCACACCGCCGTCGGAGGTCGGCTTGACGTAGGTGCCGCCGGAGGCGGGAAGTACGTTGTACTCCATGGAATCCGGCAGAGTGACGATCTCCTGGTTCACGACGACCTTCTTGCTGCTGCTGTTTGCGGCGGCTTCCATGGCCTCCTCCCAGAAGGTGTAGGTATTGCTGCCCACCTTGAAGTTGGGCCCGTCCGGAATGCTTTCATTGACGATCACGGGAAAAATTTCACAGGAGTTGTCCACCGTGAAGCTGGGCGTGGTAGAGATCGGCTTGCTGCCGATACGCCAGCCCTTAAACTGGTAGCCATCCGGGGCGGTGACGGAAGGCAGCATGATCGTATCGCCGATGTTGGCAGTGAAGCTGACGCTGCTGCCGTTCTGCTGCACGGTATGACCTGCAACGGTATAGCTCACATAGGCAGAAGGGACCAGCGTGATGGTGGCCGAAGTCTCCTCCGTCACGGAGATCGATACGGTACCGGTGGCAGTCCGGGAGGAGGTGTCGGAAGTGGTATTCGGACTGGCTGTAATCTGGATCGTAAAGGTGGCGCCGGATGTGATGGAGTCGCCCTGCGATACGCCGGCTACCGTAACGCCGTTTGCCGAGAGCGTGTTGATCCGCAGCGGATACTGGGAGGCGTTGGTGACCGTCAGGGTGGTGGTGGTCGGATAGGCATCTGTACTGCCGCAGGAACTCTTGACATACTTGCTGGACACAGCTTTTACCGTCATGGTGCTTCCGCTGACGGAGACTGATCCCGCTGCGCCGTTTTCGGAGGAGCCTTCCGACTCGACGATGTACGTATAGGTCAGCTTGCCGCTGATCCAGGTGCCGCTGCCATTCGTAATTTGAGCTGCTGAAGCTTGAAAAAACAACTGAGGAGCAAGACTGAACAGCAAGGTCAGGCTAAGCAGCAGGCACAGCCAGCGTTTCACGATTGATTTAATCATTTGCGTTTCCTCCTGTGAACGAAGCTTGCATGATTGGATTGAGTGGTTTTGCGGCGATTCTGTTCAAGCAGCACGCTGACGCCAATCAGCAAACTGAGAATCGCCCAAAGGTGTGAGTGGTGGAACAGGAAAGCGGTTTCGGATTCACGAAAAAACTCGACTGCAAAGCGGAAGGCCCCGTACGTCGCAATGTAAATTGGCCATAGACTGCCGGCAGCCTCTTTCTTTTTGGAGTGGATTATGAGACAGGGAAGCAGCACCGCATAAAAAACCAGCTCGGCTTCCCGCGTTGGCCAGCGTTGCTGCATGCCCGGGATCAGCCGCCCCAGGCAGCAGCCGGTGATCAGGCAGTTTGCTCTGGCGCAGGCCAGGGTAAAGACGGTCGGGATCGTAAAGACGTCAAAGACATCTGCCGTCCTGCGCCGAAAAAGCTTAGCTCCGAGCCAATAGAACAGCGGCAGAAAAAAAATCGCGCCGAACAGGCTCATATTTCCGGCCGCCGACAGGCTTCCGGCTTCCAGGATCGCAAAGGCCTTGACACAGGCCACGCCGTATGCCACATGGAGCAGGGAGACCGGAACGACCCAGCCCGGCTTCATGGCAAGGCGTTTGCGCTGGGTCCAGACCCAGAATACCGTGCCCAGGGCAGCCAGGGCCAAAAGGCAGAGCAGGCTGTGCTCCAGCATCCAATCCATCATAGGCGTCCCCCCCTCGTCCGAAAACCTGATCAGTCTACTTTTTCATAATACAATATACAGGAAAACTTCTGAAATAGCAAGCCATTTTTGTAAGATTGCACAGTTTCTGTATCAATTCCGTGAAAAAATAATGACAATCTGCGAAAAAACACTTGTATTTTTCAGCTTTGTCCTATATAATTAGCGTGTAAAAAAATAACTTTGACAGAAATGCCAGCAAATTAAGGTAGGACATAAGTATGAAGAAAGACAGCGGCAGCACCAAGGAGCGCCAGAAAACCAGGGGCGGAAAGCTTGGGACGGTCTTCGGCACCATCCTCTGCATCATCCTGATCCCCATTTTGATCGTCAACGTCACGATGATCATCAAGGGAGTCGCCCATTCCGAAAAGTACCCCACCTTCCTTGGCTACGCTCCGATGATCGTGCTGACCGACTCCATGTATCCGTCGATCAAAAGCGGCGATCTGATCATCATCAAGACTGTTGATCCCGAAGAGGTCCAGGTCGGCGACGTGATCTCCTTCTTTGACCCCGACAGCTACGGCACCAGCGTCGTCACCCACCGGGTCATGCAGATCAACACGGAAAACGGTCTCAGCTTTATCACCAAGGGCGACGCCAACAACGCCGAGGACACCCCCGTTCCCGCCGCCAATCTCGTCGGCAGGTATCTGACCGTCATCCGCGGAGCCGGCAGCGTCGCCATGTTCCTGCAGACGACGCCCGGCCTGGTGGTCTGCGTCGCGCTTCCCATGGTCCTGCTGATCGCCTACGAGCTGATCCGTCGCAGAAAGTACAGCCGATCCAAGGAAGAGGACACCAAAGCCCTTCTGGCCGAGCTGGAAGCCCTCCGCGCCCGTCAGGCCGAGGCCGACGCGAAGGAGGCAAAAGCCCAGTCCGACAGCCCCGAAGCCTGACGCCTCGTCCGTGCGGGGGAACCCGTGGCGCACAATGTGCGCCGCTACAGGCGGGCCTGATGCCTGATGCCTGATCCCTGATGCCTGATCCCTGATGCCTGATCCCTGATGCCTCGTCCGTGCGGGGAAGCTGTGGCGCACAATGTGCGCCGCTACAGGCGGGTCTGTCCCCCGTCCCCTGTTGCCTGTTGCCTCGTCCGTGCGGGGAACCCGTGGCGCACAATGTGCGCCGCTACAGGCGGGTCTGATGCCTGATGCCTGATCCCTGATGCCTCGTCCGTGCGGGGAAACCCGTGGCGCACAATGTGCGCCGCTACAGGCGGGCCTGTCCCTTTTCCCACCCTAATCCTTAATCCCTGATCCCTGATCCCTAACCAAGTGTATTCTTCCCCTGGAAGCCACGCCGGGGGTGAATATAGTCGTATTCTCTCCCCTGAGGGGAAGAATAAACCCCAGCCGCAAGGCAAACTACATGAAAGGAGTTTTTCTGAGATGAAGAAAAACACAATGCTGAGAATTGCTTCCATTCTTTTGGTCGTGACTCTCCTTTCCACCTGTGTCATCTCCGGCACCTTCGCCAAGTACGTGACGAAGGCTGAGGGCGAAGACCAGGCCCGTGTCGCCAAGTGGGGCGTCGTTGTTTCCATCGAGGGCAATGAGTTCGCCGACAAGTATGTCGCGACGGATGAGGCTTATCTGGGCGCTGACGGCGAGTATGCTGTTGTCTCCGCCAACGGCGACCAGGTCGTCGCTCCCGGCACCAGCGCCAAAGAAGCTGAGCTGGCTATGACGGCTTCTGTCAAGGGCACCCCCGAGGTTGCTGCCCGCTACACGCTGGAAGGCAAGGGCATTAAGGACGTTGTTCTGCCCAAGGGCACCTACACCGACTACACCCACCTGGTCAAGGCCGACGACGGCACCTACGGCTACACCGACACCTTCACGCTGGACAAGGACTACGCTCCTGTCAAGTGGAACCTGGTCATTGAAGGCAAGGGTCAGACCCTGAACGTCGCCACCGCTCTGTACGACAATCTGCCCCCTGCCAACCTGGCTCAGGCCGAGGCTTACGGCCTGACCCGTGAAGGCTGCTCCATCTTCGACGCGATTGTCATCATTCAGAAGGTTGCCGGCAATGAAGGCTACACCAACATTGTCGAGGCTGCTCTTGGCCAGATCGTCTCCGGCGGCCGCAACTTCCAGCTGGAGGCCGACAAGGACGCCGGCACCTTCAAGCTGTCCTACGACTTCGACCCCAACAAGGAAATGGACTTCACCTTCACTCTGGATTGGAACTGGAAGTTTGAGAACGGCGCAGAGATCGAGGACGGCATCTATGAGTTCGACGCTGCCGATACCTTCCTGGGCAACTGGGCCGCTGTGAAGCAGGGCCAGACGATTGACGGCTTTGTGGAGCCCGCTGCTCCTGCCAGTGTTGAGATTGCTGCCACTCTGGTTGCCACCGCCACTCAGATCGACTAATCTCTGATTTCCAAGCTACATAAACTCTTAAAAACTATCCATTGCCCCCCGCCCATACGTGGCGGGGCGGGGGGCAAAGGCTTGTTTCCTGCGACAGACGTCCACCGGATCCCCGATGGACGGCTGTGACCGGAAACAGGAACCCGCGTCCCCTGCCGCCCACGCGGCGGGAAACGCACGTACTTCTTTCTTCCAGCCAATGATTGGAGGGCCTTCGGCGTGAAACAGTTTGACGCAAAACAAAAAAAGAATAAAGGGCATTTCACGCTCTGGCTTACGGTTGCCGTCCTTGCGGCGCTGGAGCTCTGCTCCGTCTCCGTGCTGTTCAGCCAGATGACGTCCTATGCCACCGTGCAGAAGCGGAACTATATCTCTCTGACGGAGGGCGGACCCAACACCACGGTGGTGATCGGGCAGCGGGACGCCAACGGGGAGATCACGCCGGTGAACCCCGGCGCATCCAAAAAGGCGCATTACGCCCCGAAGGCGCCCGGAAGCTTCGTCCGTTACGACGAGAACAGCGATAAGGTGGGCTTCTGGACCTACGACGAAAACACCGTCTGGTCGACCCACACGGATATCGAGATCTTCCGCTATCAGCACGACAACAACGGCGACGGCGTGTTTACCGTCGTCTCCAGCGACGAGGACAAGGTTTTTGCGCCGGGCACGGAAAACGACTATTCCTGGGCGATCAAGAATACCAACACCGTCAACCTGCGCTACGTCATGGAAGTGGAAGCCTATGAGGTCCTGCCCGACGGCATCTATCTTCCCATCGACGGGCGGATCTATAATCACTACGCCGGCACTTATATGGTCGGCGGCCCCGAGGAGTGGCCTGACGTGCTGGACTTCGACGGGGTCACCGAGGAGGGCACCATTTCTCCCGGCTGTATCAAGGACTATACCCTGCAATGGCGCTGGGTCTTCGAACGCGGCGAGCAGATCCAGGAGGGCCTGTACAAGGGCGATTACACCGAGGATTTCTACGATACCATGCTGGGCAATCTGGCGGTGGACGACGATCTGGAGCTCCATATCATCATCCGCACCAAAGCCTGGATCGACGATGAAGGCGGCGGTGAGCCCGATACCAGCGACAGCTACAACCCCACCATCTGGATCGCCGTTGCCGTGATTTCCTTCGTCTCCCTGCTCTTCGTGGCGTTCCTTGCACTGAAAGACAGAAAGAAGCAGTCCGATGAAGACTAAGGCCAAGCCCAAAGGCCGCGCCAAGCGGATCACGTTCCGGATCCTGCTGATCCTTTTGATCAGCCTGTTCTTCGGCGGCGCGGTCTACTCGCTCAACGCCAGACGTGTGCTCGGCAACGCCATGCCCATGCCCTTCGGCGTCGGCCTGTCCGTGGTCCTCTCCGGAAGCATGGAGCCCACGCTTTCGGTCAACGACCTGGTGGTCATCCACGCCGCAGACGACTATGAGCTTGACGATATCGTCGTCTATCAGTCCGGCAGCGATCTCGTGATCCACCGGATCATAGACGTTCAGGATGAGGTCTATATCCTGAAAGGCGACGCCAACAACAGCGCGGACGAACCCGTTGCGCCGGCCGCCATTAAAGGCAAGGCGATCTTCTCCGTTCCCTTTGTGGGCCTGTTTATCCGGCTGCTGCAAACCACGCTTGGAAAGATCGTTGTGATCGCGCTGGCCGTGTTCCTGCTCAACCGCTCCTGGCGCAAGGAGCGAAACGAGGGCGACGAGGAGCTCGATCAGATCAAGGACGAGATTCGCCGTCTGAAAGCCCTCGAGGAAGACGCCCTCGCCGCACGGGAAAACGCCCAGTCCCTACAGACACAGCAGCCCCACCCGGAGGAAAACGAGAATCAGGATTGATCCTGTGAACAGGATTTGTTAGGAGATTTGATGCGATGAAACAAACGAAAAAAACCAACTTTGTTCTGCGGGCAGCCTGCGTACTGCTCTGCCTCGTATTGATCTCTGCCCATTTCACCTCCGGGCTGTACGCAAAATACATTGTCAGCGCGACCGGGTCGGATACCGGGCGTACCGCGTCCTTCCGCGTCAGCGCGGCGATGGGCGACGAGAACAACGGCGAGTATACCATCACGCTCCAAAACGGCTCCGAAACCGCCGTCTGCTATTCCGTCACGGTTCAGCCCGACAAGGCCGGAATGTTCTCTTCCGCCAAGCTCGGCAATTTAGACCCGAAGGAGCTGGACGCCAGCGGCGCGTTCTTCACCTTTGAAAACGTGGGCAGGATTGCGCCGGGCGGCAACGACAGCGCTGTTCTGAGCCTGACCGTCGATCCGGGGTATCCGGGTTCCGATGATGCTTCCTCGCTCCTGGATTTCTCCAACGACAGCGTCAGCTCCGGTGAAACAGAGCTTCCGTTCACGGTCACCGTCACCTTCGTCCAGGTCAATTAGAGGGGGGCCAGCCTATGAAGTTCGATAAAAAATCAAAGTTCCTTGTTCCCGTTCTCCTGCTGCTGGTTCTCGTGATCATCGGCTCTGTCGCAGGTTACGCCCTGGGCAAGTACCGGGCGGACGTGGTTATGACCGGTAATTTCACCACGTCCAGCCGGCTTGTGGAAAGCTTCAAGCTTCAGGCGACCAGATCCGGCGCCGGCACATCGGAGGAAGCGGCGGACGAGATCTGCCTGCTCCCCGGGACCGATCTGGAAATGCAGTTCAACATTGCGGGAAAGACCGCCGTCCGTTCCTATCTGTACGTGGAAGTCACGGGCGAACATGACTCCTCTATGCTCGCCGACGGATGGAGGCGGCTGGACGGCGTTGCCGGGAAACACGGCGGCGCGGTCTACGCCTACGAAACCGTGCTGGACGGATCGAAGGAGGATCTGAACGTGGAGATCCTGCGCAGCGGTCTGACCATGGACGCGGAGACGGGATTCTCCGAGCTCTCCTTCTGCGGCTATCTGCTTCAGATCACCACGGAAGCCGAACGCGGCTCCGACCAGGCCCGAATGACCTTTGTCAACAAATTCCCCCAGGGATGATCCGGCTGCGCACCGTCGCCTGCCGCCCGTCCCATGTCACGTAGAAAGGCAAACGATATGAAACAACGTGTGATCGCGGTTCTCCTGGTTCTTCTGCTTCTGTCTGTCAGCTTCGTGACGGGCGTATTTGCCGAGCCCGGCTCGGAGGACGAGAACACCGAACCCGTCGCGACCTCCGGAGAAGCTCAGGAGCCCCCCGCGTCGGAGGATCCCGCTCCGACGGAGTCGTCCGAGCCTGTGGAGCCCCCGACTTCCGAAGCGACCGAACCGGAAACGGAGCCTGTGTCTCCCACGGATCCCGAAGAGCCTTCCACCGAAGCTCCCACGGAGCCGGACCCCGAGCCCGAACCGCAGCCTGAACCCGCCAATGAGGGCGGCCGCAACCGCCTTACGATCCGCGTAGAGACCGAGGCGCCTCTCGATCAGGATCTGCTGTTCCTGATCCGGGGCGAGGGCTTTACCGTCCATGCCGTAATCCCCACGGGAAGCAAGGAACTGACGCTGGCCGGGCTGCCCGCCGGTACCTGCACCGTCGCGCTGGAAAGCGGCTGGAACTGGCAGATCGAGCTTGATGCGCGGGAAGCGGCGCAGAGCATCAGCTTCACCGGCTCCGATGAGGTCCGGACGCTTACGTTCCATCCCGAGCTTGGCCAGAGCGCCTGGCTGAACAACTATGCGGGAGGTGACGGAAGATGAAGAAACAGAAGTTTTTCTGGAAGGTCCTTGTGACCGTCGCCGTCGTCGCCGTGCTGCTTACCGTGGTCTTCGCCACCACCGGCGTCTTCGCGTCACTGGGCGACACCACGAAGGTCATCACCGTCAAGGAAGGCTCTGTCAGCTGCGAGGTGGACCGGGATTATACCATTCATAATACCAGCAACGTTCCCGTTCTGCTGCGGGCGAAGCTCGTGGTGAACTGGCTTGACGAGGACGGCAATGTTCTGGCCCAGGCTCCCGCCTCCGCGTCTGTTTCGATCAACATGGATCCCTTCTGGGTGCAGTTCCCCTCCGGCTCCGAGACCGTGGAAGACGGCTGCTGGTATTACACCGGGATCCTGCAGCCCGACGCCAGGGTTTCCCTGATCAACGATCTCTCGTCTGAGGGCGGAGCTGTCAGGGTCACGGTTCTGGCCGAGGTCATTCAGTCCGAGCCGCAGCAAGCAGCCGCGGAAGCCTGGGGCATGACCTACAAAAACGGAAGCTGGACCGAGAAATAATCTCTATCCCGTGTATCGTTCCGCAGGGCTGAAGCAAGGGCTTCAGTCCTGCGTTTTTCGGTCCGGATCCGTGCCGTGATCTCTTGATTCTTTTCGGAAAAGGAGGGTTCTTCTTGAAAAAAAAGAGACTGATCCTGCTGCTCTGCGCCCTTCTGCTGCTTTGCGTCCTGGGCTTCTCGCTCTGGCAGATCTACCGCTCCCAGGACCGGTATCGGGAGGAATCCGCCGCCCACGAGGCTCTGCTGATCTATAAGCCGACGCTCCCCTTGGGATCGGACGCGCCGGACCCCTCCGCTCCCCTGCCCACCGATTCCCAGGCGGCCGTGCCCGTTTCCCGGGAGGATACCGAGCCCGCGCCCCCAGAAACCTATGTCAACGATAGCATCGCGCAGCTCCGGGCCGATCATCCCAACGCCCTGGGCTGGATCACGATCCCCGGCACGAATATCGACTACCCCTTCGTGCAGGGACCGGACAACGACTATTTTCTGCGGCGGGATCTGGACGGCAAATACCTGTATGCCGGGGTTCCCTTCCTGGATTACCGCTGCGAGCCGGACTTTTCCGGCCCCAACACCGTTATGTACGGCCACAATCTCAGAAACGGCACCATGTTCGGCAACCTGGAAAAATTCCGGGATCGCAAGTTCCTGGAGGCGCACCGGGAGGTCCTGCTGTTTCTTGAGAACGAAACCATCCGGGCGAACGTCGTCGCCTGTCTGGTCATCGATCCCGACAGGCAGCATTACGTGTATGATCTGCAGCCCGAAGCGGACCATGTCTCCCGCATTCTGCAGGACGCCCGCTGCGCCATCCGGGAGACTGTCCCGGAGGACGCCCGGCTGCTCACCCTCTCCACCTGCGGCTATGAGTTTCAGGGCGCCCGGATCGTGCTGGTCGCGGTCATCGATCCCTGAACCGTGTATACAACCCAAAGCCGGGCTCCCGTGAAAAGCGGGAGCCCGGCTTTGGGTTGTTGTTCGTTTTTTCGATTTAGCAGTTGGTCGTTGTTTCAGATTTCAGTAGTTGTACATCATGACCCGGTAGAGGAACATGGCGATCTCGGCGCGGGTGCAGACCTTCTTCGGGGAGAAGCTGGTCTCGGAAGTACCGGCGGTGATCCCCTTCTCCAGGGCCCAGCAGACGGCATCGGCATACCAGGCGTTCTCGGGCACGTCGGTGAAGCGGCAGTCCTGGGTCTCGGGTGCCGGGGAGCCGGCGGCCCGCCAGAGGAAGGTCACGACCTCTTCACGCTTGCAGGCCTTATTGGGGCTGAAGGTGGTTTCCGAGGTACCGAAGGTGATCCCGTTCTCCACCGCCCAGAGGACGGCGTCCCGATACCAGGCGTCCTCCGCCACGTCGGTGAAGGGGCAGTCCCGGGTCTCGGGCTCCTGTGAGCCGTAGACGCGCCAGAGGAAGGTGACAACCTGGGCCCGGGTGGCCGCCTTGTTGGGGCTGAAGGTCACAGGCGTGGTGCCCGCAGTGACGCCGCTGATCTTCATCAGGATGACGGCCTCCCGGTACCAGGCGTCCTCGGGGACGTCGATGAAGGGATTCTCCGGCCAGCCGAAGGCCCAGAAGGTCAGGCGGTAATACTGCCGCGGGCTGCCCCACTGCTGCTGATTCAGCATCAGGGTGTAGCTGGTCCCCTTGGGCGCGTGGATCTCCAGGGTCGAGCCGTCGGGGCCGGCGCCGTCCACCTCGATGAGACCGATGACGCCCTCCCGGGCCCAGCCGAAGCTGACGCTCTGCTGATCGGCGGGCAGGCGAAGCTTCACATAGTCGTGCTCCGCCGCGTGCCAGACCAGCATGTCCTCAGCGGGAACGTCCGCGGGCAGCTCCACGGGGGCCCGGCTGCCCAGCATGGCCTCCACCACCACGGGTTTCTCATCGGTGCCGTCGAAGCGCTGGAAATCCAGATCGTCGTCGCTCCAGTAGACGTAAACTATAACCGGCTGCTCGTTCTCCGGCGTGAAGCTCAGCACGTCGTTCTCGAAGTGGAAGCCCTCGGCCACAGCCTGGCCGTGGCGGACGACAAAACCCTCGAACCAGGTGCCGTCTTCGTGGGGGTATTCAATCCAGACACTGGGATCGTAGCCCTCCCAGTCGCCCAGATCGTAGAGTTCCGTGGGATTCTCGTCAAAGAAGGCGATGCTGTGCTCGTGGTCCAGCCGGAGGTAGACCGTGCCGATGCTCTCATTGCCCTGCTCGTCGATCACCAGATAGGAGGGGGCCTCGAAGATGTAATTGGCGATGTCGATCTCCGGGACCTCGTTGAGGCCGTAGTAGACGTTGCCTTCGGAGCCGCACCAGTTCACCCAGAGCTGATAGCGGCTGTCCGGGAAGAACTCAAAGTCCAGGATGTAGTAGTGGTTGACACCGTGGTCCGCCTCGTTGTCCAGGTACAGGGTGAAGCTGTGGGGCTCGGACTGGTCCACCCAAAAATCGTGCCACGCATCGTCGTAATTCACATCGGACCAGGAGACCCGGTTGACGCCGTAGTTCTCGGCCCAGGTAAAGGTCAGGCTCCCGGTGTCGGCGGCCACGCGCATACGGGCCCGGCCCGGCTGGATCAGGATATTTTCGGCTGCGATCCCCGCCGGCGGGATGATCTCGCCGTAGTTGTAGTAGTTGTATTCGACAATGACCGGGAACTCCTCCGTGGGCTGGAACTCGTCGAATACCGTATCGGAGACGCACCAGTCCACGTGGAAGAGCAGCCATCTGTTCTCCGGGATCAAGCTCAGAACGTTGTTCTCGAAGCTGCAGCTGTGCTCCTGGCCCAGGTCCGTCAGGACGCCGTTGTCTATGATCTTTCCGTTCCAGTCCTCGGTCTCGATCCAGAGGGTGAGGGCCCGGTCAGTCAGCTCCATGGCGTCTCCGAAGCCCGTGAGCTCGCCGTTCTCGTCGAAGAAGCCCGCCTGGGTCTCGTCGAAGAAGAGGCGCACGGGCTGGACCTCGCCGTCTTCCATAAAGGAGACGGCCCGGTCAAAGCCGAAGCCCAGGTAGTGGGTCGGATCGGTCACCAGCTCCTCCTCGCCCAGAGCCCAGAAGATGGAACCCTTGCCCTGGTCGTAGAAGGAGATCATCATGCCTTCCTCCATACCGGGGCCGTCCTCAAACTCGAACTGGATGTGATACCAGTCCTTCGGGTCGCCGTTGTCCCAGGTCGCGTTCAGCTCCAGCGTGTAGGAATTGCCCTCGAAGGGCACGTCGTTGTACCAGTCGTCCCAGCCCTGTATGCCGTTGACGTTGATCTGCCGCAGAGGATCGTTCTCGTCCCAGGTGAAGGTCAGGCTCTCAGTCTCCCAGGGGACCCGGATCCGGGCCCGGTTTCCGTCCTGATAGAGATCCTCCTCGGGGACCTCGGGCAGGCTGATCTGACCGTCGCCCCACCAGTCCACCTGGATCACCACCGGGGCCTCCTCGGTGCCGTGGAAGTTGTCGAAGCGGTAGTCCGCCTCGGTCCAGTAGATTTTGATCTCCATATCGCTGGTTCCGTCTACTCCGCCAAAGCTCAGGACGTTCTCTGCGGAGAAGTGGAAGCCCTTGTACTCGCCGTACTCCGTGGTGTTCCCGTCCCAGACCACCACGCCGTCAAGGTGGTTGCTGCGGACGCAGACGATCAGGTTCCGCTGCTCGTACTGATTGGGCTGGACGAAGCCGATCTCACTCTCCTGGTCCCAGAGCTCCCAATCGATGGCCTTGGTCTCGTCGATCAGCAGCCGCACGTCCCGGGTCTCCCCTTCTGCGTTTAGATAACAGAAGGTCCCCATATCGCCGTCAAACTGATAGTACTCCGCCGTGGCCTCGGGGTAGTTCTCATAGTCCAGGGTACGGAAAACGGAGCCGCCGTTCTGGTCGTAGAAGACCCGTACCGTGCCGTCGTAAGGCATGGAGCTGCCCTCGAACTCGAACTGGATATGATACCAGTCTCTGGGATTGCCCCAATCGTCCACCTGGTTCAAAACCAGGGTATAGCTGCCGCCCTCGGGCACGATGCCGTTGAGCCAGTCCCCGTTCTCGCCCAGACCGTTGACGTTGACGCAGCGGAGCTCGTCGTCCTCGCCCCATTCCAGGGTCAAGGAGCTGACCTCCCGGGACAGGCGGACCCGCATCCTGCCGTTTCCGGTCATCACGTCCTCCTCGGGCAGCTCGTCCACGATGCTGACGCTGCCGTCGCCCCACCAGTTGACCTCCACCATAACGGGCTTGTCCTCCGTGGGCCGGAACTGGGAAAAATAATAGTCCTCAAAGGTCCAGTAGATGTCGAAGTCCACGCCGTAGCCACTCTCGGGGGTGAAGCGCATCACGCTGCCGTCGTAAGTCGCCCGCGGGCTGACGGCCTGGCCGAAGAGGACGATGGGCTCCTCGTGCCAGTTCCCATCCAGGCCTTCGTATTTCGCCACCACGGAGATGGATCGGTCATCGCTCTCCCAGGCGTCCTGAAGGACGAACTCGCCCTGATCCCAGGCGTCGAAGTCGATGCAGCGGCTGGGGTCGAAACACAGATAAATGTCGCCGGGGGCGCCGTTGACCTCATAGCTGATATTGTCGGGCCAGCCGTCTCTGCCGTTGCCCTGGCGGGGCAGATAGGCCTCCGGCTGCATTTCCGGGGCCTCGTTCACTCCGTAGTAGACCGAGCCGCCGTTGTCGTCGTAGTTGGCGGCGAAGAGATAGTTCCACTGGCTTTCGTCGGCAAAGTCGAAGTCGATCCAGTAGTGCCGCCGGGGGCTCCCGTCGTTCTCCGTCTGGTTCAGGATCAGGGTGTAGGAGTCGAAGTCAGGCTCGTTCCATTCCGTCCGCTCCCACTCTCCCTCCAGGCCGGTGACGCTCAGGGTGCGCAGGTGCCCGTCCCAGGTGAAGCTTAGCTGCGGGGTGTCCAGGGGTACCCGGATCTTGCCGCGGCCGTAGTCCGGCTGCAACAGATTGCCCACGTCCACGCCCTCGTCCCAGTGGACCGTGCCGCCGCCCCAGGCGTTGAACTCGATCAGGACGCTGTTCTCGTCCCAGTCGTAGTTCCGGAATTCGTATTCCGCCTCGGACCAGAAGACCTCCAGCCGGATGTCGCAGCCTGTCTCCGGGGTGAAGCTCAGCACGTTGTCCGCGAAGCTGAAGCCGGGCATGACGGCCTCGCCGGCCTCCACCACCCAGTCCCGGACGTCCTCGCCGTTGGCGTCCACGTATTCCCCGAAGACGAAGAGGGCCCGATCCTCGGGAGCCACGTTGGAGTCCACGGATTGGACCGTCCCATCCTGCTCGTACCGGCCCCGGTCCAGGCCGTGTTCCTGGTCGAAGCGCAGGTGGACGGGCCGGATCTGGCCGTCCGTTTCAAAGCTCTCCATCACGTCGTCGAAGAGGAGCTCCGCGGGCTCCGTCCCGGGCAGCTCGTCGCCCAGGCTCATATAGACCGAGCCGCCCCAGACGTCGTAGCAGGCCCGGATCTGACAGTTCCAGTCCCAGAAGAAGTCGAAGTTGATGCCGTAGTGGTTCCAGGGGTCATTGTTTTCGTTGACCCGGTCCAGGACGTAGGTGTAGGTCTGGAAGTCCGGCACGCTGTAATGGCCCCAGCCGTTCTCGTCCTGCTCGCCCTCGACCCAGAGCTGCTTCAGATGTCCGGTCCAGGAAAAGGTCACGCTGGGGGTCGTGTCCGGCACCAGGATCCTGCCTCGATTGTAGTTCGGCTGGTCGCAGGAGTCCAGGACCGTCACATTGGAATCGAACGCGGGCTGGCCCGGACCGTTCCACTGATAGTCAATGAGGATCTGGCCCTCGACCGGCTCGAAGGTGAAATACTGGAAGTCGTGGTCGGTCCACCAGACGCTCACGTAGACCTCTCCCTGGGCGGCCTCCGCCTTGAAGGACAGGATGCCGTTCTCGTAGGTAAAGCCCTCGGCCATGACCTGGCCGCCGACCAGCGCGTCCGCCCGGTACCAGCTGTCCTCGGTTGGATACTCGACCCGGACGTTGACGGACCGGTCCTCCGCCTGCCAGGGATCATAGCAGACCAGCTCGCCGTTTTGGTTCCAGGCGTCCCAGTCCGCCGCCCGGGTGGTGTCGAGCAGGAAGTGTACGGTGTTGGCCTTGTTGACCGCCGTGGTCCACTCGCCGTCGGCCAGGAAGTCCTCCTCGGTCCCCTCGGGATAGATGGTGCCCCGGCCCCAGAAGACCGTGCCGCCGGACATATCATAGGTGACCTGGAACATATTGGTCGCCGCTTTCTCGCCCTGGGCGAAGACCGTCCCCGGCAGCAGGGACAGGACAATGCAAAGGGCGAGCAGCGCCGCTGTGAGCTTGCGTTTCATAAGGCTCCCTCCTTATTTATATTCTACCGATTTTATCATAGCACAAGGATTCCGAAATGTACAGGGATTTCCGTATAAAATTGTATAAAAAATCAAAAAGCCTCCGCCCCGTCAGGGCAGAAGCTTCTTGACGGCCTCCGGCAGCTCCCGGAGGCTTTGGATCGCCGCGTCGGGCTCCGGGACCTGGCCGTAGCCGTAGGCGGCGTGGACAAAGGGGATTCCGGCGCGGCGGGCAGCGGCCAGGTCGCCCGTGGTGTCGCCCACGTAGACGGCCCGCTCGACGCCGTTCCGCTCCATGACCAGGCGAATGTTCTCCCCCTTGGACAGGCCGGTCCGGGCGGCGTTTTCGTAATCGTCAAAGTATTTGCCGGTGTGGTTGCCTGAGAAGAAGGCCTCAATGTAGCCCAGGCCGCAGTTGCTGACCACGGCCAGGAGGTATTCTTCCCGCAGCGCCGTCAGAACGGCCTTCTCGTCGGGGTAGAGCCGCCCGCCCCGCTGGGCCAGGGGCACGCACTCGGCGTCGCAGCAGCCCTCGATGACGGCCTCCCGCCAAGCGGGCTCCGCCTCCGGAAAGATGAATTCCGCAATCTCGGGCAGGGTCTTCCCGCAGTAGCTCCGGCAGAGCTCCGGGGTCACCCGCAGGTCGATCCCCCGGCCTTCCAGATAGCTGTTCCACGCGGGCGCGATGGTCTCCGCCGCGTCCCACAGGGTCCCGTCGAGGTCGAAGATAATTGCCTGTTTTTTCGGATTGTTCATTGCTTTTTCCCGCTTTCTGTTGTACAATAGAGGCAGCAAGGACGAAGGGAGCGTTTTACCATGAAGAACATCCTTGTCATCGGAACCGGCGGCACCATCGCCTCGGAAATGGCCTCCGACGGCCTGGCGCCGGAGCTGACCGCCAATCAGCTTCTGCAGTACGTCCCCCAGATCCGGGACTTCTGCTGCCCAAGCTGCAAGCAGATCTTCAGCATCGACAGCACCAACATGGCGCCTGCCCGCTGGCTCCAGATCGCCGCCTGCATCCGGGAACATTACGACGAGTACGACGGCTTCGTGATCACCCACGGCACCGACACCATGGCCTACACCGCGGCGGCCCTCTCCTATCTGATCCAGCGGAGCCCCAAGCCCATCATCCTCACCGGGGCCCAGAAGCCCATCGGTTCGGACAACACCGACTCCAAGATCAATCTGGAGGACGCCTTCCGCTGCGCCTGCTCTCCCCTGCGGGGCGTGATGGTGGTCTTCAACGGCAAGGTCATCCTGGGCACCCGGGCGCGGAAGACCCACTCCAAGAGCTTCCGGGCCTTCTCCAGCATCAACTATCCGGAGCTGGCCTATATCCAGGACGGTCACGTGCTGACCTTTATCCAGCCCCCCTGCCAGGATCGACCTGTCTTCTACGACAAGCTCGGGGAGCGGGTGGCCCTGCTGAAAATGATCCCCGGCACCGACTCCGCCCTGCTGGAATGGCTGCTGGACCACAACGACGCGCTGATTATCGAGAGCTTCGGCGTGGGCGGCATGCCCTCCTACCGGGGTTCAGAGTTTTACGATCTCATGGCTGACGCCATCCGCCGGGGCAAGACCATCGTGATGACGACCCAGGTGGAAAACGAAGGCAGCAACCTGTCGATCTACAGCGTGGGAAACCGGCTCAAGACGGAGCTGGGCGTTCTGGAGGCCTACGATATGACCACGGAAGCCGTGGTGGCAAAGCTGATGTGGATCCTCGGCAGGACCAAGGATCCCAAGCAGATCCGCTGTCTGTTCTATTCTCCCGTGGCGGACGATCTGCTCTATCCCGTATCCGAAACCTGACACAACAGGGGCTGGCAGCTGCCAGCCCCTGTTTTCAGTTGTAAAGGGTGAACCACCGGCTATGCCGGTGGGCGCAAGAAGTTCTACTTTTGCCCAGAGAATAAAACCCCCAAAGATAGAGCCATAGCAGGTTCGCCAACCACGCTACAACAGCATCAAGGGGGGCGTCAAAGAATTGACACCTTCAATATAGCTGATAGTTAGCAGGAAAGCAATACCCATTTATGGGTTGCGGAGCATTATTCGCAAAAGAAAGAGCTTTCGAGTGCCTTTAGGCATTGCCGTAAAAGGCCCTTATAGGGCCTGTGCAAGCCACCGGCTATGCCGGTGGTCTTGACTTTACGCCTCTTTCCGGGGGCGGAATACGTAGTACCGCTGTCCGATGTAATTGATGACGCAGTAGGCGAAGGTGCAGGCCAGCATGACCAGGCTCTCCCGGAAGGCCAGGGGATCCCTGCCCTTGGCGATGAGATTCTGGATCCAGTCGGCAATGGAGATGAAGAAGGGCAGCGTGATCAGATGCTCGAACAGCTTCAGCAGCAGAACCTTGGCCAGGAGATAGCTGACGCCCACGGACACGAAGAACTTGACCGGCCACCAGCGGGAGATCCGGATGCCCCGGAAGGTGACGTAGCGGTTCAGCAGGAAGGAGACGCCGGTCTGCAGGGCGAACTCGATGACGATGCTGGCGTCCTTGCCCACTTGGAAGATGTGGTGCAGCACCAGCATGACGGCGTTGCAGATCCCGTAATTCAGGAAGCCGAGGGCCACGTATAGCCAGAAGGTCTTATCCAGGAGATTCTTGTGTTTCTTCATTCTCTACCTCCGGGGCATACATCAGATCGAGATCCACGACGGTTTTGATCCCGTCCACGCGGCCGGAACCCGTAAACTGCCAGAACTCCGTCCGGTAAGCGAAGCTCTGCCAGTCGTCGTATTCGGCGATCCAGAAGGAATAGTCCGTCAGACGTTCCAGGTGCATGATCGAATAGCCGTAGCGCTGGTTGAAATAGACGCCCGCCCGGTAGCCGCCCGCTTCGATGGCGGCGCAGAAGGCCTTGGCCCAATCACCGACGGCGGAAGTCGCCTTGCCGGAGGTGCGGCCGTTGGCGGCCTCCTCCCAGTCGAACCAGACCGGGAGCTCCAGCGGGATCCCGTCCAGCAGGCCCAGCACGTAGGCGGCCTCTTCTTCAGCCTCCGCCTCGGAAATCGCCTGGGAGTAGAAGTAGACCCCCGCCTGCAGCCCGGCCCTTCGGGCCTCCACGTAATTGCGGGTAAAGGCGGAATCCAGATTCAGGCCGCCCTCGGTGTTGCCCCGGAAGCCGATGCGGATGATGGCGAAGTCCACGCCGTCGGCCTTGACCCGCTCCCAGTCGATCTCCTGCTGATGGGAGGAGACGTCCACGCCCAGCAAAGCGCCGGGATATGCGGCCCTTCCCTTTTCGTCCCGGGTGAAATCCCCGGCCTTCAGGCTGCTGCGGGGGATGTCCGGGACCCGGTTCTGCTCTCTGCGGAACGCGCAGCCCGTCAGCAGCAGAATGGGCAGGAGGGCCAGTAAGAATACGGTTTTGATACGCATGTGTCTCTCCTGTGTCCGCGCCGGGATCGGCGCGGATTCGTTTTCTGCATTATACCACAGAAACACAGAAATGCAAGCGGGAAATCTCCGCCCGCCCCGTAGGGTGCGACTGGAAATGCCTTAGAGAACGACGTTGATCGGCGCGCCGTCCAGCCAGGCCCGGAGGTTGTCGAAGACGATCCGGGCCCGCAGGGACATGGATTCCCGGGTCGCAAAGGCCACGTGGGGCGTCACCAGGGTGTGCGGCGTCTTCAGCAGGGGCTGATCCCCGGTCAGGGGCGGCTCCTTGGCGAAGACGTCAACGCAGGCGCCGCCGAGCTTTCCCGCCTCCAGGGCCGCGGCCAGGGCGGCCTCGTCGACCACGGGGCCCCGGGCGGCGTTGACCAGCAGGGCCGTGGGCTTCATCTGCCCCAGCTCCCGCGCCCCGATCATGCCCCGGCTCTCCGGGTTCAGGGGGCAGTGGAGGGTGACGATATCCGAGGCTTCCAGCAGTTCGTCCAGAGAGACCTGCTCCACGAAGTCCGGCGCGTCGGCGTGGACGGTCCGGCTGTGGGCCAGGATCCGGCAGCCGAAGGCGTGGAAGATCTCTGCGGTCCGGGTCCCGATCTTGCCCAGGCCCAGGACGCCGACGGTCTTTCCCTTGAGCTCCCAGCCCACCAGGCCGTCCTTGACGCCCCCGGCGCGGCAGCGATCCTCCACCTGACGGAGATTCCGGGCGAAGGACAGCACCGCGCCCAGCACCAGCTCGGCCACAGCCTCGGTGGAGTAGCCCGAGGCGTTGCTCACGCAGATCCCCCGCTCCCGGGCGGCCTCCAGGCCCACGTGATCCACGCCGGTGAAGGCGATATCGACAAAGCGCAGCTTCGGGCAGGCCCGCAGCACCTCGGCGGGCATGGGCATATTGGCGAGGATCATCGCGTCGGCGTCCTTCGCCTCCCCGATCAGGGTCGGCACGTCCGCGCTGCGGGGATAGGCCGTGAAAACAGCCTCCCCGTCAAATTCCGCCTCCAGAGCCTCCAGCTCCGCCACGGGGATCCCCAGGCCCTCCATCAAAACGACTTTTTTCATGGACTTTCTTCCTTTCCGCTTTGTCAGCACTTCTTCCAATTCTTCCATTGTTCCGGCGATGCTGCGGACCCCGGCGGCCTCCAGCTCGCCCGGCTCGGCGTAGCCCCAGGCCACGCCGATACAGGGGATCCCGCAGCGCGCCGCCCCCGCGGCGTCGTATTTCGTATCGCCGACGAGAACGGTCTCCTCCGGCCCGGAGCCGCAGAGCTCCATGGCCCGGCGGACGATCTGCCATTTGTGTTCGTTGTTGAGACCGGGGCTGCTGCCTACAATAACCTGGAAGCAGGCGTCCAGGCCGGATCGGCGCAGCAGGAGCTCCGCAGCGGACTGGGGCTTGGAGGTGGCGATCCCCAGGGTCAGCCCCGCGGCCCGAAGCCGGTCCAGAAACTCCCGGATCCCCGGGAAGGGCCTGCTCTCATAGATCCCCACGGGGACGTAGCGCTCCCGGAAATCGAGAACGAGCTGCTCCGCCTCGGCTTCGCTGACGCCGTAGACCTCCACAAACTTTTCCACCAGCGGAGGGCCGGCAAAGCAGCGCAGCCGCTCCAGGGGCTCCTCCCGCCCGTGCTTCCGCAGGGCGTACTGGATGCTTTTCGTGATCCCCTCCACCGTATCGAACACGGTCCCATCAAAATCGAACAGGACAGTCTGTATTTGCATTTCTGTCTCCTCCGGTTATCCTGGTTCTGGACATTTTTGCAACGCTTGAAAAGGCCTTTTCTATCATTATACCAAATTCTTCCCCCGCGTCAATACGTTTCTGAAATCGTTTTCTGCGTGGCGGCTTGACATTCCGCCGACGGGGGGCTAAAATGGACGAAGTGAAGGAAAGGAGCGTGACGCGCATGGAGGAGCCCATCCGCGAGACCCTGTTCCGGCTTCGGGATGAAGCGTATCGGGACTTTCAGAGCAAGCTGATCCCCACGGTGGACCCGGAGCGGATCATCGGCGTGCGGACGCCGGAGCTCCGTGCGCTGGCAAAGCGCCTGACCCGGCAGGGGGAAGCCGCGGACTTTCTGGCCCAGCTCCCCCACGCGTATTTTGACGAAACCCAGCTCCACGCCTTCCTCCTCTCCGAGATGAAGGACTTTCCCGCCTGTCTGGAGGCCGTGGAGCGCTTTCTGCCCTTTGTGGACAACTGGGCCACCTGCGATCAGCTCTCCCCCAGGGTCTTCCGGAAGCACCGGCCCGCGCTTTTGGAGCCCATCCGCCGCTGGATCGCCGGCGGAGAGACCTACTCCGTGCGCTTCGGCGTGGGCATGCTGATGGAGCATTTTCTGGACGAAGCCTTTGATCCGGCTTATCCGGAGCTGGTCGCCTCGATCCGCTCCGAGGAATATTACGTGCGCATGATGGCAGCCTGGTACTTCGCCACGGCCCTGGCCAAGCAGTGGGACGCGGTCCTCCCCTATCTGACGGAACGCCGCCTGGAGAAATGGACCCACAACAGGACCATTCAGAAAGCTGTGGAGAGTTACCGGATCACCCCGGAACAAAAGGCGTATCTGCGGACCCTCCGAACCGGGAACCCGTAACGGTTCCCCGCCGTGCAAAGGAGCGACTATGGAAGAGACGAAACGTTTGCGCATCGATCCCGCGTCGGACAGGCAGATGGAGGCAATGATCGCCGACGAAGCGGACCCGGAGCTGAAAAAGGCTTACGGCGAGATGTTGGAGCTGAGCCGACAGGATCCCGAACGCCGGGACTGGTATGCGGCCTGGATCATCGAAACGCAGGACGGGACGCCCGTTGGGGACCTCTGCTTCAAGGGCCTGTCGGAAGACGGGATCGCGGAAATCGGTTACGGAATCCATGAGGAATACCAGGGCTGCGGCTATGCGACGGAGGCTGTACTGGCCGCTCTCCGCTGGGCATTCCGGCATCCGGAGGCCGCTGCCGTCGAAGCAGAGACCGATCCCGAAAACTCGGCTTCTCAGAGGGTCCTGGAAAAATGCGGCTTCCTGCCCAACGGCGAGACGGGGGAAGAGGGCCCGCGCTTCACCCTGACCCGGGAACGCTTTCTTTTCGCCGAAGGACTGACAACGGAGCGGCTGATCCTCGACGCGGTCCGGGAGACGGACAAAGAGGACTATTTCAACAATATCTCCCATGACAAAAAGGTCCTGGAGACCTTCATCTGCAGCTACGCGGAGACCCTGGAGGACTTCGACTTCTCCCGCTATCCGGGCCGGGCCGGGATTTGGGCCGTCCGGCTGAAGGAGACCGGGCGGCTCATCGGGATCCTGACCCTGTTTGACGAGACGGAAAGCTCCTGTGAGATCGGCTACGGCATCGGTTCCGCCTGGTGGGGAAAGGGCTATGCCACCGAGGCGGTGAAGCGCTTCCTGGAATATCTGTTCCGTGAGCGGGGCTTCCGGCGGGTCTATGCCTCCTTCTTCTCCGGCAACGACGCCTCCCGGCGGGTCATGGAGAAGTGCGGCATGGGCTTCGACCATTTCAGCGAGAAGGAATTGAGCTACCTGGGCGTGGAGCGGGACCTAAGCTACTATGTCATCGACAAAGAGAGCTTTGAGAAGCCCGTCTTCCGCCGGTTTCAGCCCGGGGACTACGAGGCCGTATGCCGCTTCCTGGCGGAGCTGAACCGGGAAAACCGGGACCATATCAACTGGAACTGGGCCCGCTTCGAGTGGATGTATGAGCACCCGGACTGCGACAAAAGCCTGCTGGGCTCCATCGGGCTCTGGTGGGTCGGGTCCCGGGTGGTGGGCGCGGCCATCTACGACATGTATTTCGGGGAGGCCTTCTGCGGCGTCCTGCCGGACTACGCGGACCTGTATCCCGCCGTGCTGGACTATGCCTGGGAGGCGCTGCGGGACGAAAACGGCCTCGGGATCGCCATCTGCGACGGCTCCGAGGCGGAGCGCGGCGCAGCCCTGGCCGCCGGCTTCTCCCCCGCCGACCAGACCGAGACGATCCTGCGCATCGAGCTGGAGGCCCCCTTCCCGGTCCGCCTGCCGGATGGGCTCCGCTTCGCGTCCCCGGACCCGATCGCCGACGCCGAAGCCCTGCAATGGCTGTTCTGGCGGGGCTTCGACCACGGGGAGGACCGGGCGGAATTCGAGCTGCAGAAGAGCCCGCCCTCCGGCCCCCGGCCCCACTTCGACCCGCGGCTCAGCGTCGCGGCGGCGGACGAGAGCGGCGAGCTGGCGGCCTGCTGCTGCCTGTGGTATCTCCCCGGCACCGACTACGCCTACGTGGAGCCGGTCTGCACCGTCCCCGGCTGGCGCGGGAAGGGCGTGGGCCGGGCCGTGGTCAGCGAGGCCCTGAACCGGGCCCGGAGCCTGGGCGCGGCGCGGGCCTACGTGATCTCGGACCAGGAATTCTACGATCGGCTCGGCTTTGTATTTGACCGGCATTACGGGTTCTATTGGAGGAAAGCATGAAGATTCTGGTTCTGAACGGCAGCCCGAAGCGGGAAGACAGCGACACCCTGCATATCACCCGGGCCTTTCTGGAGGGGATGCGGGAGCAGCAGCCCCAGGAGATCACCACGATCCACGTCATCGACCGGCACATCGAATACTGCACCGGCTGCTTTGCCTGCATGCGCAACGGCGGGACCTGCGTCCACGACGACGACATGCGGGAGATTTTGAAGCAGATCCTGGACAGCGAGCTCCTGATCTGGAGCTTCCCCCTCTACGCCTACGGCATGCCCGCCCATCTGAAAGCCCTGCTGGACCGGACCCTGCCCCTCTCCTCCATGACCATGCGAAAGGTCGGGAACCGCTATGAGCACGCGGGCCAGGCGGACTTCTCCCGGCTGCGGTATCTGATGATCAGCGGCTGCGGCTTCCCCAACAGCCGACACAACTTCGAGCCCGCCGTGGCGCAGTTCCGGCTCTGCTTCGGGGCCGAGGGCACGGTGCTGACGGTGCCGGAAAGCCCCATGTTCAACGCCCCGGAGGCCGCCGTGGTCACGGCGCCCCGGCTGGAGCTGGTGAAAAAGGCCGGGCGGCAGTACGCCAAGGCCCGGGAGATCGACCCGGCCCTCCTCGCCGAGATCGGCGCCCCCATGATCCCCGAGGAGACCTACGCCGCCATCGTCAACGGCGGGGTGCAGGCCTCAACAGCCCCAGTCTGAGAAAGGAGCACAGCCATGTTCACGATCCGAAAAGCCAATCTGGACGAGGCCCTGACAGCCCGGCTTATGGAGCTCTCGGCTCTCTGGGTCGCGGAGGGCTGCTCCAACGGCATGGTCGCCAACGGGCCCGAGGATCTGAAGGAGCCCCTCTGGATCGCCCTGGACGGGGAGACCGTCATCGGCTACGCCTTCGGCCACTACTACACCGCGGAGAAACGGAGCTCCTACATCCTCCCCGGCAGCCGCTGCTTCGACCTGGACGAGCTCTACGTCCTGCCGGAGCGGCGCTCCGAGGGGATCGGAAAGGCCCTGTACGAAGCCCTGCGGGAGGAGGTCCGGCGGGAGGCGGAATACGTCACCCTGGCGACCTCCACCAAGGACTGGCGGCGCATCCTGCACTTCTACACTGAGGAGGTCGGCATGGACTTCCACAGCGCCTTTCTGATTCAGAGGGTGTCCGAACAACTCCCCGACTAACGAAAAAAGCAGCCCGAGGCACCAGCCTCCGATCCCCCCTCACCCCGTAGGGGCGGCCATTGGCCGCCAGCCCGAGGCACCAGCCTCCCTTTCCCCCCACGCCGTAGGGGCGGCCATTGGCCGCCAGCCCGAGGCACCAGCTTCCGATCCCCCCTCACCCCGTAGGGGCGGCCATTGGCCGCCAGCCCGAGGCACCAGCCTCCCGGTTTTGTCATTGCGAGACCAGTTCTCAAACTGGTCGTGGCAATCCGTTCTCCTCCGCATTCCGATCATCCTGCGCTTCCCGGGAAACTTCGAAAAAATTTCCCCGCAAGGAAAAATAATGCTTTACTTTTCCGGGTCAGTCTGCTATAATATTTGAGCAAACGCGCCGGTGGCTCAATGGATAGAGCATCAGATTCCGGTTCTGAGGGTTGGGGGTTCGAGTCCCTTCCGGCGTGCCATAAAAAAAAGCGTCTTTTGTCTAAGGACAAAAGGCGCTTTTTTCAATGATATCCGTTCCTGTCGGAACGGGTGATATACCTTCGGTATGATATCGCACTTCGTTCGATGATACACGCCTTCGGCGCATGATGGAACGGATATCATATCATGCAGACGCGAAGCGGCTGTATATCATACGCGGCGTCAGCCGTGTATATCATATCGCGCGGCGATATATCATTTATTCCTCCCTGCGGGGGCTTTATTGCTCTGAATGGTTGAATAATTCATACTATTCAGGTATAATCATCTCGATAAATCGCAATTTCACGGTTGGACGTCGTAAACGAACGGTCGGTTTACATTTTTCCTTTTAGGAGGTATTCTTATTCTGATACGATTTATTATCCGGAGGTGATCATGATGGACAAAAATGAAGCCGAATCTGTAATTAGGGATACGATTGAATATGCAAATAAAGAAATTAAGAAAAGCAAGAAAAAAAGTCGCAATATTCTAATTGCTGCGCTTGTTGCGGCGATTCTGATCATTGCACTTCTCGGAAGTAGTTTATTATCATATGTAACGTTTAATGTAGCAAATCCTTTTTCGGCAGCAATCGGTTTTTTCCAAATAACCGTATTAGACAAAGACTATGTGGAAATATCAGAATCACCCAAGGTAGTGCTTGCACAGCCAAAAGTGGATATTCTAACTGATTATATGGAATTGCGTGGCTTTACTGAAATAGATCAAATGGGGGCAATGCGTACTTATTCTAATGGGGAAACAACTGAGATGATATTTTTCAAAATGAATAAGTATTGCTCAAAATGGGTTTGGCAGTAAAGCATTATTGACCATCTTAACAGAGACAAATTCTCGTTTGTCGAGGCGATCGGCGCGTATCATTTTTGCGCTTTTTCTATGGGTTATGTATCATTTTGGCGCTCTTTCACATAAAAAAGCGTCTTTTGTCTACCAGGCAAAAGGCGCTTTTTTCAACGTCGTCGGTCTTATAAATATCCCCCGTTGACCGCCAGGACCTGACCCGTGACAAAGCTCGCCTCGGCCAGGTAGAGGATGGCGGCGGCCACCTCCTCCGGGGTCCCGATCCGGCCCAGGGGGGTGTCCTCCGCCAGGGCCGCCTTGTCCTCGGCGCTCAGGTGGGCGTTCATCTCTGTGTCGATCATACCGGGGGAAACCGCGTTGACCCGGATCCCGGAGGGGCCCAGCTCCCGGGCCAGGGCCTGGGTCAGGGCGATGACGGCCCCCTTGGTGGCGGAATAGGCCGCCTCGCAGCTGGCTCCCGCCTGGCCCCACATGGAGCTGAGGTTGACCACCGCCCCCGCCTGCTTTTGCAGCATGGCCGGCAGGACGGCCCGGACCGTGTTATAGATGCTCTTGACGTTGACGGCGAAGAGCCGGTCCCACTCCTCCGGCGTGATCTGGGAGATCAGGCCCACGTGGGAGATCCCCGCGTTGTTCACCAGCACATCCACGGGAGGGATCGACGCCACGGCCGCCGCCACGGCCTCGGTGTCCGCCGCGTCGCAGCGGATCGCCCGGGCCCCGGTCTCCGCCGCCAGAGCCGCCGCGGCGTCGGCGCGCTTCTCATAGAAAAAGCTGACCTCGTAGCCCGCTTTCGCAAACACGCGGACCGCCGCGGCCCCGATGCCCCGGCTGCCGCCGGTGATCAGAACATGCGCCATCGTTTTTTCCTCCGAATAAATGAAATGAAGCTCGGCCTGCGGCCTGAATGAAGCTCGCATCCGGCTTACGCCGCTGCTGAATGAAGCTGGTCGCTCCGCTCCCGAATGAAGCCGGGCTTCGCCCTGATTGTGGTTGTTTTGCGCAGCCGATACACCCGCCGTTTTCGCTGCTGCGCAGACTTTCCTGCGTGACACATCGCGTTCAGACCGCAATTCCAATTATCATCCTCGAATTGGCAAATTCGAGGATACCGCAATTAGCGCAGCGGCTTCATTCAACGCGAAGCGGGAGCTTCATTCGCGACCATAGGGCGCGGTTTCATTGAAAAAAGGGGTGCCACGCACCCCTTTTTGCTATCTTTTCCGGCTCCGGGTCCTGTGCTCATATTGGCGGACGCCGGAGATCTTGCTGTTGGAATCGGCCATGAACTGCTTCAGCTTGTCTTCAAAGCTCTCGGGTTCGGACTTGACGGGCTGGAAGCTCTGAACTCTGGCCGGGCGGCGGGAAGGACGCTCCTCGGAACGCTCACGTACGGGCGCGGGCCGCTCCGCGGCCTGCTTGATGGAAAGGCTCAGTCGGCCTCTTTCATCGGTGCTCAGGACCTTGACGCGAACGGTTTGCCCTTCGGTCAGGTGCTGGCGGATGTCGGTGACGTAGGAAGGGGCGATCTCGGAGATGTGGACGAGACCGGTTTTCCCCTCAGGCAGATCGATGAAGGCGCCGAAGTTCGCGATGGAGCGGACAGCGCCCTCCAGAACGACGCCAGGCGTGTAATCCATGTATGCAGCGTTTCCTTTCCCGTATCCGGCCTTACTGTGCGTCGGCGTCGAGGAAGACGATCTCTCCGGCCTCCACCATTCCCAGGCGGGCACGGGCGATCTTCATCACGCTCTGGTCGGAGCCGAGATCTTCAAGCTCCTCTTCCATCAGCGCGTTTTCCTGCTCCGCGTAGAGGACCTGTTCCTCCAGCGAGGCAACCTCCGCCTTGGCGGATGACACACGGTCCTGGAGATTCACCAGCGTAATGACAGCGTAAACGGCAACGATCACGAGCAGCAGCTTTGTCCAGAATGACGTTTTTTTCAGTCGCACAGGGAACCTCCTCTCCGGCGTTTTGCGCCAAAAATACAGAATGCCTTTTCTAAATTATTGTAACAGATTTTTCGCCAAATGCAATACTTTTTTTGCTTTTTTCGTAATTATTTTTCAGATTTTTTGCGGGCTTTCAGTCGTTTCCGGAGCGCCGCGGAAAGCCCTGTCCAGAGGCTCCCGGAGAGGACCATCGCCAGTGCGTCCACGGCTCGCAGGCGGCCCCTTCCGGCATAGAGCGCAAAGCTGAAAAGCGCCGTCGTCAGCGCCGCGCACCAGAGTCCGTCCGCCAGCGCGGCGGATCTCCGGCCCCGCCGCAGCGGGCGCAGCAGACCGTTGAGAAGCGCCATCCCCGCGCCCACGGCCAGGGCCCAGGCAAGCTCCCGGAGCTGAAGCTGTACCGGGAGCTCCATCAGCCGAAGAAGCGGCGCAGCAGGCCGCCCCGAACCGCGTCCTGCTCGTAACTCAGGCTGTCGACCCGCCCCCGAAGCTCCACGCAGCTCTCGTCCGGCGACAGGCGCCGCAGCGCCAATCCCCCGCCGTGAACCACCAGGAGCCGATCGCCGGTGCGCAGGACCACCGTATCCGGATCGAAGCGCAGGACCTCCTTGATTCCCGTGACCCGCAGCGTCTGCCGTCCGTCCAAAACCAGCCGTTCCCCCGCTCCGGGCTCCGGCTTCACCGTTTTACCGTTCTCCGCCGCCATTCCTCCGCCTCCCGTTTCATTCAGACACTGGAGTATATGCGCCTCCGCCCCGGTTTATTCCCCCGAATTGTCATTCTGAGCGAAGCGAAGAATCCGCATTCCCCGTCCCCTGTCGGCAAGTGACAGGTAACAAGCGGCGCATTCCCCGTTGCCTGTTGCCTCGTCCATGCGGGGAGCGGTCTAAGTAAGAAGTAATAAGTAAGAATTTATCATAATCCGCACAGGATCGTTTACTTCTTACCTCTTACTTCTTACCTCTTACTTCTTACCTCTTACTTCTTACCT
>CAMUYE010000017.1 GCA_947164825.1 uncultured Clostridia bacterium
CTGCTGACCTACGGCGACTCCGCCGCCGCCTATAAAGCGGCCCAGCAATCAAGCTGATAAGCGCAAGAACGGAACCCCCTCACTGCAGCGCGGGCAATCTGCCCGCCCGTAGCGGCGCACAGTGTGCGCCACACACCACCCCGCAGCGCGGGCAATCTGCCCGCCCAACAAACCAAAAACACAAATCCCCGTGGAGCGCGCTCCACGGGGATTTGTATTTCTGCGGCTGCATAGCCGCAACCGGTAACCATAGGCAGGTGGATCAGATTCAAGGCCGGTGGAGGAATGCCGCCGGCTAAAAAGGTCAAGCACTCAGATTTATCATTGCGCGCCCGGCCCGCGGACTGGCCGCGGGACCCGGCCCTGCGGTCAGCAGACAGTCTCGATGCGGATCACGTTGGTGTTGCCGCTTTCGCCGCTGATGTTGCCGCCGGTCATGACCACGGTGTCGCCCTTTTCGAGCTTTAAGGCGTCCTTGGCGGCCCGGATGGCGTAGTAGTTCAGGACCTCCATGCTGGGGAACTGCTCCGTCAGCAGGGGCAGGACGCCCCAACTCAGGGCCAGCTTGTACCAGGCTTTCTTGCCCGTGGCCAGGCCCAGGATCCGGATGGGAGCCCGGAAGCGGGAGACCATGCGGACCGTCAGACCGCTCAGGGAGGTCACGACGATAGCCTTGGCGTCCAGGTCGATGGCCATGGTACAGGCCGCGTGGGAGATGGCGTCCACCCGGTTGTGGATGGTGAAGTCCCGGGATTTGAAGTGGCTGATGTAGTCGATGTGCTGTTCCGTCTCCTCGGCGATCTCGCCCATGACGCGAACGGCGTCCACGGGATACTTGCCTGCGGCGGACTCGCCCGAGAGCATGACGGCGCTGGTGCCGTCGTAGACCGCGTTGGCCACGTCGCTGATCTCCGCCCGGGTGGGCCGGGGATTGTTGATCATGCTCTCCAGCATTTCCGTGGCGGTGATGACCCGCTTGCCCAGCATGCGGCACTTTTCAATCAGGTATTTCTGGATGGCGGGAAGCTCCGCGAAGGGGACCTCCACACCCAGGTCGCCCCGGGCTACCATGACGCCCTCGCAGACCGTGCAGATCTCCTCGATGTTGTCCACGCCGGAGCGGTTTTCGATCTTGGCGATGACGTCGATGTTTTCGCCGCCGTGGTCCTTCAAAAAGCCCTTCAGGTCCAGCAGGTCCTGCTTGCAGGAGACGAAGGAGGCGGCCACGTAGTCCACGTCGTTCTCGATGCCGAAGAGGAGATCCGCCTTGTCCTGCTCGCTCAGATAGACCTGGCGCAGGACCTTGCCGGGGAAGCTCATGCTCTTGCGGTCCGAGAGGACGCCGCCGGTCAGGACCCGGCAGCGGATCTCCGTGCCCTCGATGGTCTCCACCTCGAAGATGACCAGGCCGTTGTTCACCAGGATCCGGTCGCCGGGCTCCAGGTCCTCGGCCAGGCCCTGATAGTTGACGCTGACCCGGTGCTCGTCGCCCTCCACCTCCTGGGTGGTAAAGGTGAAGGCCGCGCCGTCCCGGAGCGTGACCCTGCCGCCCCGGAAGGTCTTGATCCGGTATTCGGGGCCCTTGGTGTCCAGCATGATGGCGATGGGCAGGCCCAGGGCCTCCCGGACGGCCTTGATCATATCGATCTTCTTCTTGTGCTCCGCGTGGGTGCCGTGGGAAAAGTTCAGCCGGGCCACGTTGAGTCCCTGCAGACACATGGCTTTGAAAACAGAGGGATCCTCGCTGGCGGGGCCGATGGTGCCGATGATCTTAGTCATTCTCATAGGGATGCCTCCAATCAGTATGGTTTTGTTGTTATGACAGGAAAGGGCCGGCAGGATTGCCGGCCCTTTATGGGTTATTCCTCCAAAGCGGCGAGTTTGTCCACGCGGCGCTGGTGGCGGCCGCCCTCAAAGGCTGTGTTCAGGAAGATGTCGATAATTTCCATAGCCATCTTGGGCGGGGTGATCGCGGCGCCCAGGGCCATCATATTGGCGTCGTTGTGCTGCCGGGTGAGCCGGGCGCTCATGTGGTCGTGGAGCAGGGCACAGCGAACGCCCTTGATCTTGTTGGCGGCGATGGAAATGCCGATGCCGGT
Source organism: uncultured Clostridia bacterium (assembly GCA_947164825.1). Lineage (GTDB taxonomy): Bacteria > Bacillota > Clostridia > Oscillospirales > Oscillospiraceae > JAFRPC01. Next base: position 2,100 of record CAMUYE010000017.1, read on the forward strand.
GGTGCAGCAGACGATGCCCTTCTCGCATTCGCCGGAGGCCACCGCCCGGGCGGCGGCAGCGCCGAAGTCGGGATAGTCGCAGCTGTCCTTGGTGTAGGTGCCGAAATCCTTGTAAGCCAGACCCTTTGCGTCGAGATGGGCCTTGATGGCCTCCTTGAGCTCCAGGGCGCTGTGGTCACATGCCAAAGCGATCATAACAGATTCCTCCGATTTCATTCGTTATACAAGCCGTTCCACAAGTCCCGGGGTCAGAGGGATATACCAGGCGGCGATCTGAATGCCGACGGACCAGAAGATCGCGGCGGCGGTCAGGACGACGACGGACCAGCGTTTCTTGCCCAGATCCGCTTCCCGCAGGGCGCAGGCCGCGGTCAGACTCAGGGCGAGGCTCAGGATATAGCAGCCGGTGAGCAGCCAGACGACCAGCAGGGCGGCCATGACCAGCAGGACGAAGACGCCCCGGGCGTCCCGGCGCTTCTTCGCCAAGCGCCAGGCTGCGCAGATCCCCCAGAAGCCAAGGCCGAAGAGGGGAGCGTCCACCATCAGATCCACAGTCATGCCGGGCGTCGGGACCCGGAACCAGGCGCTCCGAACGCTCTGCACATAGGCGAGGCAGGCATTCAGGAAGCGTTTGGGCTGCAGCATGGTACGGAACGCGAACATATGGAACCCGGTCCAAAGGAAGCGCTGCAGCGCTACAGCCAGCAGGAAGCACAGCGCCCAGGCCAGCAGAGCGATCAGCAGGGCCAGCGCCAGACTGCCGCCGGAGAGCTTTCGCTCCCGGCGCTGGAAGCGCAGCTTATACCAGTGGGCCAGGGGGAAGCACAGGCAGATCCAGACCAGGCCGGGCCGCAGGGCAAGCATCGGAGCCAGAGTCAGCACCGCGCAGAGATAGAGCAGCTCCGCCGGGAAGCCGGGCTTTTCCGCCCGCAGGTAGAGCAGCAGGAACAGCAGACTGACGGCCAGGATGCAGCCCTCCCCATGGCCTCGGGCCGCCGAGGCGGCGAAGAGCAGAGCGCCGGGCAGGGAGACCCAGCCGCTGTCAAAGAGAAGGTTCAGCAGGAAATAGACCGCACCGGCCCCGGCCATATACAGAAGGATCATCAGGATCGCGTATCTGGAAGGGAAGAAGAGTAAGGGCTTTTGCAGATAGAGGATGCCCGCGTTGACGAGACTTCCGGCGGCAAAGGCTCCGGCGATCACCAAAACCGGCAGCAGAGCCCAGATGCGGAGCTTCGGAGCTTCGGGCAGGGCCCGCTTGAGGGGAAAGCCGCCGGAACGGTATTTCTTGACCCAGCTTGCGCTCTTCGGCGCCTTTTCCATGGCCCGGGCGGCCACGAGCCGCCACCAGAGACCGAAAACGAGAAACAGCGCGGAAGCCGCGATGACCGGCCAGTAGGGAAGATATTTGTCGATCAGTTGCATCAGGATCACCTCCTCCCTAAGTATAGCAGAAAAAAAGCGCTTTGGCAACGGGGATTTTCAGCTTTTCCCCGAAACAGTACGTGCATTTTCCGGAGATGTTTTTTCGTTTCCGGGAACTATTGACAGGGCGAAGCGTCATAAATATCATAGAAGCAGAAATGCGAGAAACCACCGGATCAGGAGGAATATGAAATGAACGCGAAAAAACTGTTTGCACTTTGCCTGGCGCTTGTCCTTGTGACGGCAGCGCTGACCGGCTGCGGTCCGGAGCCCGTCGAAACCGCCGCACCGACCCGGACCGGGGCCCCCACGGAGCCCGTCGTCACCACGGAGCCCGTCGTCACCACGGAACCCGTCACCGCCGAGCCGACTTCCACCGCCGTCCCCACGGAGCCCGCAGACGTCTTTTGGTTCACCCGGGAGAACTTCCCCCGGCTGGACGGCTCCACCGCCTGCCTGCCCATGGCGGAGGCGGTCTGCTCCGTGCTCCTGGGCGAGAGCCGGGAGGAGGTGCAGGATCTGATTCACTTCAACCGAACCACCCAGAGCTTCCGCAATCTCATGGCAGGGGACTGTGATTTGCTTCTGGCTGGCGAGCCCAACGCCGCCGTCTTTGCCGAGATGGAGGACAACGACTTCGAGGCCGACATGGAGCAGCTGGCCCGGGACGCTCTGGTCTTTGTGGTCAACGCGGAGAACCCCGTGGACAACATTACCACCGAGCAGATCCGCGGCATCTACACCGGCCAGATCACCAACTGGAAGGAGCTGGGCGGCAGCGACGCCGAGATCATCCCCTTCCAGCGCAACGAAGGCGCGGGCTCCCAGGCCCTGATGAAGAAGCTGATCATGGGCGACACTCCGCTGATGGAGGCCCCCGCCGAGTACTACTCCGGCGCCATGGACGAGCTGATGGCCGCCGTGAAAAGCTATGACAAGAGCGCCAACGCCATCGGCTACTCCGTGTACTACTATGCCCACGATATGGAAATGGCCCGGGGCCTCAAGCTCCTGAAGGTGGACGGCGTGGAGCCAAGCCGTGAAACCATCCGCTCCGGCGAATATCCCTATCTGAACGCCATCTACTGCGTCATCGCCCACGACACCCCCGCCAACAGCCCCACCCGCATCCTCTACGACTGGCTTATGACCCCCGACGGCCAGGCCCTGCTGGAATCCGAGGGCTACGTTTCAAACCAGCAGTAAATTCTTGAAAACGCTGAAAGGAGCCCGTTCCCCATGAAGAGAACAGCGATCCTTCTGCTCATGTCAGCCCTGTTGCTGTCGGCCTGCTCGCCTGTGCCGACGCCTGAAACGACGGAAGCGGCGGTTGCGACGTCGACGCAGGCGCCTTCGCTGACGGAGCCCGTGACGGAGCCGACCGCAGAGCCGACTACGGAGCTCATCAAAGCGGATCCCGACGACAGCTCGGAACTGCTTGACCCGGATACAGAAGAAGATCTGGACTGGGAGGAGACCGAGCCCACGGAGCCCGAGGAACCCATCAACTGGACGGTCCATACGGACTGGTCCGCCTATCGGCCCTACGCGGGCTCCGGGGCAAAGTACACCCGCCTGCGGGAGGGCCCTCTGGATCACTTCGAGCCCTCGGAGGACTACGGCGCGGTTTACCCCTATGCCGTCGCCCGGGACTACTTCTCCTGGGGCCCCGGCTATGACAGCCCGGCAGGCGCGGTTTACGGCTTTATGGACGCCTCGGGCAGGGTCCTGACGGACGGGCTCTACCAGGAGGTCAGTCCCATGCAGAGCCATAACGCCGCCACCGGGGAGAGCATGCCTCTGTCCTTCTGGTGCGTAAAGCAGATGGGCAGCGTCCGGAACGTGGAGCGTGCCTCCGACGGCGTCACCTGGACCCGTCCCGAAGGTTCTTCTCTGTTCGGCGTTGTCTCCATGGACGGCAGCTTTGCCCTGGACTGCGTCTACTGCAGCGTCTACTGCCTGGAGACCGGCATCGTCTGCGTCGAATCCTGGGCGCCGACAAAATTCACGCTTTACAGTCTGGACGGAACGCCCATGCTGACCGATGGGGAGCTCCTCCCCGAGGGAGGCTCCGACTGCTATCTGGACTACGGAGAGGGCCTGTATCTGCTGGCTGTCGATCAATCCACTGAGAACAGCCGATACTGGTTCTGCGATGAGACCGGGCAGCGGATTCTGGGCCCCTATCGCTATGCCGAGGTCTTCCGCGAGGGCCTGGCCTTCGTCTCCCTGGACGGGGAACGCTTTGGCTTTGTGGACAAAACCGGCGCCTGGGACCTGGAGCCCGTCTATCTTGGCGGCTCCGGCTTCCGGAACGGCCGCGCTGTGGTACGTGCGGAGGGCAATACGCCTGTGGTCATAAACCGGACGGGCCGGGAGCTCCTGCGCGGCGAGCCGAACAGTTGGCTCGACGTGGAGGAAGGCTTCTGCTACCGGGTGGACAAGGACGAGGAACGGAGCTATTACGACCTGGACGGGAACCTGCTGCACACCGGCGGGGTCTTCTGGGCCCTGGACAGGAATACCTACTCCTTTACCGACCAGAGCCAGACCCTTCTGATCCAGGTCACGCCGCAGGGGAGGACGGAGCTCACCATAAACGAGTACGTGGTCCTCGGACCCGGCGTCTGTATGGTGGACGGGGCCCTCCGCGAGGGCTATGTGACCAGATTCAACAACGGAGACGAGCTGATCTTCGTGGAACCGGACCTGTCAGGCTGGAGGCGGCTGGAGATGCCGGCGCGTCCCACCGCAGGGTCCTTCCTCTGCATCGCCCAGGTCCGGGATGAGGTGACCGGCAAGAGCTGGTCCGGGTTCTGGACCGGCACGGCCTGGGAATGCCTGAGCGAGTCCGGCGAGCGGGTCACGGTCCCCTGGCGGATCGATAAGCCTGTGGTCCGAAACGGCCTGTTCTACGCCGAGACAGAGACCGCCTCCATCTATATGACCGGGGACGGCGAGCTGGTCTTCCGCTTCCCCATCGACGCGGAGGACTGAGCTTGAAACGACCTCCCCGGAGACCGCGGGACGGTCGGCTCCGTCAGATGCGGATACGATCATGGAAAAAGGAGATAGCACGATGAGAAAGACTGCCGCGCTTCTGCTGCTTTTCGCGCTGCTTTTGTCGGCCTGCACCCCGGCTCCCGCGGCGGAGACGACCCGGGAGGCCCCGACGGAGCCGATTCAGACCACCGCTCCCACGGAGCAGCCCACCCAGGCGCCTACGGACATTCCCACGGAGCCTGCCACGACGGAGCCCCCCGCGACGGAGCCTCCCGTAACGGAGCCCGTAACCGAGCCCGCGGGGTACCGCGCCGAGGGCACCCGGACCAGCGGCGGCGTGCTCGTCCACACGGATCCCTCCGCCTACGTGCCCTACGGCGGCTTCGGGGCAAAGTACACCCGCCTGCGGGAGGGCCCCCTGGATCACTTCGAGCCCTCGGAGGACTACGGCGCGGTCTATCCCTACGTGGCCTCCTGGGTGAACCGCCCCCAGCGCGGGGAAGAATGGGAAAACGAGCATGAGGTCTTTACCTACGGCTTTGTGGACGCCCGGGGCCGGATCCTGACGGATGATATTTACGAGTCGGCGTACCCGCTGCCGGACAGTGATGGGTATACGGTTTTTCCCTGCGCCTATTGGTTGGTCAGCCGCTTCGCCGGGATCAGAACCTATCCGTGGGGCGATCCGAGCTGGGACGAGTACCGGGATATACCCGTCCGCCTCTATGGGCTGATTTCTGCGGACGGCAGCTTTGCCTTGGACTGCGAATACAATCGGATCTACGATACGGGAAACGGGATCTGCTGTGTGAAGGACGGAGACCTGTCCGATTATACGGTCTACGATCGGAACTGGAACCTTCTGTTTACCGGCGCGGACGTCGTCGCCGGTCTGGAGGCGCAGCCAACCACCATGACGCTGTGTTACGGCGACGGCCTGTATCTGGCGGATACATGGATCCCAGACTCCGACGAGCCGGAAGCCTTCTACTCGGGAGTTCATGTCTGTTGGTTCTGCGACGGGACCGGAAAGCAGGTGCTGGGACCCTATCAGACAGCCAGACCCTTTCGCAACGGCGCAGCCTACGTTGTGATCGACGAGAGCCGGTACGGTTATATCGACAAGACCGGAGCTTGGATCCCCACCCTGAGCGATGTGAAGGAGGATCTCGAGAACGGAATGACCGTCGTTTCCATCGGCGAAGGCCGGCTTGCCGTTCTGGATCGGGATGGCGCAAAGCTGTTTGAGATGGAGGGCGAAAACGCCGTCGCCGCGCCCTGCGGCTATCATAGCTGGAGCAGTCATTATCCGTACTATCACGAGTGGTTTTACGACGAAGCCGGCAACCTGCTGATCGACGGGGATGAGATCGGGGAGCGGGTCACCTGCCTGGACGCGACGACCTTCTATTATTTCAAGGACGGCAGAGTCCTCTATGTCGTCAATCCGGAGCGCATCCTGCTGTGCGTGGAAACCTGGGTGGAGGATTACGGCGACGGCTGGTACGGCTCTCCGGTTGAGCTGCAAAGAGGCACCTTCTGGCAGGACGGAGAGCTGCTTATGGGCTGGTACGGCGGACAGACCGCCGATCAGTCCAAATGGATCTTTGTCCCGGAGGACTGTTCCGGGGTCATCACCTATCGGAAGCCGACCCCGCCCACGACCCATTACCGGGATACGTATTTGACCGCAGGGGACAGCCTCTCGGAAAAGACCTGGTACTTCTGCTGGACCGGGACGGCCTGGGAGGGCCGCACCGAGGACGGCGAGCGCTGCACGGTTCCCCTGCGGGCCGCTTCCGTGGTGCCCATGGGCGACCTGATTCGCGTGTACACGGAAGACGCGAGCTGCTTCCTGCGCCGCAACGGCGAGACCGTCTTCCGCTATCCTCTCGACGTGGAGGACTGATTGAAACAACCATAAAAGCCCCAGAGGCCGGAACAGCTCCGGCCTCTGGGGCTTTTGGGGTTCTTATTGTTCCAGATAAGCCTGTCGGATTTCCGCCGCTAAATACAGGGAGCCGTAGGCCAGGACGGCCCCGTCCTTCGGGGTGACGGAGAGGGCCAGGCGCACGGCCTCGGCGGGGCTGACGCAGGCGGCCACGGGCTTGCCGTAGCGCTGCAGGAGCTTCGCCAGCTCCCGGCCGTCCAGGGCCCGGGGATTGGAGGGCGTCAGGGTGAAGAAGCGGCTGGCCAGCTTCGCCGTACGGTCGTACATGGAGGCGTAGTCCTTGTCCGCCAGGACCCCGGTGATGACGCTGAGCTCCCGCCCGGCCAGATAGTCCTTGGCGGCGGCCCAGAGGGCGTCCATGCACTGGGGGTTGTGGCCGCCGTCCAGGACGAAGAGGGGCTCCCGGCTCAGGACCTCGAAGCGCCCCGGCCAGCGCACGGCGCGAACGCCCTCAACGATGGCCCGGTCGGGGAGGTACCAGCCCCGGTCCCGCAGGAGCTCCAGCACCGTGAGCGCCAGGGAGAGGTTCTTCCTCTGGTGTTCCCCCAGCAGGGGCAGCTCCAGGGTCAGGTCGCCCCATTGGAGGCGCTGGCCGCTCAGATCGTGGGCCAGGGGGACCAGGACCTCGGGATCTGCCCGGTAGAGGGGAATGCCCTTCTCCCGGCAGAGCCCTTCGATCACGGCGCAAACCTCGGGGACGTTGGGATAGAGAGCCGCGGCGCAGCCGGGCTTCAGGATGCCCGCCTTGGTCCGGGCGATGGCCTCCACGGTATCGCCCAGGTACTCGGTGTGATCCAGGCCGATGTTGGTGAAGACGGCGGCCTCCGGAGCGGGGATCACGTTGGTGGCGTCCAGTTCGCCGCCCATTCCGGCCTCCAGTACCACGATGTCCGCGCCTTCGTCGGCAAACCATTTGAGGGCCACGGCGGTGATCAGCTCAAATTCCGTGGGCGGATCCGCCATGGCGTCGGCAAAGGGCTTCACAGCCTCCGTCTCGGCGGCCAGGGCCTCCCGGGAGATCATCTCTCCGTTGAGCTGCATCCGTTCCCGGAAGTCGATCACGTAGGGCGAGATGAACAGGCCGGTCCGATACCCGGCCTTCGTCAGCACCGAGGCCAGGGTCGCCGCCGTGCTGCCCTTGCCGTTGGTGCCCACGATGTGGATGAATTTCAGCCCCTTTTCGGGGTTTCCCAGCCGCCGCATGAGCTCCGAGATCCGTTCCAGACCCGGCACAGAGCCCTTCCAGCTCACGGCGTGGATATATTGCAGGGCTTCCTCGTAAGTCATCGAAAAGCCTCCCGTGCAGAAAGATTGGGATCCGGCACCGACGGTTCCGGATCCCATGTATTATAGCAGAGTTTGCCGCCGGAAGCAAGTGCGGCGTTAGAAAAACCCGGCCGTTCTCGCTTCCCGTTTTACTTTTGGGTTCCGGCGGATTCGGGGAGCTTCGGGGAACCCTCAATATCTGCTTCCGATATACATCATGAGCCAGAACAGCAGCACGTTTTTTGCCAATCCGACGCAGGACAACACAACGCACAGCCAAGCCAGGCGCTCCTTCCGACGGAGGATCCCGATCACGATAAACAGACAGCAGAGGATGGGGCTGACGAGCAGGGGAAGGAGGGAAAGGATTTCTAACCAAAACGGAAGCGGTTTTTGATACTTCAAAAGATCCATGCCGACGTCAATCAGTATGAGCGTGGCCCAAAGCCAGGTGTAAATCAGCATCGGAACGGGAGACGCCACCGCGACGAGCCCGTGGATCAGATGCCGGTTTCGCTTGAGGCGGCCCTGCTTCTTTTCCACGACGGTGACGAATCGATCTCCCGCCGCTTCCTTTTCCCGGATGATCTGCCAGTAACGGTCGGTATCAAAGGTCGCGTAATCGGCCTGATCGGCGATTAAGGTGGACAGCATCTGCAGAGCGTTCCGCTTTCGGTCCATGTCCGCCTGAATGGACTGGATGCGGGCTCCCGCGACCTCCGCCAGGGTGTTTTCGCCGTCCTGCAGCTTTTTGATATCGCCGCAGGTCAGACCGGATTTCGTCAGCACCTCCAGAAGGCGCAGGCATTCCAGATCGGATTCGGTGTAATCGGTTCCGCGGCTGCCGGAGGGGGGATTCTCCGGAAAAAAGAGCTCCTCCCGCTTGTACAGCTTGATGCGATCCGCCGTGATCCCAAGCTGGGCCTGTAATTCCTTCGGTCTCATATCGCAGACCTCCTTTCCGGCTGTATCTTATCAGATGGGGACTTTGTACCTGTCAAGTATTATTTTTGCTGAAACCTTCGTTTCCGCAACAGTTTTTTCCGCGGGAGCGCTTTGCCCCTCATTCCCTGAAGCGTTCCTTCTCGCGCTGTCTGGAATACTTCGCGACGCCCTTGGCCCACTCCCGCTTGCGGCGCAGCATTTCCTCCCGGCTCTCTGCCTCCGCGTGCAGCTTTTGCCAGCTCTCCCAGCGTGCGGGGTCAAGCTCCCCCGCGTTGATTGCCGCCCGGATGGCGCAGCCGGGCTCCCGCAGATGGCGGCAGTCGGAAAAGCGGCACTTGCCGAGATACCGCTCCACGTCCGCAAAGCTGTCTGCCAGGCCCTCGGAGGCCTCCGCCATGCCCAGCTCCCGCATTCCCGGGGTGTCGATCACCAGCGCGCCGCCGGGAAGGCGGATGAGCTGGCGGTGGGTGGTGGTGTGACGGCCTCTGCCGTCCTCCTCCCGGATGCCGCTCACGCGCATGATCTCCTCGCCCGCCAGGGCGTTGACCAGGCTGGACTTGCCCACGCCGGAGGAGCCGAGGAAGACCAGGGTCTTTCCGGGTTCCAGATAGGGGGCCAGCGCGTCCAGGCCGAAGCCCGTATGCGCGCTGACCGCGTGGACGTTCACGCCCGGAGCGACTTCTTCCGCCTGGGCCAGACAGCGCCCACGGGAAGGCGCCAGATCCGCCTTGGTCAGCAGGACCACCGGCACGGCTCCGGACTGCCAGGCCATGGTCAGATAGCGCTCCAGGCGCCGCGGATTGAAGTCCTGGTTCAGAGACTGCAGGATCATGACGTAGTCGAAATTCGCCGCGACGGCCTGATCCCGCGGGACAGGTCCGGGTTCTCTCCGAAGGAAGCAGCTCCGCCGGGGCAGGGTCGCGAGGATCTGACTGTCGCCGCTTTCCAGATAATTCACCATCACGTAATCGCCGACGGTGGGGAAGCGTTCCGTTCCCAGATAGTATTCTTTCGTTTTCAGCCGGGCATAGGCCGCGCCCCGGTCGCAGACGATCTCATAGCGGTCCTTATGCTGGGCGGTGATGCGGGCGGGAATCCCGGGCAGAGTTTCCGTATTCGGTACGGTTCCGTAATCGTTCAAATTCAAGTTGGACCTCCTCCATATTCAGCTCGTTGAAAAGTTGGATTGAAACGTTCGGGTAAACGTAAACGGTGTAAATGGTAATGTTGCGCATCATACATCCCTCCTTTTTTCCGGCGAACTGAAAATGGGCGCAAAAATGCCGCAGCGAAGCAGCTCCCGTCCATGGCTGCGTCCTGCGGTTGCCATATCTCCGAAAGTTACTTAAAAACGGCGCGCCAAAGAGCGGGGATCCCCCCGATCCGGTTTTGCGCCTGTATTCAGTTAGCCGTATCTGACCTCACACACAGTCATCAAAAATCTCCTTTCCCGATCCGCTTCTGCGAATCGTAATAGATCCAAGTTGATTTACTTGCGCTTTTCGTTGGCCCGCTTCATAAACTTTTCCACTTGGATGATGAAGCGCTCGTGGGTGCCCTCACCCACCAGGCCGAAGGCGTCGTAGACCTTGACGTCGAAGACCAGCCGTCTGCGATCCACCAGGCTCAGCTCGCTTTCGCACCAGACCTGCAGACCGATGGGCGTCGCCGCCAGGTGGCGGACGTTCAGCGCCGTGCCGACGGTGCCCTCGCCGGGCTGCAGTTCGGAGACGACGCTCTTCCATGCGGTCTCCTCGATCAGCGCGATCATGGCCGGGGTGGCGAACACGTCAAGCTCGCCGCTGCCCAGGGCGCCGGCGCACTTGTCCTTGGTAACGGTCAGTTCGATTCTGCCTTTGATTCCGGGTTGCAGCATATTCATTCTCCTTTTCTCCGCAGCCGCCCTGCGGACTGCCGGATCCTGTTCTGCAAGACTGGAGAACAGGATAAAAATCACTGATTGCCGTTCTGCGCGGCGGAGGCGAAAGCGCTTCCGCCGATCGGAGCGAAGCGCAAGCCTCAGGCCTTTGCCGTGGGGATGCTCTCCAGCAGGCAGACGACGTCTCTGACCGTCTGCAGCTCCATTGCCTGAGATTCGTCGATGCTCACGGAGAATTCGTCTTCAAACTCCGCCAGCAGGCTGATGAGTTCCAGGGACGACAGGCCCAGATCCCCGATCATGCGGGAATCGGCTGTGATGGATTCGGCGGGGATATCGGTATAATCAGACAGAATATGGATCACTTTTTCTAACATAGGTTGCCTCTGAAAAATAGAAAGAATAGGGGTGACAGGGATCGTGTTATCGCTTTCCGCGTTTGACCTTCATGGTGGAAGTCGTCTCGAAGGGCTCCTTGCGGATGTGGATCCGTTCGACCCGCAGCTTGTGCGGAAGCGTTTTGTTGGTTTCCTCCACCGCTTCCCGGACGGCCTGCTCCACGTCGCGGATGCCGTTTGCCTCGGCAAAGCGGAGGTTGGGATAGATCGACGCCGCCAGCAGATCGTCCTCCGCGTACACGACGCTTTGCGCGATGATCTCTTTGGTGGAAAGGTAGTTTTCAACCTGCTCCGGAGAGATATTTTCGCCGTTGCTGTTGATGATCAGATTGTCTTTTCTGCCGTGGAGGATGAGACAGCCCTGTTCGTCAAGGGCGCCGAGATCCCCGGTATGGAACCAGCCGTCCCGGATCGCCCGTGCGGTCTGCTCCGGGTTTTTGTAATAGCCGAGCATCACGTTTTTGCCGGAGACACAGATCTCGCCGTCTTCGATCCGGACCTCACAGTAGGGGCTGATCACGCCCAGATGGCAGGAAAACCGGTCGGTGTTGCAGGAGACGATGGGAGCGCATTCCGTGATGCCGTAGCCTTCAATGAAGCGGATCCCGATGTCGTCATAGAAGGAAACGAGATCTTCGGAGAAGAAAGCGCCGCCGCAGATAAGGCATTTCAGCCTGCCGCCGAAATAGGAGAGGATCTCCCTCGCCGCGCTGCGCTGGGCGTCGACGCCCACAGGCTTGAGCTCCCGGGCGAGGCGCAGGGCCTGTTCCAGGTTTTCGGCTTCGCCTCTTCTTTTTGCCTCGCGCAGGATCTCCTTGCGGAAAAGCTGCATGAGCGAGGGCACTACGAGCATGATCGAAGGGCGGAATGTCCGGAAGCAGTCTTTTATGGTTTTAACCGAGCTGCAGAGGATGATGGACATCCCAAAATAAATGGGGGTGAGCAGACCGACCGCCAGTTCAAAGCTGTGGTTGTTCGGCAGGATCGAGAGCAGGGATTCGTCGGAAGCGCAATCCACCAGCCGGATTCCGAACATCACGGCGGCGCAGACGTTCCCGACGGAGAGCATCACGCCCTTGCCCACGCCGGTGGTGCCGGAGGTGAACAGGATCTCCGCGAGATCGTCCTCCTTCAGCTCCGGGGGCTCGCTGACCGGGAAGTCTCCGCCGATCAGGGAGGCCGCCGAAAAGCTGCCGTCCCCGGCCCGCAGCGGCACACAATGCGTATCCGGGCAGAGCTCTTTGATATGCTCCGCGATCCCGGCGCAGGCCGGATCGTAGAGCAGCAGGGTCGAATCGGAAAAGCGGAACTGCTTTGCGGATTCTTCCCTGGAAAGCGCCGCGTCCAGCGGAGAGACGACGACGCCGTAGCACAGGCAGCCGAAGTAGGAAACGATCCACTCAAGGCTTTTTTTGCCAAGCAGCGCCACGTGCCCGCCTTTTCCGACGGCCGTAAACAGATAGGATCCGACGCGCTTTACGGCTTCCAGCATCTGCCCGTAGCTGATGCTGCGCCGTTCGCCGTTTTCGAGCCAAACGCAGCAATCTGACGCGCTGTTTTTCTCGAAGCAGTCAAAAATGTAGCGCCCGATACTGGTCCAGGATCCTCTGTCGGAATAAAGAACAGAATTCACAAGCACACCTGTCATTCGATAATTTTGGATTTCGTCAGCATCCGCGTGACTTTGGCGATGTTGTTGATCGCGATGTCTCCGGTCAGACGCATTTCTTTTTTCGGCTTGAAGCTGTTGAGGAATTCAATCTTGTCATAGACGGCCTGCTTGTCCTCGACTCCGCCGGCAAACACGTAGTCCAGGACGAGCTTTGCCTTTTTATACCCGTCTTCGATCATCTGATCGTTTCCTTCGCGGGTCGCGAAGATCGACTTTGAGATCAGTTCGGTATCGTCATTGAAGACGATCTTGACCACCTTTTTATCGAAGCCGGGCGCTTCAAAGGTGTAATTGTACTTGTCAAAATGGACGCAGATCGCATAATCGAGCTTATGCTCGATGAGGGGGAGGACCGGGATGTTATCGGCGTAAACACCGTCGACGTAATAGCTTCCGTCGACCTGCACGGGCATCACAAAGGGCACGAAGGCCATGGCGGCCCGCAGATAGTCGCGGCGAAGCTCATAGGGCAGCCCGATCAGGTTTCGGTAGCAGTTTGTGCGCTTGTTGAGGTTCAGCAGCGATACGTAGAACTTCTCGGCGGCGGCTTCTCTGGAAGCGACGCGGTTGATGACGTCCTGGAAATAATCGCTGGTCATCACGGTGCGGACAAAAAGCTTCGGATACTGCTTGTTGATATCCTTCCAGATCTGGAAGGATTCGTCCAGCATGCCGCTGGAATAGGCGTAGGCGATGAGCGTTCCGACGGAGGTTCCGCTGATATACTTGATCTGATCCGGGCCAAAGTACTCGTTGATCGCCTTCAGAGCGCCCAGCTCATAGGCGCCCTTCGCCATGGCGCCGGCCATTACCAATCCGATTTTCATAGCAGGTCCCGTCCCAAAGAGCAGTTTACACGGTCGGAAGATAGAATCCCCCAAAATGCGACACAATTATACAACAGGCGGGCCTGTTTTGCAAGTGTTTATAAAATATTTCTTCCGCCCCTCCCGCGGCGGAGGAATGCGTGTTCACGGCAGACAGAGAACACGGGCTTCCGCCCGGAGAAAGGCGAATGACTCCCGCCCGGAGAAAGGCGAATGACTCCCGCCCGGAGAAAGGCGAAGACTCCCGCCCGGAGAAAGGCGAAGGGCTTGCATTCCGCCGGAAAATCCTTTATAATACAGGCGGAGAAAGGAGCGTGCGCCCATGAACAGAAAACGCTTGGGACAGGTCCTGATCGGCGGCGTCTTCGCGGCTTCCGCGGCGGTGATCGCGGCCCTGGTGGAGCTTGTGGCGTCGGAGAAAAAACAGAGCCTGGAGACGAATTTGAAGCGCACCGTGTCCCAGCCGGATCGGAAACACAAGGACAGCCGGGTCAGCGACGGGGAGATTGCGCGTTTCGCCCAGGCGATTCCGGAGCGGAAAGATTGAGGATGAAGCAGATGAACTATCAGATAATCGACCGGGAGCACTACTATCGCAAGGACGTGTTTCGCCACTTTTCCGAGGACTGCAAGTGCTCGGTTTCCATGACGGCGAGGATCGACGTGACGGCGCTTGCCGCCTGGTCAAAGAACACGGGGACCAAGTTTTCCATCAACTTTCTGTATCTCCTCTCCAAGGTCCTGAATTCTCGGGAGGATTACAGAATGGGATACCGCTGGCAGACGGACGAGCTGATCTGCTACGACGTGATCAACCCCACCCAGTACGTGTTTCACGAAGACACGGAGACCTGCACGCCGGTCTACACGGAATACAACCCGGATTACAAGGCCTTCTACGCCGCCGCCCTGCGGGACGCGGAAGAAGCCAAAAAGACCCGCGACTACCGGCTGGATCCGGCGAACCATCCCAACTGGTTCGACGCCTCCTATCTCCCGTGGATTTCCTACGACGCACTGAACATCGAACTGCCCGACGGGTATCTGTATTTCGCGCCCATTGTCAACTGGGGAAAATACCGGGAAGAGAACGGCAGGCTGCTCATGCCCGTGAGCGTCCGCCTGAATCACGCCATCGCGGACGGCTATCTGATCGCGATGGTCTTCCGCCTGTTAGAGCGGGAAATCAGCGCCTTCACCGGGAGCTCGGAAGAGAAATAGACCTGCGGGATATCGAGCGGATCCAGGCATTTATGAAACAACGACAAACAGGAGGACCAAGTATGAAAACCATTATCATCAACGCCAGTCCCCGGAAGAATTGGAACACGGCCCAGCTTTTGAAGGAGGCCCAGAGGGGCGCGGAATCCGTCGGCGCGGAAACCGAGTACGTCGACCTCTACGATCTCAGCTTCACCGGCTGCAGGAGCTGTCTGGCCTGCAAGCTCAAGAACGGCAGGCACCCCGGCTGCGCCTGGAAGGACGAGCTCTCCCCCCTGATCGACCGCATCCTGGAGGCGGACGAGCTCATCATCGGCACGCCCATCTACTGGGGCGAGCCCACGGCCCAGTTCCGGGCTCTCATGGAGCGGCTGCTGTTCTGCGTCACCCCCTATGAGAGAAGGAGCTACTTTGCCGGCAGCGTCAACGTGGGTCTGATCTACACCATGAACGCGCCGCGGAGCTATTACGAAAACACTCTGCGCCCCTATCTGGACGGGATCGAAGGGCTGTTCCGGAGCTTCCTGCACGGCGAAGTCCGCAGTTACGCCGCCTGCGACACCCTCCAGGTGCAGGACTATTCCCGATACGACATGGGGCTCTTTGACGAGGCCCAGAAGAAACAGCACCGGGAAGAACAGTTCCCCGCGGATCTGGCCGCCTGCTTCGAGCTCGGAAAGGCCGGAAAAGCGGCGGCCGAGCAGCCGAAAGGAGCTGCGGAGCCGGAAGGGGAGGGCGGCTATTTCATCACCGACGCCTGCATCGGCTGCGGCACCTGTGCGGACGCCTGCCCCGGCGGCTGCATCTCCACCGACGACGTGCCCTGCGTGATCGACCAGACCCAGTGCCTGCGCTGCGGCACCTGCATGGACGCCTGCCCCGTCGGCGCCATCGAAAGCAGATGACCGGGTGAAGCCCGGGATCCCGCTGCGGCAGAGAAACCGACAGGGTATGATGCGGATTCCGCGCCGTCGACGGACGGAGAAAGCATACGGAACGACAGAAGAAAAGAGGAAACGGTATGACAGGCTATATGGCGGAAATGCGGAAGCTGGTCGGACACCGGACGATCATCCAATGCGCGGCGAGCGTCATCTGCGTGGACGCTTCGGGACGCGTCCTTCTCGGCAGGCGCTCCGACAACCATTTCTGGGGCTATTCCGGCGGAGCCGTGGAGATCGACGAGCCTGTGGAGCTCTGCGCGAAGCGGGAGCTGCTGGAGGAGATGGGGCTCACGGCGGAAACGCTGGAGTTCTTCTGCGTGAATTCCGGGCCGGAAGCCCATTATATTTATCCGAACGGAGACGAGGTCTCCAACTTTGAGATCGTGTATCTCTGCAGAGACTGGCACGGCGAACCCCAAGCGCGGGACGGCGAGATGGAGGAGCTGCGCTTCTTTGCCTGCCAGGAGATCGATCTTACGACGATCATGCCGCCGACCCGCGGCGTGATGGAGAAGTATCTCCGGGAAACCGGCAAGACAATGATACAGGAAAAGGAGCACCGGCCATGAAACACATCCTCATTCTCAACGGAGCCGGAAAGAAAAACGGCAACACCGCCGCCATGATCCGGGCCTTCTCGGAGGCGGCAAAGGAAAACGGCAATGAGATCAAAGAATTCTGGCTGCAGACCATGGACCTCCACGGCTGTCTGAACTGCGGCGGCTGCCACAGGAAAGAAAAGGGAAGTGCCGAACCCTGCGTCCAGAAAGACGATATGTACCAGATCTATCCCGCCTTCCGGGAGGCCGAGGTGATCGTGTTCGCTTCCCCGGTCTACTGGTGGGACATCACGGGCACGCTGAAAACGGCCATCGACCGCCTGTACGCCCCGATGGTGACCGCCAGCGCCGGCAGCCCGAAGCAGATCGTCCTGCTGATGACATCCGGCGGTTCGCCCATCGACCACGTGCTGGACTGGTGTCAAAACCTGGAAAGCTGGCTGCATTGGAAGATCGTCGGCAGCGCCATGAACGACGTGGAAAAAGCAAAACAAATCGGAAAAAGCATTCGATAGAGAGGCGCCGTATGATCGAGCAAATCACAGACAAGGATCGGAAGGAGCAGATCGCCCGGCGTATTCTGCTGGCCCTGCCCGATTGGTTCGGCCTGCCGGAGAGCACGAAAGCGTACATCGAATCCAGCCGGGAGCTGCCCTTCTGGGCTGCCTTCGAGGACGGGAAGGCCGTTGGGTTTTTGACCTTGAAGGAGACCGGGCCGAAGACCGTGGAGATCCACGTCATGGGGGTCCTGCCGGATCATCACCGGCGCGGGATCGGCGCTGGCCTGTGGGATGCGGCGAAAACATACGCCAAGGCCCAGGGGTACCTGTACGCCCAGGTGAAGACCGTGGCCTTCGGCCATTATCCGGAATACGACCGAACCAACGCGTTTTACCGCGCCATGGGCTTCGAAGAGCTGGAATGCTTTCCAACCCTGTGGGACGCCCGGAATCCCTGCCAGATCTATGTGCAGTACCTTGGAGGTGGATGAGCAATGGATAGCAGAACAGCCATCGTTTATTATTCCACGCATAGGATGTGCTTTTTAGAACACAGGGCATCCGGCAGAGAGGAACGGCAAAAGAACCATGAGAACGCTATTTGAGCTGGACAAGCGGGACTACGGCGCCTGCACCCATTCCTTTATCCGCAATTCCGCCAGGAGCATCATCGTGCGGGACGGCAAAATCGCCATGGTCCACAGTCTGAAATACGATTACTACAAATTCCCCGGGGGTGGCATCGAAAAGGACGAGGACCCGGTCCGGGCCTTGATCCGGGAGACCCGGGAGGAAGCCGGGCTGGTGATCATTCCCGAGACAGTCCGGGAATACGGCTGCGTACATCGGATCCAGAAAAGCGACATCGATGAAACGGAACGCTTTATCCAGGACAACTTCTACTATTTGTGCGACGTGGAGGAAAACGCGGTCGCCCAGGAGCTGGATGGGTATGAGGCGGAGGAAAGCTATACGCTGGAGTACGTGGACCCGGCCACAGCCATCGCAAAAAACCGCGGCGTATCGGACAGCCCGTATAATCCGCTCATGTTTGAACGGGAGGCCCGGGTCCTGGAGCTTCTGATCGCGGAAGGAATCCTGCACGGCGGGCGGAGCCGGGGGTACGATACAGCGCCGGAAAACATGAACGACGTCCACTGGGCGCAGCTTTCAGAAGCGCTCCCGGCGGAAGAATAAAGAAAAGAGGAAACGAATATGGCAAAAGAAGAACGATTCGAAAAGCTCTATTCACAGGGTACGCTGAATGTCACCGAGATCTGGGTGGACAAAGAAACCGGCGTCAATTACGTGTTTCACGCGGGCGGCTATGCCGGCGGCTTGACGCCGCTTCTGGATCGGGAGGGAAAGCCGGTCGTCTCGCCGGTCCTGAACGGTTCGCTTTCGACGCGGAACAAGTGAATGCGCTTGGAGCGAAGGAACGGTATTTCTGAAAGAACGGAGTAGTTCTATGATCCAACCGATTGTAAAAGACCCGATTTTTCTCGGGCGGAAATCCAGAGAGGCCACGGCGGAGGACCTGCCGATCGCGCAGGATCTGCTGGACACGCTGGCAGCCCACAAGGACGGCTGCGTGGGCATGGCGGCGAACATGATCGGCCAGACCGTGCGGATTATCGCCTTCGACAACGAGGGAAGCTGCATGGTCATGCTCAACCCGGAGATCGTCAAGTGCGCCGGGCAGTATGAGACGGAAGAGGGCTGTCTCTCTCTCGAAGGCGTCCGAAAGACAAAACGCTATCGCTCGATCAAGGTGCGATATCAGAATGAAAAGCTGCAGATCCGCCTCAAAACCTTCACCGGCTGGACCGCGCAGATTATCCAGCATGAGATCGACCACTGTAACGGCATTCTGATTTGACGGGGAGAGAAGATATGAATGACCTGCAGCTTTATATTCCCAAGCCGGAGGACGGCAGAGAAAACGGCATTGTACAACTGGAACTGACGCGGGAGGAGATCATGACGGAGCATCCGATCCTCGTGGAAGAGATCGGCGCGGCGTCCATCCCGCAGGTCGCGCCGCTGGTCGCGCAATTCCGCGTGACCTTAAAAGCATTCAAGGGAATCCACGCAAGCCCCGACGCGGAAGCGGGAGCTGAGGAGTTAAAGGAATACCTCGACGCGGGCTTCCCGGTCTATGCGGCCCGCAGCGGGGACAGGTACTGCGGCTATCTGGTCTGCCGGGTCGACGCGCCCTGCGTCTGGGTGGAGTCGATTTACGTCCTTCCGGAATGCAGAAGGCAGGGCGTCGGCGCGGCACTGTTTCAGAAGGCCGAAGCGCTCGCATCGAGCTATGGCGAGGACACGGTCTACAATTACGTCCATCCCAACAACGACCGAATGATCGCGTTCCTGAAATCGCGGGGTTACAACGTCCTGAACCTGATCGAGATCCGCAAGGCATACCCGGGCGAAACGCTGACGACGCAAATTCAGGTGGCAAACCATACGTTTGATTATTGAGCAGCTCCGGGAGGCAAACAAATGATCCGACTCACAGAGATCACAGAAGAGAATTGGCTCACCGCGGCGTCCCTTTCGGTGAAGGAAGAACAGAAGCGCTTTCTTGCGCCTGCCGTCGGGATCCTGGCCAGAGGCTACGTGTATCGCAGCTGCAACGCCAGAGTGCGCGTCATCGAGAACGACGGCACGATCGTCGGTCTTGCGCTCGTCCGGGAGTTCACCGACGAGCCGCTGGGCTACGATCTGCAGCAGTTTATGATCGACGAAAATTATCAGGGAAAGGGCTACGGCTCGGCGGCGCTTGCGCTGATCCTGGAGGAGCTGCGCACGGAAGGACGCTTTGACCACGTGGAGGTCTGCGTCAAAAAGGACGACGCCCCAGCGATCCGCCTGTATGAAAAGCACGGCTTCACCGACTCCGGCTACGTCGATCCGGATGCCCCGGATTCTGTGAACCTGATCTGTCAACTGAGGTGACCGAGGGGGATACCTATGGATGATCGAACAGAAAACCTGACCCTTCATTTTGTCACAGAGGACGATCTGGCAGAAGTCGCCCGAACCTGGCCCGCTGATCATCATCCGCTTTCCGAGGCGGAAGCGCGGGAAGCGATCGCCTATATGCGCGAGAATTACAAAAGGAATACGAAGGGCTGGATCCGTCACATCTGCCTCGCGGTGTGCCGGGAGAAGCGGCCCGGTACCATCATGGGCTGGTGCGGGCTCGACGGCAGCCGCAATCCGGCCGAGCCTGAAATTTTCATCCTACTGGATGAAGCATACCGCAACCGGGGATGGATGGGAGATCTCTGCTCTGACGTCGAATTCATTTGCACATGATTGTACCAAGGGAGGATTTGATATGTTTCGGAAGATGATCCGCGCAAAGCAGCAGCTCACGCGGGAGGAATGCATCGAGATTTTGAAGACGGAAAAGCGGGGCGTGCTGTCGGTGCTGGGCGACGACGGCTATCCCTACGGGATGCCGCTGAACCACTATTACAACGAGGCCGACGGGAAGCTCTACTTTCACAGCGGCAAGCTGGGCCACAAGATCGACGCCCTGCGGGCAAATGAAAAGGCCTCCTTCTGCGTCCTGGACGAGGGACGCCGGGAGGCGGACGAGTGGGCCCTGCGTTTTCGCAGCGTGATTGTCTTTGGCAGGGTGGAATTCGTGGAGGACCGGGAAACGATCTATGGGATCTCCGCGAAGCTCTCCCGGAAGTTCACCGACGACGAGGCCTATATCGCCGACGAGATCCGCCGCGTGGGGCCCGCGACCTGTATGTTCGCCCTCACGCCGGAGCATCTCACCGGCAAACGGATCCGGGAGGCGTAACGACTATGATCCGGGAAAATAATAACGGGAAGAAAGCCGCGGACGAGAAAACCGCCGCGGACGGCAGCAGCCATGAATATGTCGATCTTGGGCTCTCCGTAAAGTGGGCCGCGATGAATCTCGGCGCCGAAAAGATCAGCGATCGCGGCGGTTATTTCGCGTGGGGCGAGACGGCGCAGAAGGACGATTATACTTGGAGCGCCTATCGGCACGGCGATTCCGCGGATACCCTGACGAAATACAACTTCACGGATCACAGGCTCACGCTGGAAGCGGCCGACGACGCGGCCGCCGTGAGCTGGGGCGGCGCCTGGCGCATGCCCACCGGCGCGGAATGGGAAGAGCTCTGCGACAAGAGAAACTGCAATTGGGAATGGACGAGCGTGGACAACGTGCCGGGCTGCAGGATCACCGGCAAAAAGCCGGGCTATACGGACAGAAGCATCTTCCTCCCGGCCGCCGGGTATTTCCGGGCGCACGCCGTCGAAGGCGCGGATTCGTCCGGCTACTACTGGTCGTCCACCCGCAACAGGCCCTTTGAGGACCGGGCGATCTGTCTTTTTTTCATCCCGACCTTCATCGGCATCGGCAACAACGGCTTCCGCAACGGCGGCTTCACGATCCGGCCGGTTATGGAATAGATAGAAAGAAACACCACAATACGCCTGCGCAATTGGAGCAGATACAAAAGCCGCGTCCTGCGCTATTTCGGAAGAAAGTCGGGGAGATGATATGAAGCTGCTTATCATTCGGCATGCCGATCCGGACTATGCTGTGGATTCCTTGACGCCGGCAGGATGGCGGGAGGCCGCGCTCCTGGCCGACCGGCTGGAAAACACTGCGATCACAAAAATCTATTGCTCCCCCTTGGGGCGGGCGAAGGATACCGCGTCGCTTACCCTGCGGCGCAAGGGTATGGAGGCGACGGAACTGGACTGGCTTCGGGAGTTCTCGCCGCGCATGACCGATCCGGATACGGGACGGGAGCGTGTTTGCTGGGACTGGCTTCCGCAGCGCTGGACGCAGGAGCCGGCATATTATGACCGAAACCTCTGGTGCCATACGCCTGCGATGGAGGCCATCGGCGTACCGGAGGAATACGCCCGGGTGTGCAAAGGCCTGGACGAGCTTCTTGCACGGCATGGCTATCTTCGGGAAGGAGAGCTCTACCGCGCTGTCCGCCCGAACCGGGATACGGTGGCGCTGTTCTGCCACCTGGGCGTGGAGTGCGTCCTGCTGGCCCATCTGATCGGGGCCTCTCCGATGGTGCTCTGGCACGGGCTGTGTCCCCGCAGCTCCTCGGTCACGACGGTCTTCACAGAGGAACGGCGCGCAGGCATCGCTTCCTTCCGGATCAGCGCCATGGGCGACACGGCCCACCTTTATGCGGCCGGCGTGGAGCCAAGCTTTGCTGCCCGGTTCTGCGAAACCTATGATTCCGAGGAACGGCATGATTGAACCGCAGCCGGATATGAGCTGAAAGAAACAACGCGGATGACTGACCGCGGATGGAAGCATTGGAGATGAGGGAATAATCTATGAACCATTAATTAACCGTATCAGGAACAAAATGGGAGGCTGCGCGTCAAATTGAAGCGCAGCCTCCCTGGAAACCAAACGACCTGCGAAAGGAGACAACATGGAAAAATTTATCCCCTACGAGAAGCTCTCGAAAAAGAAGCGGCGAGAGCTGAACGCCGCCCGCCGCGGTACCTGGACCATCAACCCGGTGACCCGCAAGCCCGCGAACCCCAAAGCCTATAACCGCAAAACGGCACGGAAATGGAAGGACGATTCCAACTCCGTGCCGTTTTCTATTATTTCTTCATGAGTGCGGCGCCGGCGTTCCATGCCTTGCCGACCTGCTCGCCGGTCACATAGTAGCCGTTCTGGAACTGATCGAACATCAGAGCATTCAGCTTCGCGGGATCGACCTTGCCGTTCTCGCCCAGGACTGCTTCCTCGGCCTTTACGTTGACGATCTTGCCCACGATGCCGTCCACATAGTCAGTGTGAAGGAATTCCAGCAGCTCGCATTCCATCACCACCGGGAATTCTTCGATGATCGGCGCGTGGACCTTGTCGCTCTTGACCGCGTGATAGCCGGTACGCTCGAATTTGTCATTGATCCTGTTGCCGGACGCGATGCCGAAGAAGTCGGCGACGTCCATGTGCGCCCTGTCTGCCAGGGCCACGGTAAAGGCTTTGCTGGCCTTGATGTTGAGCCAGGTGCGCTTGCCCTTTCCGATAAAGAGGATGATCTTGTCGTCGTCGCAGATCTGCCCCCACGCCACGTTCATGACGTTGACCTTTTCGTTTTCATCATACGCCGCCACCATCAGCACCGGCATGGGGTAAACCGCCTGCACCAGTCCTAAATCCTTTTTCATGCAGAAATCTCCTTTCGGAGCAAAGCATATTGACTTTCCGCTTCGCTCATACTACAATTATACCCGGCGTCAGCAAATAATCAAGTACGCACATTCAGGTTATATACTTACCCGGAGGAAAGCGTTATGTCTGTGGACTGTATTGCGAATCACAAGCTGGAGGATACCGGCTTCAACTATACGATGTCTCTGATCCAGGGCAAATACAAGATGTTCATTCTTTATACGCTGGGCTGTTATAAAGTCGTCCGCTTCAACGAGATGAAAAAATACATCGGGGAGATTTCCGATAAGACGCTGAGCAGCACGCTCAAGGAGCTGGAAGCCGACGGATTGATCCGCCGCAGGGAATATCCGCAGATCCCGCCGAAGGTGGAATACAGCCTTTCTGAAAAAGGCAAATCTCTGATCCCAATCCTGGACGAGATGTGCGATTGGGGAGAAGCCCACAGGGCGTAACGGAGGGTACACGAAAGGCGTCTGTTCCTTCGCTGTCATTTCGAAGGAGCCTGCGACTGAGAAATCCGTTCTTTTTCCCGCAAAGAGGTACGGATCCACCCGGAAAGGGCATAATGTCTCGCTTCGCTCGAAGCGTCATTTCGAGGGAGCTCGCGACCGAGAAATCCGTTCTTCCTATTATGATCTGGAGCTCACGGAGAGCGAAACGGCGTTTGCGGCCAGGATGGTTAAAAAGCGCTTTGAGTCTCCGGTGACGCATACGCCGGAGGAATACGACTTTCCGGACAGACTCTATCAGGATTACTGGGAAAAGCCGTTCAAAAGCGGCAGAAAAGGGAGGAAACCCCATGAAACTGTCGATGATATTTGAAGAAAGACCCAAAAGATGGGGCTTCCGGGGCGATCCGTATTTTTGGGATTACTTAAAAGAACGCGCGGAGCATATGGAGCCGCTTTCTCCCGACGAACTGGAGAAGTGGATCAAACAGGAGTATTTTTGGCTTTCCGGCAAGGTAATGAGCGATGAATACGGCGATTTTGCCGTGATAAAGCAGTTCGCCCATGGAGGAATGAGCTCAGGCGGCGTTGATAATTTGTGGTGGGTGGAAGAAGGAATTCCCTTGCTGAAAAGCAGATTGGCCACCCTCATTCTCCCGTCCTTCTGAGCGCAGCGAAGAATCCGTCGCCCCCATGTCCCCGTCCTTCTGAGCGATTGGTTCAACCCGGAGACACGGAACGAACTGCGGAACAAAAACGCATAATAAGGAGAGAATACGATGCTTACTATCTACGGAAGCCCTCTGTGCCCGGATTGCCGGGAATGCAAGGCGAATCTGGACGCCCACGGCGTGCCCTATGACTACATTGACATCAACAAGAGCATGCGGAACCTCAAAGCGTTTTTGAAGCTCCGGGACAGGCTGCCGGTGTTTGACGTCTGCAAAGAGCTCGGTTCCGTCGGCATTCCGGCCCTCGTCCTGGCGGATGGGTCCGTGACCCTGGACTGGGAAAGCTGGATGCAGGCGCAGGGCCTGCCCATCGTCTGCCGGGAAAGCGCGCAGGCCTGCAGCATTGACGGAAAAGGCTGCTGAGAGGACGAACGATATGCGAGTCGAACAATTTGTCATGGCTTACGGCGTGGAGCAGGATCGGGTGCGGGCGCTGCTGCCGGAGGGGTTTGAATCGCTCCGGCCCGTTCTGCGGATCAACAGCGAGATCCGGGACGAAGCGGAGCTCTACGTGGAGCTGAACGCGCCGGTGGAGTACGCGGGCTGCCGGGGCTGGCTGAACATCGCAAACTGGCGCAGCGGCAGGGACGAGCTGCGCTTCACGCGCTCCGGCAGGACGGTGCGCATCGAAGCGCCGTTCCTGAAGCTGACCTACACCGGTGTGGGGATCGAGGGCGGCTGCCCCGCGGAGCGGGACAACTGCGGCTGCTTTTTCCGCACCGAAGATGGCGATACCCTGCGTCCTGCGGAGACCGTCACGGAGCACAAGGAGTTCTGCGACTGTGAATTCGCCTGGAGCTTCCACCCAGGCGACGCCCATGGCGTCAGCATCGGAAAAACCCTGCCCGCCTTCCGGGAAGAGGTCGCAAAGCGCTACGAAAAGCAGCCTCTGACAGCCGAAAACGCCGCGGCCATCCCCTGCCGCCAGGTGCTCGGCGCGTATATCGTCCGATTTGAGCGGCGTGAGAAATGACAGAGGAGGAAGGAAGCGTGCGTGGGAGAATTGAAATCAGAGAAACCACGCGCAGCGAGCCTGGCACCGTCCAAGGACTTTGAGCGGGCGGAGCGGTGATGCGCCTCGTCGGCTTCCCGAAGCAGCTGCTCTCCGATGGTGAAGAGCCCGGCTCCGTTGATATGGAGCTGCGGAAGGAATAAGCAGAGCGCAGCAAGCTTCCATTTACCCTTCATCGGACGGTCAAAATGGATTCAGATAGAAAGGAGCGCACGGAAGTGGATACCTTGAAACAGCGATTTCTTGCCCACCCGGAGCGGCATCCGGGCGTCGAATGGGAGACCGTAGAGGCGGCGCTGTCGCAGGATGCGGAGAAGCGAAAGGCCCTGGAATGGATGGAGGAAAGCGGCGGTGAGCCGGATGTGGTTCTCTGCGACGGCAGACTTCAGATCTGGGATTGCGCGAAGGAGAGCCCTGCAGGCCGCAGAGGCCTCTGCTACGATGAGAAGGCCCTGGCTGGGAGAAAAAAGAATCCCCCACAGGGGAGTGCGGTCGGGCAGGCGGAGGCCGCCCATCTGCGCCTGCTGACGGAAGCGGAGTATTTCTACCTGCAAACCCTCGGGGAATTCGACACCAAAACCTCCAGCTGGATCGCCACGCCTCCGGAGCTCCGCACCCTGGGCGGGGCCCTGTTCTGCGAACGGCGCTACGGCCGTGTGTTTGCCTTCCACAACGGCGCGGACTCCTACTACGGCGTCCGCGGTTGGCGCGGCGGGTTTTTCATCTGAAAGATGGAAAAACAAGGAGAAAAAAAGAAATGAAGAAGATCGTGGAAGTGTCCGCAATCGCAGCGCTTTTGGAGCAATCCGGGCCGGTGTACGCCGGGACCGTCGGATTGGATGGCCGGCCTCAGCTGCGGCCGGTCTGCTTCCTGTTTCAGCAGGACGGAGCGCTGTATTTTCTGACGGCAAAGAGCCGAAGACTCTATGCCGAGCTGTGCAAGACTCCCGATATCCAGCTTTGCGTATCGGAGCGGGAAACGGAGACCTGCCTGCGCATCACGGGAAAGGCCTGCTTCACGGAAGAGAAGGGCCTGATCTCGCGCTGCATCCTGGAGCGGCCTGCAATGACAGCGGCCCTGGGCGGGGACGAAAAGGCGCTGATCGCCTTCTTCCTGCTGGGCGTTCGTGTGGAACGAAGCGCCTGTTACGAAGAAGCCCCGCTGGAGGCCTGGACCCTGCCGGACCCCTCGGGCGTCCTTGTGGGAATCACCATCAGGAAAAAGACCGAGCTGCGGGATCGGCTTGCCAGGATTCTGGAACGCAGGGAAGCAGAGCCTCCCGCCGAGGCAGACGAGACCGCAAAGCTTTATGACGGCGCGCTGTTTCTCTTTGCGGAGGCGGCAAAGGCAATCTGGCCCCGGATGGATATCCGGCCCATCGAACGGGCTGCCGTATTTGAGACCTGGGACCAGCGGGAGCGCTACACGAAGCTGGCAGCGGAGCTCATCGGCAATGCCGTCATCGACAAGCCGGAGGATCTGAGCTACTGGCTCAATCCGGAAACGCTGAGGACGCTTCGGGACTCCGAATGAAGGAAGAACCGCGGCAGGCCGTGATCCCGGCGCATCCGAACCGGAAGCGCCGGTCAAGTCCGTGCTGAGAGCCGATCATCAAAAACTGAACGGAGGGAACTGATTATGACACACGCAGTGATTGTGCCGGCGAGGCCGGAGAAGGCCCACGGGAAGCTTGTGGAGGCCGAGCTGACAGGGGAGCGAAAAATATGTCTGGAAAAACGGGAATATACCCCGGAGGAGCTGGCGCTGTTCCGGGCCGAATCGGCCAACTGGCTCCTGCAGCGGGCGGGAAGCCAGCAGTTCACCGCCGACTCCGACAGCGGAGAGGACGCCTGGGGCTATTATTGCGGGTACTTTGACTGGACCCCGGAGCACGCCATATTTGAAAACGGGCGGCTGGTGGGCTTCGTGCTCCAGGAAAACTGGATGCACTATTCCGGCAGTGACAGAGCCAGCTTCTCCATCGACGATTGGGGCTATCCCGGCCAGGACCCCTTCACCGACCTCCCCCTGTACGGCAGACACGTCTATGCCTTCCTCTTTGCGGAGGCGGAATCCCACAAACACCGGGATTGGAAGCTCCTGAGGCGGGAGCCCGGCGCGGAGTACGGGTTCTGCCTGGAATTCTGACGGCGGGAGGCCGCTCCATGAATTATCTGCGCTCCATTCTCCTGCGGGAGCCGCCCCAGCGGGACTTGTACTTGAACGACATTCCCGCGGTGCGGCAGCTGCTGCGGGGGGAGCCCATGGAGTTCTCCAGGCCCGTGACCGTCTTCGTGGGGGAAAACGGCACCGGGAAATCCACGATCCTGGAGGCGATCGCCGTGGCCATGGGCTTCAATGCCGAGGGCGGCGGGCGGGAGCACCGCTTCGCCACCCAGGACTCCCACTCGGAGCTGTGGCGTCTGCTGTCCACGGTGAAAAGCGCCTTCCCGGACGACGGCTTCTTCCTGCGGGCGGAGAGCTTCTACAACACCTCCAGCTACATCGACCAGAGCGGCAGCCGCCTGGGCCGCTACGGATACCGGCAGCTCCACACCCGCTCCCACGGGGAGGCCTTTCTGGCCCTGGTGCAGAACCGCTTCGAAGGCCGCGGACTGTATCTGCTGGACGAGCCGGAGGCCGCCCTGTCTCCCCAGCGGCTGCTGTCCCTGCTGGTGGCAATCCACGACTTGGTGGAGCTGGATTCCCAGTTCATCATCGCCACCCATTCCCCCATCATCATGGCCTTCCCGGGGGCGGAGATCAAGCTCTTTGACGAGACCGGCGTCCGCACTGCGGACTACCGGGATACGGAGCACTACCGGATCACAAAGCAGTTTCTCAACGACCCGGAGCGAATGCTGAACTATCTGTTTGAGACACAGGGGGGAAGCGGCTATGAATCATAAACGCCTGGGACAATTCCTGATCGGCGGCGTGTTCGCCGTCTGCGGGCTGGTGATCACGGCCCTGGCGGAGCTTGTGGCAAAGGAAGAGCGGAACTCCACAACCGAGGAAACGGCATCGGAGAAGTAAACAAGAAGAAGTGGAACGGTGCTGCCAGTCAACACACCCGCGCCGGAATTCGAATTGCAGGATCAAAACGGCGAAGTTCGCATGTTCAAACAGCAGCTCCGGGCTGCCGTCATATCCAGAGGTCAAATCCTGAACAGAGATCAATGCCATTGCGTTTTCCTCCTGAATGTCAAAAATGGCTGCAGAATCCCTTGCAGCCATATGGTTCGATGCCAGAAGCGGTATTTGGCGATCTGTACTCGCGTACAAGGTTTATCCAATATCCGGATTGGACAACAAAAATGAAGAAGCGCAGAGAATTCACAGATCCCGTAAAGGTAGATATGTAATCCCAAAGGGCGGTCGAACCAGGTGTTACATGTGCAGGGCCTCCATTTGCCGGTGTTTGCTCCTTTCAACCTGGTCTCCGGCGGTGTCGTTCGCAGTGTATCCATGTTCTCCGGCGGGCGTTGTGGTCAGATATGTGGTCGTAGCAGCACGCTCCCGCGGGCCTGGCAAAATCGCCGTCCCGCGGGAGCGTTTGTATCGTAACTCTGATTGCCAAATAAGTCAAGTCATTCTTTCCAGCCGGAGCGCAGCCGCTTCCCCCCCTTTGTCATTCTGAGCGAAGCGAAGCGGAGTCGAAGAATCCGTTTTCGCCCCGATCAATTTTTGCGCCGCATTAGACAAAGAGTCCCGGAATTCCCGCAGGGGGTGGCGCTTACGTCTTTCCCGGATTATACACGGTCGCTTCCGCCAATGGCCGCCTGCATTGCCGTCAAAACATCCTCGGAGGAATAGCGGATATCCGTCTGCTCTGCCTCCTGTTCGGCCTCTTTGAGCTGCAAATCAATCTCGCAAAAGCTGTTTTGCAATTCTTTCTTCCAATACCGCTCCGCGTATTCCCGGTAGCCGTGCTTGGCGTAGAAGGCGTAGGATTCAAACCACTGCTCCCGGGGCTCTCCCAGGTGGACTCTGGAAAGCCGGATGCCCTGGCGGCGCATTTCCTCCTCTGCCGTTTTCAGTAAGGCGCTGCCGATGCCCTTCCGCTTTTCCGAGGCCTTCACGTAGAGCCGATGCAGGAAGGCCTCCTCTGTGCCGGGAATTCTGGAGAAGCCCACGCAGCCGATGACCCGGCCCCTCTCATCCAGCGCCAGCCAGAAGCCGTCGCCCCGGTTCAGATAGCTCCCGGGCACGTCCAGCAGATCCTCATTCAGCCGCGGCACCCGCCCCAGGGCGTCCTTCGCCTGCAGCACCATGAAGATCATATCGTCCCGATACCGGGCGTCAAAGGGAATGATTTTCATCTGATTGCTTCTCCCGCAGCGACTTTCCATAAAGATACCTGCCAGTCAAAAAAACGCACAGCCCAAAAACAGAGGATAACAGCATAACCGCGTATCCCAATTTCGTGATTTTGCCGTCTTCGGTTCTTAAGTCATTGTTTTTGCCAAAGAGTTTCATCATCGTGCAGCCTCCATGCCGGGAATTGAATGCTTTCGATTTGCCAAGTTTCATTATAACATACCCATGGAGCGTTTTCAAACCGTATTAACGGAAAAATGTGGTCTTCGCGGGTGCATTTGTATCTGTTCAGCCCATGCCGTAGGGCGGCCTGACCCCAGGCCGCCGACACGCTGGCAGGTCACGCGGCGGCCAGGGGTCTGGCCGCCCTACGCAATACCGTATCGTTTTCGGAAGGGCCAGAAAAAGTAACCGAAGAGACGCAAATATCCCATTGACAAAAAAGCTCCTATATGGTAGTATTCATACACTACGATATAGGAGCTTTTTTATGCAGACAAACGGCGGTTTTTTGATCACGAAGATCAAGCAGTTGGGTGACCGGATCTTTGAGCGGGTGCTCGGCCAAAAGAACATTGACGCCTTCAACGGCGCCCAGGGGCGGATCCTCTACGTGCTCTGGCAGGAGGACGGCATTCCCATCAAAGCGCTGTCGGATCGCTGCGGGCTTGCCATTACCTCCCTGACCACCATGCTGGAGCGCATGGAGAAGCAGGGCCTACTCTCCCGCATACAGGGTACGGGGGACAAGCGGAAGACGCTGCTCTATCTGACGGAGAAAGCCCGCGCATTGAAGCCGGAGTATGACGAGGTCTCCACACAGATGGGACAGATCTACTATCAAGGCTTTTCAGAAGAAGAGATCCTCCGGTTTGAGGGCTATCTGGACCGTGTGCGCAAAAATCTGGAGGCGTGGCAGGAGCAATGAGCGTTTGCATCAAGAATCAGATCCAGAACATGAATCTGGTGATCGGCTGCACCGTAGGCTGCGACTATTGCTATGCCAGAAACAACGTCCGCCGGTATCACATGATCGACGAGTTTGCGAAGCCGGAGTTCTTTCCGAATAAGCTGCGCATGATGGAGAAGCCCCGTCCTCAGAACTTCCTGCTCACCGGCATGAGCGACCTGTCCGTCTGGAAGCCCGAATGGCTGGAGCAGGTTTTTGCAAAG
>CAMUYE010000018.1 GCA_947164825.1 uncultured Clostridia bacterium
GGCGGCTACAGCGGCAACGCCGTCAAGCCCATCGCTCTGCGTTTTCTGGCGGAGCTGGGGCAGAATCCCGAACTCGCGTGTATGCACATGAGCGGCATGGGCGGCGTGGAGAACTGGTCCGACGCGCTGGAGTTCATTCTGTTAGGCGCGGGAAGCATCCAGGTAACGACAGCCGTCATGCAATACGGTTACCGCATCATCGACGATCTGAAGACCGGATTGAACTTCTACCTGGCGGAAAAGGGATTTCGCAGCGTGAAGGAGGCAGTGGGGCTGGCCCTGGACTCCGTCAGCGGCTCCACCGACGTTCTGGAGCGGGACACCGTGATCTTCCCCAAATTCCTCCGGGACCGCTGCATCGGCTGCGGCCGCTGCGTCGTTTCCTGTGCCGACGGCGGCCACCAGGCCATCACCCTGAATGCCGACAGAAAACCCATCCTGAACGGCAAAAAATGCGTCGGCTGTCACCTCTGCGTGTTGGTCTGCCCGCAGAAAGCGATCCGCTCAAGCCGAAGGCGAATCACCAAAGCGACAAAATAAGGAACGGATGCCATATAATACTGATATTTGCTTGAAGGGTTCAAGGGTTCGAAAGCATTCCGAGTGGGAATTGTGCCAGACGAGGCGGAGGACGCGGGCTTGACGCCCAGCAAGGACGACAACGAAGTATGGCGCGATTCCCGACGGAACGAATCGAACAATATAGTCAAATAAGTATAAAATACCGGGATGCTGCGTACAGAACCGTACGCAGCATCCCGGTATTTTCATTTCAGCCAAGCCTGTCAGACAAGTGCTCAAAGCATGTTCAATCGGTGATGATGAAAGCCTTACTGGTGAGCATCCGTCCGGGACGGGCGGCGTCTTTTGCTCCGTACCGAAATCGATCCGATGCGGATTACTTGTTCATGTTCATCTGCGCGGCGACTTCAGCGGCGAAGTCTTCGACCTTTTTCTCAATGCCCTCGCCCTTCTCGAAGCGAACGGCCTTGACGAAGCGGATCTTTCCGCCCAGCTTCTTGGCGGCGTCGGCGATGTAGCCTTCGACGGAGCCGGTGAACAGATCGGAGCGGACGAAGGTCTGCTGCAGCAGGCAGTTCTCTTCATAGAACTTGTTCAGCTTGCCGGCGGCGATCTTCTCCTTGACCTGAGCGGGCTTGGAGGCCATCTTGGGATCGGCGTCCATCTGGGCGACCAGGACCTTCTTTTCCTCCTCAAGGACGTCGGGGGTGACGTCTGCCTTGTCCCAGAAGCGGGGGTTCAGAGCGGCGATCTGCATGGCGACGTTCTTGCCGATCTCGGTGGCGTCAATGCCGCCCTCGACAGCCAGGTTCACCAGCACGCCGATCTTGCCGCCCGCGTGGACGTAAGCCACGGAGGTATTGTCGGCATAGCGGACGAAGCGGCGGATCTGCAGGTTCTCACCGATGGACATGACCTTCTCGGGCAGGACGCCTTCGACAGTCAGCTCGGTGCCGGGGAAGGGGCACTTCTTGAGGGCGTCCACGTCGGCGGGATCGGAGTCCACGACGACCTGGGCGATACCCTTGACAAATTCGACGAAGGGAGCGGACTTGGCGCAGAAATCGGTCTCGCAGTTGACCTCGACCACGGCGCCCACGTTGCCCTGGACGGTGGCGTAAGCCATGCCCTCGGCAGCGATGCGGCCGGACTTCTTGACGGCCTTGGCCAGGCCCTTCTCACGCAGCCACTCGATGGCCTTGTCCATGTCGCCGTCGCAGGCGGCCAGGGCCTTCTTGCAGTCCATCATGCCCACGTTGGTTCTCTCACGCAGGGTCTTCACATCAGCAGCGGTAAATGCCATGGTAGTTCCTCCTTATTCTTCGGTAACAGCAGCCGGCGTCTCGTCGGACATCTCGAGCTGCTCGCCCTGACGGCCCTCGATCACGGCGTTGGCCATGGTGGAGGCGATCAGGCGGATGGCGCGGATGGCGTCGTCGTTGCCGGGGATCACGTAGTCGACCTCGTCGGGGTCGCAGTTGGTGTCGACAATGGCAACGATGGGGATGTGGAGCTTGCGGGCTTCGGCGATGGCGTTGCGCTCCTTGCGGGGGTCAACGATGAACAGAGCGCCGGGGAGCTTCTTCATCTCCTTGACGCCGCCCAGGTACTTCTCGAGCTTCTCGATCTCGCCCTGGTGCTTGATGACTTCCTTCTTGGGAAGCATGGCGAAGGTGCCGTCGGTCTCCATCTTGCGGAGCTGAGCCAGACGGTCGATGCGGGTACGCATGGTCTTGAAGTTGGTGAGCATGCCGCCCAGCCAGCGGGCGTTGACGTAGTACATGCCGACGCGCTCAGACTCTTCCTTGATGGCGTCCTGAGCCTGCTTCTTGGTGCCGACGAAGAGGATGCTCTCGCCGTTCTCGGCCAGCTGACGCACGAAGGCGTAGGCTTCCTCGAGCTTCTTCACGGTCTTCTGCAGGTCAATGATATAGATGCCGTTGCGCTCCGTGTAGATATACGGGGCCATTTTGGGGTTCCAGCGGCGGGTCTGGTGTCCGAAGTGGACACCGGCTTCCAGCAGCTGCTTCATGGATACGACTGCCATTTTGATATTCTCCTTTTTTGTTTTTTCCTCCACCCCGATCATTTTCCCCATTCACCGTTCGGAATCGCTCCGGTTCTGTCATTGCGAGACCAGTGCGCACACTGGTCGTGGCAATCCGTACTCCAACGCCTCCCGAACAGCACAAAACGGGGAATCTCCGGGTGTGTGAGTTGCAGCGTCACGGGCTTTTTCACCCGTGCCGCAGTATTATACATGATCGAATGCCGGATTGCAAGTGTTTTTTTGCAAAAATGCGGGAAAAATTTCGCGGAAATCAAGAAAAAACAAAGGAAAAACGCCCCGTGAGAGGAGCTTCTCTCACGGAGCGTTTCAACAGGGGCTTATTCGTCGAGATTCGGCTGCTCCGCTGCGGCCAGGGCGGCCTCTTCGTCCATCTTCTGACGGGCCGCCTCCAGGCGGGCTCTCTTTTTCCGGTTGTGCCGCTTGAGCAGAACGATCAGGATGATCAGCGGAAGGATGACGAAGACGAACAGATAGGGAAGCGAGATAATGAACAGGCGGAAGAGCTCCTTCAGGAAATTCCAAAGGCCGCTCAGACTGTTGCACAGGCCGTCCCGGATGCTCTCCCAGTAGCCGACCTCTTCCGTGGGGGTGAAGGTCGTGACCTGGCTCACCTCAATGGTGGCGGTGGCATAATCCACCTGGTTGGCCAGGGCGCGCAGAGCGCGTTCGTAGGTCCCCAGCTGATACCGGACCTCGGCCAGCCGATCCTCGATCTCCAGGACCTCGGACAGGCTTTCCGCCTGCTGCAGCAGCTCCAACAGACGGTCCTGCTCCGTGTTCAGGGCCTGGATATGGCTCTCGGTGTCCACATACTGCAGGGTGACGTCCTGCTGGGACTCGTGCTTGTAGGTGACGTTGCCGATGTTGGCCACGCTGTCGGTCAGCGCCATCAGCTGATTTGCCGGGACGCGGACGATGATGGTCGCGTGGGGATAGCTGCCGGAGGTGCTGGCTTCGATGTCCTCAATGTAGCCCCCAAGCTCGTCGATCTTCCGGTCCAGCGCGTCCACAAAGATCTGATAGTCGTCCGTCTCCACCGTGAGCCGGATCTTGCGGATGAGCTTCTGCCCGGTGGAGGCGCTGGTCGTTTCTCCGCTCTTACCGTTGCCGCTTTTGGGTTCGCCTTCATAGGAGTCGTAGCGGTTGTAGCCGTACTCCTGACCGGCCTCCGCCGGCACTTCATACTTGCCCTCATCCGCCATCGAGGCGGATGCGCCGCAGGCCGCGAGGCCGAGCAGCATCAGGACCGCCAAAAGAACCGCGATCAGCTTTTTCATGGATCATTCCTCCGTTTTTCTTTGGTACCGTTGGTGTTTATTAGACGCCGCAAAATCAGCTTTGTTCCGGCCCTGCCAAAGAATTTGGAGGCGGCGATCGGCTTGTTTGCCTGCTTACCGGTCGTTTCGCCAGCGACGGCGGGGCGGCCTGGTCCGGCAGTCGCAGAGCGCCGCGTCTACCAGGATCATATCGCTTCCGATCCGCTGGATCCGGGGCCAGGGAATGCGGTAGTACCCGTCGTGGCCGAAGAGCCCCAGCCAGCGCCAAGGACCCGGCACCCAGATGGCGCAGACCCGGCCCTCTGGAAGCTCCACTTCCACGTCGCAGACGTAGCCCAGCCTGCATCCGTCGCAGACGTTGATCACTTCCTTGCAGCGCAGATCCGTATATCTGCATGGCGACATAAGAATCCCCCCTCTATCGGAGATCCTATGCCTGTCAGACGGGAAATATGACGCCGCCGGGCGCGCCGGAACAGCAGGTTTTTACCTACGGGTACAGCGCCTCAGCCAAAGACCCGTTCCAGAAAAACTACTGCCTGCCCTCTGCTGCAGGGATTCTTGGGGGAAAAGCAATCCTCCGAGGTTCCGAAGACGATCCCTTTGCTTGCAAACCAGCAGACAGCCTTGTAGTAGTAGGCGTCTTTGGGCACGTCGGTAAAATTGGGATCATAATACGAAGCGACGACGGGGGAGCCCTGGCTGCGCCAGAGGAAGGTCAGGAGCTGGGCCCGGGTGCAGGTTTCCTTCGGGGCAAAGGTGCTTTCCGTCTTGCCGGCGGTGATGCCGTTCTCCGCAGCCCAAAGCACAGCCTTGTAGTAATAGGCATCCGCGGGCACGTCCAGGAAAGGACAACTTGTGCTCACGGGCTCAGGACTGCCGGCTGCCTTCCAGAGGAAGGTGACGAGCTGAGCCCGGGTACAGAGCATCTTCGGGGAGAAATGGGTCGCGTCGGTACCGCTGGTGATGCCGAAATAATAAGCCCAGAGCATGGAGCGATAGACGTAGCTGCTCTCCGCCACGTCGGTGAAGGGACAATCGACCTCCACCTTTTCGATCCGCTTTGTGCCAGGCACCGTGTTTCCGTCCCGATCCACGAAGCGCCCGTCCCGGTACCGGACGCCGGCGGGCTCGGTGATCATCATCGGGAAGCGGATGGAAACAGCCGCTTGTTCTTCGGGACCGGAAACCCCGTCAACGCTGCGCAGAAGCGTGACGCCGCCGTCGAAGTTGATGAAATAGGAGCTGATGGAGTCCACGTCCAGGAAGCCGCCGCTGATGCTGAAGCCTTCTCTGGCGAAGATGTATCCCGCCTTCACGCTGCCGTCGGACTGACTGTATCCGAACAGGGCATTGATCGTATCCGCCTGCACCTCGCCGCCGGAAACATGGACGGTCTCGGGGCCTGCGCTGATAACCGGGCAGCTGAGACTGCCGCCCTTGATCCGGACCCCGCCATAAGCGGTGATGCCGTTGTGGACGGTGGTATCGTCATCCGGGGGATTTTCCATTACCGGACAGACGACGGTGCCGGATTCCATGTCGCAGGCAGAGCGGGTGTTCAGAATCTCCGCCGTGAGGACCGCGTCTCCGCGGATGGTGAAACCCTCGTAAGCGCAGAGGACGGAGCTTGAATAATCCTCGTCGATGACAAGCTCAACCGCCTCCCAGAAGACGTAGTTTTTCCCGGGCTCAAGCTCGCTGGTGCGCACTTCGCCGCCGGGGGCGGGGGTGCAGCCGAACATCTCCATCATTTCCAGGGCAAATGCCCGGGCTTCGTCCGAGAGCCAGGGGGGCAGATCAGAGTCCTCGGCCCTGGCCGCGGGAAGGCCGGAGAGAAGGCCGAGCGTCAACAGCAGAGACAGAATCAGAGACAGCAGTTTTTTCATGGGATACACTTCTTTTGTTTATTTGCTTTTTTCAAATCGTTGTTTTTTCATGGGATTTTCCGTACCGTGCGCCGCGGTTGGCGCCTGCCGCAGCCCCGCGGCAAATAGGCCGCAGGGGCCCTTATCGAGCGCCTGCCGCGCCTGCCGAACGGATCAAGCCCCCGGGTACAGATAATCCATAAAGATCGGGATCCGCTTCTCCCAGGCGGCCTCATTGTGCTCCGCGCCGGGAACGACCCGGGCGGCGACGTCGGCGCCGGACTTTGTCAGGATGGCAGCCGTCTCAAAGAGCGCAGAGAGGGCGTGGTGATCCTCCGGGGGCAGCTCCGCCGTGCCGATATCGAGCCAGATCCGGGTCGGCTCCGGGAAACGCGTTTCCGCCAGAAGCGCGGGAAGCGCCAGACCGCCCGCCCAGAGGCTGGGGGAGAGGGCGGCGGCCCGGGAGAAGACCTCGCTGTATGCCGCGGCGGCATAGAGGGCCATGAGGCCGCCCATGGAGCTGCCCGCGATCAGGGTGTGTGCCCGGTCCGGCAGGGTGCGGTATTTCCGGTCGATCTCGGGCTTGAGGGTCCGGGTGAACCACTCCATCGTCAGGCGGCCCTGGCCCTCCAGCCGGCCCAGCTCCGGGATGTCGAGATCCCAGGGTGCGTATTCGTTCAGCCTGCGGGTCCCCTCGGGATTGCACTCCACGGCCACAAGGATCAGGGGCAGCTTCGTCTTCTGCAGATATTCCTTCATGCCCCAGCTCTTGCCGTAGGTGGCGTGGCTGTCGTAGAACACGTTGTGGCCGTCGAACATGTAGAGCACGGGATAGCGCTGCTCCGAGCGGGCATAGCCCCGGGGCGTGTACACGTAGAGCCGCCTGGGCTTCCGGGTCTCGAGCCCGGGGATCTGAATGTTCGAAATACGGATCAACTTAATTCCCTCCTTTTTCGCATGAAAGCAGTTATGTTCATCCATATGATTATAGGAGATGCGAATGCCGTTGTCAATGAAAACCCTCCGGCTCGAAAAATGAAAAAAATAGATGAATATATTGAAAATATATCTTGACATTTCTCCGTATCCCCGTTATCATGTTGCCGAAAAACAGACGCACAGCCTGCGTCCCGACGGCTTGCAAGACAAATGAGGTAACCAATATGACAAAGAAATACACGGCCCTCGCGCCGAAGAAGAAACAGAGCGTCCTGGGCTATTACCGCAAATACGGCTGGAAGGCCGCCGCACGGGACCTGCTGCACGACATCATCGGCAGCTTCCTCTACGCGGTGGGCATCTCTTATTTCGCGTCAAACGCGGACTTTGCCCCCGGCGGCATCACCGGCGTGGCGATGATCCTCCATCACTATTTCCCGGTCATCGGCATCGGCGCCATCACCCTGATCATCAACATCCCCGTGGCGCTGATCTGCTATCGGCTCTTAGGGCGGGTGTTCTTCTTCAAATCCGTTAAGAGTATGCTGATCTCCGCCCTGTTTGTGGACTACGTTGTCCCGCTGCTGGGCTACTATCCCGACGCGGCGACGAACCCCCTGCTGACGGCCCTCTTCGCGGGCGCCATTTACGGCGCGGGCCTGGCCATCATCTACATGCCCGGCTCCTCCACCGGCGGCACGGACTTCGTCATTATGAGCATCCGCAAGTTCAAGCCCCATCTCTCCATCGGCACCATCTCCATCATTGTGGACGGCGTAGTCATCTTGGCCGGCGGCTTCGTCTTCGGCAACGTCAACGCGGTGCTCTACGGCGTTCTGATGACCTTTGTCTCCACCACCGTGATCGACAAGGTCATGTACGGCTCCGGCACCCGGCGTATGCTCCTGGTGGTCAGCGACAAGGCCCAGGAGATCGCCAACGTGGTCATGGAGGAGACCGAGCGCGGCGTGACCCTGGCCGACGTCCGGGGCGCCTACACGGGCCAGACCCACCAGATGATGATGTGCGTCTGCTCCAAGGTCGAGGTCTTCCACGCCCGCCGCATCATCAACCGCATCGACCCCACTGCCATCGTCATGCTGACCACGGTGGACGAGGCCTACGGCAAGGGCTTCCTGGATCCGGAAATGGACTGATCGCAGCCGACCCCAAATTTGAGACGGTCGAATACAGAAAAAGCGCCGTGAGCGAGTTGGATCGCTCACGGCGCTTTTTTGTGTTTATCCCTTATTTCTTCCGCTCATAGGGCGTTCCCGTCAAAGGCAGCTGGGTTCTTCTCACACCGTCCCGCTGATAATAGGCTTCCGCGATGGCGGGAGCCGTGGGGATGGAGGTGATCTCGCCGATGCCGATGGCGCCGTTGGCGTAGGGGAGGCCCGGCTTGTCTACGACAATGGCCCTGATCTCCGGGATCTGGTCGGCCTTGAAGAGACCCAGAGTGCCGAATTTGCCCGTGGGCCTGCAGTTGTCGTCGATGGGATAGCGCTCTGTCAGGGCGAAGCCCATGGACATGACCATGCCGCCCTCGATCTGCCCCTCGCAGGAGAGGGGATTGACGGCCTTGCCCACGTCGTGAATGCCGATGAGCTTTTTGATCCGGCCCGTTTCCCGATCCAGAACGCACATCTGCGTCGCGTAGCCGTAGGCCACGTGGCTCACGGGGTTCGGCAGATCGGCCCTGAGCTTGTCGGTCTTCGCCAGGTATTCCCCGTAGAACGCCTGCCCCTTCAGATCCGCCAGTTCCCTGCCCCGCAGGGCTTCGACCAGCTTTTCGCAGGCCCGGCGTACGGCCTCCCCGGTGATGAGGGTCTGGCGGGAACCGGAGGTGTCGCCGGAGTCCGGGGCGATCCAGGTGTTGGAGCGTTCGTAGACAATCTGGTCGGGCCGCAGGCCTGCGTTGGTGACCACCATCTGGACCAGGACCGTCCCCAGGCCCTGGCCGATGCAGGAGGCCCCGGAGTAGATGTGCAGCTTGCCGTCGTCCTCCACGATGAGCCTGGCCCGGCCCCAGTCGGGGAGTCCCACGCCGACCCCGGCGTTCTTCATGGCGCAGGCCAGACCCACGGGGTCTCCCGCGGTCACGGCTTCGTCGTAGTATTGCTTCGCAATCACCAGAGTTTCCACCAGGCCCGTTTCCGGGCCCACGATCTGGCCGTTGGGCAGCACGCCGCCGGGGCGGATGGCGTTGCGTATCCGGATCTCCCAGGGCGAGATGCCAACGCGCTCCGCCATCTCGTTCAGCAGACTCTCGATGGCAAAGCAGGTCTGGGTGACGCCGAAGCCCCGGAAGGCCCCGGCGGGGGGATTGTTGGTGTAGTAGGCCGTGCCCTCGATTTCAAAGTTTTCGTAGGCGTAGGGCCCGGCGGCGTGGGTGCAGGCCCGTTCCAGCACCGGCCCGCCCAGGGAGGCGAAGGCGCCGGTGTCGGAGACGACCTTGGCCTTGACGCCCTGGATGACGCCGTTCTCGTCGCAGCCCAGGGTGAAGTCCATGGAGAAGGGGTGGCGCTTGGGGTGGACCAGAATGGACTCGGCCCGGCTCAGCTTGACCTTGACGGGCACCCGGGCCAGGTAGGCGATCAGGGCCGCGTGGTGCTGAACGCTCATGTCCTCCTTGCCGCCGAAGCCGCCGCCGACGAGCTGATTTTCCACCAGACATTGTTCGTAGGGGACCCCCAGCATGGAGGCGCACTCATGCAGCGTGGTGTGAGCGCCCTGATCCGAGGTCAGCAGCTTGACCCCGCCGTTCTCCAGGGGCAGGGCCACGCAGCATTCGGGCTCCAGAAAGGCGTGCTCGGTCCAGGGGGTCTCAAAGTGCCGGGAGATCACGTGGGCGGACCTGGCGATGGCCCCCGCAGCGTCGCCCCGGGAGACCTGCCTGTGGGCCTGGACGTTGTCCTTGTCGGTCTCGAAGACCAGGGGCGCCCCGGGAGCCGCGGCCTCCGCCGGATTGTGGACGGCGGGCAGGACCTCGTATTCCACCCTGACCAGCTTTTTCGCCGCCTCCAGGGTCTCCCGGTCCCTGGCGCAGACCAGGGCGATCGCGTCCCCCAGATAGTGGGTGATCTGCCCTACGCCGATCAGGGTGGGCTGATCCTTCTTGATGTGGCCCACATTGACCTGGCCGGGAATGTCCCTGGCGGTCAGAACGCAGACCACGCCGGGCAGGGCCTCGGCCTCGCCGGTATCGATGGAGAGCACCCGCGCCCGGGGATAGGCGCTCCGCACGGCGGAGCCGTAGCACATGCCCTCCACGTAGATATCGTCGGGGTATTTGCCATAGCCCAGAACCTTCTCCGCCACGTCGATCCGGTGGACCCGGGAGCCCACTTGAAAGTCGTCCGCGGAAGGCGCCGGGATCCGGCCCTCCCGGAACAGCTTCGCGGCCAGCAGGATGCCGTCGATGATCTTGACGTAGCCCGTACAGCGGCAGATGTTGTTGCGGATGGCGTAGCCGGCCTCGGCCCGGGTAGGGGAGGGGTTGAGGTCCAGCAGGGCTTTGGCGGCCATGACCATGCCGGGGATGCAGAAGCCGCACTGAACCGCCCCCGCCTCGCCGAAGGCGTAGACGAAGACTTCTTTTTCAAAGGGGGACAGACCCTCCACGGTCAGGACCGACTTGCCCTCCAGCTTGTCCGTCATGGGGACGCAGGCCTTGGTCAGCTTGCCGTCGATGAGGACCTGGCAGGTTCCGCAGGCGCCTTCGCTGCAGCCGTCCTTGACGCTGGTCAGCCCCAGCTCGTCCCGCAGGAAGCGGATCAGCTTCTGATTCCGTTTTGCTGTGACGGCCTTCCCGTTCACGGTAAAGCTTGCCATGTTGTTCCCTCCCGAATCCGGATATGATCGGCGGATCCCGCCGATGGGGGCAGATACGCCCGGAGCTGCGATCCCGTCCCGGACAAGCGCGCCGGCTTCCGGTCAGAGCGGCTGATCAGAGCGGATTATTCGATGCCGGCCACCGTGACGCCGTTGAGTTTGGTCACGGCGGGGATGGACCAGTTGTCGTACTGGACGGTCTCGGCGGAGAGGTACAGCTCACCCAGGAGCTCCCGGAGGTTGCCGCTGACGCTGCCGCCGGTGACGGGGGTGACGGTCTCGCCGTCGTGCCAGTAGGCCAGGCGGATCTCGCCGAAGATATCTCCGGTCATGGAATCCACCTCGAAGCCGGAGAACTCCACAGCCTCCAGATATTTGCCCTTCCGCAGCTCGGCCTCGCTCTGCTTTCCGCCGGCCACGGCGTAGTTGCCGGGCTGGAAGGAGTCCTCCAGGCCCATATAGCAGGAGAACATCCGGCCTCCGAGGAAGTGCTCGGGCACGTTGTCCCGGAGCATGACCGTGTCCCGGATGGGAGAGCCCTCGTTGTCGAAGGCCCGGTTCAGGGAGGAATTGGGCAGCTCCCGCTTGGCGGTCAGGGTCACCCTGTCGCCCTTCACGTCCTCGGCGATGGGCTTGCCGATGGCCCAGTCGCTCATGCGGCGGCAGATCATGGCCGGATCCAGTCGGTCGGCAAAGTAGGCGTAGACCTCGATGGCGTCCTCGCCGGAGAGGATCAGGTCCGCCTTGCCCAGGGCCGGGGTGGGCTTTGCCAGAAGCCGGTCCCGGCCGTAGGCCATGGCCTTTTTTACATCCCGTTCCAGACCCGCGGCGTCGCAGGAGCCGCTTTCGTACATCCGGTAGAGCTCGATCTCATGGTTCCCGTTTCTGGCATTCACGATGACCTCCGCCATGCTCTCGGGATAGGTCTCGGTCACGTCCACGCCCTCGGAATTGAGATAGCGGCGGGTGGCGGAGGATGCGAAGATCTCATAGCTGTTGAGGTCCTCCGTCTCCGTCTCGGGCAGAGCCTTCAGGGTGCGGAGGAAGTCGCCCGCGATGGCGGGGACGTCCACACAAACCCGGTCCCGATGGGCGGCGTGGGCCTCCGAGGGCTTGCGGAGGGTGTAGAGCTTGTTGGGCGCCAGGGTGGCCTGATAGGCCAGGTTTGCCACCAGCTTTTTGGCCTCTTCCGAAGAGGCCGTGGGAGGCAGCTCCGCACCGGCGGAGCCGATTTTGTCCTCGCCGATCTTTTGATACACCTTGATGCCCAGGCTGTAGATCCGCTTGGCCCGGTTCTGATCCAGCGCGTGGCGGATGAAGTAGAACTCCCAGCCCTCGGTGCGCATTTCGGTGACTTCCCAGGCGTAAACGCCTGCGTTTTTCAGGATTTCAAGTACCTGTTCCAGCATCATCCCAACCTCGCTTTCGTTTTGAGATAGGGGCCTCCGTCGGCCACCTTGACCCACTCCTTGTGGCCCTTGCCGCAGCCGCCGCTGCCGAAGACCTCCCGGTCACGGGAGCGCATGCAGATGCCGCCCAGAAGATCGGGCACATAGCCCGTGAGGATGATGGGGGCCACGACCCGGCCGGTCAGCTTGCCGTCCACAATCTCCCGGCCCTTTTTGATGATGCACTGGATGCCCCAGTGCTTGGGGTCCTCCATGCCGCTCTCCATGCCCTCCAGGAGGAAGCCCCGCTTGGTGGCGGCGATCATCTCCTCCAAGCTGCTGTCGCCGGAGTCGAACATGGTGTTGGTCATGCGGGTGTAGACCTTGTGGGCGTAGTTCTGACGCTTGCCGTTGCCTGTGGGCTTCACGCCCAGACGCAGGGCGGACAGGGCGTCGCAGATGCCGGTTTTCAGGATGCCCTTGTCGATTTCCGTCACGTCCCCGGCCAGGACGCCCTCATCGTCGAAGGCGTAGCTGGTGACATTCTCGGCGCACAGAGCGCCCTCATGCATGGAGCAGAGCTCGCTGCCAACGCGCTTGCCGATGTAGTCCTTGCCCAGGGCGCGGTTTTTGACAAACATGTCCATCTCCACGCCGTGGCCGAAGGCCTCGTGGGCGATGAGGCCCGTCACCTCGGGAGAGGTGATGATCTCGTATTCGCCGGGCTCGATGCGCTCGGCGGAGAGGAGCTCCGCCGCGCCGGCGGCTGCCTTGTCCAGCTTGGCCGCGAGGCCGTCAAAGAGCTCGGGACCGCAGAGACCGGAGACAGAGGCGTAGTCCATCTGATTCTTGCCGTCCTCCATCACCACGACGCCCACCATCCCCTCGGAGTAGACGTAGCTCTGGCTCAGATCCCGGTTTTTGGTGAGGAAGAGCTTGCTGATATGGGTGCTCTGGGCGGAGGTGAAGCATTCGATCGTGCGGGGATCCA
The DNA here is from genome assembly GCA_947164825.1 of uncultured Clostridia bacterium. Taxonomy (GTDB): domain Bacteria; phylum Bacillota; class Clostridia; order Oscillospirales; family Oscillospiraceae; genus JAFRPC01. The sequence continues at coordinate 12,891 of CAMUYE010000018.1, forward strand.
GGCTCATGCCCCGGTCGGACAGGGCGGTGAGCTTCTCCACCAAGGCCTTGATGTCCGCGGTCTCGGGAAGCTGCTCGGTCTCCTTCTCCACAAAGAGCGTCAGGGGCTCGTCGTCCAGAACCGGAGTGTCATAGATCGTGGTTCCGGTCTCGCGGAGGAGGGCGAGCTGGGCGTCCAGGGCAGCCTTGATCTGGCCGCAGGTCGCTTCGGCAGCGGCCGGGTCGAACTCGTTGAGGGCATACTCACTGTAGAGCCCGTCCTTCCAGACGCGGAACACGACGCCGCGCTCCGTGGTCATGGTCGCGTTCCGGACGGCCTTGGAATGCTGGGAGATGCTCAGCCCCAGACCCACGGAATCCGTCGCCAGAGCGCTGACGTAGGGATAGTCCCGCCCCAGCAGCTCGATCAGCGTTTTGAGCCCGTCCCGGATGTGCAGCAGCCAGGGGGAAAAGTTTGCTTTCATCTGATCAGTCCTTTCTGTAATAGGTTTCTGCGTCTATTATACAAAAGTCGGAATCCTTTTTCAACCGTTATTCTGCTGAATGACGGAACGAATTTTTTGTATAAAACAAACAAAAACATGGCGAATATTTATAAAATTGTGGACAAATTCACCGAATGTGCTATAATAGCAATGTATCGGGACGCCCGATGCAAAATTATTTTGATGGGAGAGTTTTTATGAAACACTCGCTGAAAAAGGTCATGGCGCTTCTTCTTGCAACGATTCTGGTCATGACGATGCTTCCGACTGTCGCCTTCGCCGGAAACGGGATCGCCGGAGAAGGCCGGGCCGACGACGCCCGGATACCCAACGACTACATCCCCTTCGTGCGGCACGGCAGCAGCGCCGTCTCCGACGCCTACGCCCGCGGCGATATGGCGACCTACCGCCAGCTCTCGGGCTGCAGCGCCACCCGCGGCACCCTGCCCTCCAGCTACGACAGCCGCGACTACGGCTACATCACCTCCGTCAAGAATCAGAACCCCTACGGCACCTGCTGGACCTTCGGCACCATGGCCCCCATCGAGGCCTACATGATCAAGCACGGCATCATCAACAAGGCCACCGGCGCCGCCGCCACCACCAGCATGGACCTCTCCGAGTACCATCTGGCCTGGTTCACCTACACCAACGCCTATGACGCCGAGGGCATGCTCACCGGCGACAAGACCACCGCCAAGACCGACAGCAGCGCCTCCTCCTATCTGGATCGGGGCGGCAACTACGCCCTTGCCACCTATACGCTGATGCGCTGGGAAGGCGCGGCCTCCGAGTCCACCTCCGCCCTGGCCTACAGCAACGCCTCCACCTCCGGCCTGAACTCCCAGTACGCCTACGCCTACAACGTGGCCCACGTGACCGACGCCACTTGGATCAACGTCTCCGATCAGGACGCCGTCAAGCAGGCCATTATGGAGTACGGCGCCGGCACCATCAGCTACTATCACAGCGACAGCTATCTGAATACCTCCACCTACGCCTACTACTACAACGCCGGCACCTCCTCCAACCACGCGGTCACCGTCGTGGGCTGGGACGACAACTACGCCGTCTCCAACTTCAAGTCCGGCAAGCGGCCCTCCAACCCCGGCGCCTGGATCATCAAGAACTCCTGGGCCTCCTCCTGGGGCAAGAACGGCTACTTCTACCTCTCCTACGAGGATACCTCCGTCGTCAACGGCGCCTGCTGCTTCTACAAGGTCGCCGCGGAAGACAACTACGCCCACTGCTATCAGTACGACGGCACCGCCAACGTGGTGAACTATCAGAGCATGGGCAATAACTGCCAGATCGCCAACATCTTCACCGCCAACGGCACCCAGTCCCTGAAGGCCGTGGCCCTCTCCCCCTGGGACGAGGCCACCACCTACACCCTGTACATCTACACGGGCCTGAGCTCCGACACCAACCCCACCTCCGGCACCCTGGCGTGCACCCAGACCGGCTACCTGCCCTACTCCGGCTACTTCACCATCCCCCTGGATCAGAGCGTGTCTCTGACCAACGGCGAGAAGTTCTCTGTGGTCTTCAAGCTGAGCACCCCCGAGCCCGACCCCGACGAGAACAACACCTACGTCCACATCCCCTACGACGCCACCAGCAGCGACGTCAGCTGGGTCACCTTCACCCACACCAACCACGGCAACACCTCTTACTATAAGGAAGCCAACGGCTCCTGGACCAACGTGCCCAACAACGGCGACTTTCGCATCAAGGCCTACACCGACGACGCCTCCTACACCGTGACCGCCGTCTCCAACAACACCAGCTACGGCACCGTCTCCGTCAACGGCAACAAGATCACCGCCAGCCCGAAGACCGGCTACTACGTCTCCGACGCCCAGGTGACCTCCGGCACCGCCACGGTCTCCATCAACGGCAACGTCATCACCGTCAACGCCTCCTCCGACTGCACCGTCAAGGTCATCTTCGCGGTCAAGCCCCAGTATACCGTGACCTACAAGGCCCTGGGCTCCACCCTGAGCACCGCCACGGCCTACGTGCAGGACGTCATCAACCTGCCCGCCACGGCCACCGCCGTCGACGGCTATAGCTTCGTAGGCTGGACCACTTCCACCGTGGCCGAGACCACCGTGAAGCCTGAGTACTACGCCCCCGGCGCGGAGTACACCGTCACCGGCAACGCCACCCTCTACGCCCTCTATACTCGCAGCGAGGGCAGCGGCGAGATCGTCTACGAGATCGTCTCCGAGCCCATCACCGACTGGGCAGGCAAGTACGTCGTCACCTGCGGCAAGGACAGCTCCATGCTGGTCCTGAAGGGTCTCTCCGGCAACACCTCCTATGAGAGCTCCTCCGCCGGCGGCGCCGCCAGCTTCTCCGGCACCGGCATGACCCTTGACAACGGCGTGCTCAAGAACGTCGGCAGCGCCTACATCTTCGAGGCCGCCTCCGCCGACGGCGGCTGGAGCCTCAAGAACGCCTCCACCGGCACCTACCTGGGCAGCTACAACAGCTACCTCTACAGCCGCTCCTCCTACTCCTCCAGCTACTGCGTCTGGAGCCTGGAGTACGACACCTACAACATCTGCATGAAGGTGAGCAACGCCGCCAGCTCCAGCTACCCCTACCTGGTGAAGGGTTCCAACAGCTACTTCGTCATCAACAGCGGATACACCACCAACAAGACCCAGCTCTGGAAGCAGACCACCGCCTCCACCACCTACTACAACACCAACCCCTCCGCGACCCACACCCACACCGCCGCGGCCGCCGTGCAGGAGAACTACGTGGCTCCCACCTGCACCGCCGCCGGCAGCTATGACGAGGTTGTCTACTGCTCCAGCTGCGGCGAAGAGATGAGCCGCACCGCCAAGACCGTGGCCGCCCTGGGCCACAACGCCGGCTCTCCCGTCCAGGAGAACTACGTGGCTCCCACCGAGACCACGGACGGCGGCTACGACACCGTGACCTACTGCACCCGCTGCAGCGCCGAGCTGAGCAGGACCCACACCACCCTGCCCGCCACCGGCCCCACCGTCTACTACACCGTGAGCTTCTCCGTGCCCAATGGCGTGACCTCTCCCGCCAGCCAGACCGTGGCCGCGGGCGGCTCCGTCACCCTGCCCACCGCCGGCGCGCCCGACGGCTACAGCTTCGTCGGCTGGGTCACCGCTTCCTGCGAGAACGTCACCGTCAAGCCCACCGTCCTGACCGGCTCCTACACCCCCGCCGCCAACGTCACGCTCTACGCCCTGTACTCCTTCACCGAGGGCAGCGGCGGCGACACCGTCTACCAGCTGGCCGACGCCTTTGAGAACGGCGGCAAGTACATTCTCGTGGCCTCCGGCGCCGTCTCCGGCACCAGCGGCAAGGCCGTCGGCAACACGGCGGTCACCAGCAGCCACTACCTGACCCCTGTGGCCGTCACCGTCAACAGCGACAACACCGTGACCGCCACTTCCACCAACCTGCCCAAGGTCCTGTGGGTCGCCTCCGGCAACAGCACCAACGGCTACACCCTCTACAACGAAGCCGTCGGCAAGTACATGGGCCTGGATTCCTCCGAGTATCTGGCTCCCACCGCCAGCGGCCTGGCCTGGACCTACACCTCCGACCAGTATCTGGATAACAAGGTGGACAGCGAGGGCTACTACTACCTGTCCTACTCCTCCAGCTCCACCGTCCGCTACACCACCAGCAAGTCCGGCGCCGTCATCAAGCTCTACAAGGAAACCAGCACCGGCGCCACCTACTACACCACCGTGATCGGCGAGACCACCCACACCCATACAGCCGCGGCCGCCGTGCAGGAGAACTACGTGGCTCCCAGCTGCACCGCCGCCGGCAGCTATGACGAGGTCGTCTACTGCGCCACCTGCGGCGAAGAGATGAGCCGCACCCACAAGACCGTTGCCGCCCTGGGCCACAACGCCGGTACGCCCATCCAGGAAAACTACGTGGCCCCCACCGAAACCACGGACGGCGGCTACGACACCGTGACCTACTGCACCCGCTGCAATGCCGAGCTGAGCCGTGAGCACACCACGCTGCCCGCCACCGGCAGCACCACCTACTACACCGTGACTTTCTCCGTGCCCTCCGGCGTGGCCGCTGTCAGCGCCATGACGGTGGAAGCCGGCGGCTCCATCACCCTGCCCACCGCAGGCGCTCCGGCCGGTTACACCTTCCTCGGCTGGGTCACCTCCACTGTGAGCGACGCCACCGAGCAGCCCACCACCTACACTGGCACCGTGACGGTCAACGGCAATGTGACGCTGTACGCCCTGTACTCCTACACCGCTTCCTCCGGTTCCGGCGAGACCGGCTACGAGCTCCTGGGTTCCGCTCCCTCCGACTGGACCGGCAATTACATCATCACCTACGGCACCAGCACCTCCAGCCTCTACGTGCTCAAGGGCCTGTCCGGCAACACCAGATATGAGTCCACCTCCGCCGGCGGCGCGGTCCTGTACAGCAACGCTGGCATGAGCTACGCCGACGGCATGATGACCGGAGTGGGCAGCGCCTACGTCTGGAACCTGGCCAAGACCGGCTCCTACTACACCATCAAGAGCGCCAACACCGGCACCTACCTGGCCAACAAGAGCAACTACCTCTACAGCCAGAGCTCTTACAGCTCCAGCTACTGCCGCTGGACCCTGTCCATGGACAGCTCCGGCAACGTGACCGCCAAGAACACCGGCTCCAGCCGCTATCCCTACCTGAGCTTCTCCAGCAGCAAGTACTTCATGGTGAACTCCTCCGTGCCCACAGGCCTGTACTTCTGGAAGGAGACCACCACCTCCGGCAGCTCCGTGACCTACTACACCACCGGCTGATCCGGGAAGAACGCAAAGAAGCCTCCCTGACGCAGGGAAACGAAGCCCCATACTCGCAGCGCCCGCCGCAATCCCTGCGGCGGGCGTTTTTTGTTTCTCAGAAGCTTGTCGTTTTTTGTTGCATTATTTTCGAAGATGTGTTAATATAATACGAGTATGAAAAAACTGATCGATGAGCCGGTTCGCCGCCGCTTCGGCGCCTGCCGCGCATCGGATTACGAAACCCGGAGAAGACTGTTATGACGGACTATCAGATCGGCGGCGCAAAAACCATCAACTCCTTTGTTGCGGAAAAGCTGCAGGCCTTCCGGGACCAGGGGCTCCGCTTCGAGACCCTGTTCGCGCTGATGTTCCGGGAGCGCGACAACGTGCTGTACGAACGCAGCGTCGGCTGGAAGATCGAAAGCACGACCTACGCGGAGGCAAAGGAACACGCCGAACAGAGAGCCGCCCGCCTGCGCTCGAAGCTTCCCGGACTGGAGCAGGACTCCGTGGTGGGCCTGTATCTGGACAACAGTCTGGCCTGGATCGAGTGCTTCTGGGCCATTCTGATCGCGGGCTTCCGCCCTCTGCTGATGAATCTTCGGCTGGATCGCCGTCTGCTGGAGCAGACTCTGGCGGACACCGGCTGCTGTGCCGTGATCGCCGAAGGTACGGCCTTCTCCTGCCCGACCCTGTCTCCGGCGGAGCTGGAAGGGGAGGGGCTGCCCGTTCCCGGCGTGCCCTTCGGGACGGAGCTTATGGTCATGTCCTCGGGCACCTCGGAGCACGTCAAGGTCTGCGCCTACAGCGCCGAGGAGTTCTATTATCAGATCTGCGACAGCTATGCCATCGTCCGGGAATGCCGCCGGATCAAGCGCCATTATGACGGGAAATTGAAGCTGCTGGCGTTTTTGCCCTTCTATCACGTCTTTGGCCTGATTGCCATGTATATCTGGTTCGGGTTCTTCTCCCGCACTTTTGTCCACCTGCCGGATCTGGCGCCGGAGACCATCGTCAATACGATCCGGCGGCATAAGGTGACCCATATCTTCGCGGTCCCCCTCTTCTGGGAGAAGGTCTATGAGCAGGCCCTCCGCGGCATCCGGGATCGGGGCGGGGAGACCCTTGCCCGCTTCGAGCGGGGCGTGAAGCTCTGGGAAAAGCTTCCCGCGCCTGTTGCCGAAGCCTTCTCGAAGCGCGCCTTCCGGGAGGTCCGTGAAAAGCTCTTCGGCGAAAGCGTCCAGTTTATGATCACCGGCGGAAGCATGATCGACCCGAAGATCCTGCGCTTTTTCAACGCCATCGGCTACCGCCTTGCCAACGGGTACGGCATGACGGAGATCGGCATCACCTCCGTGGAGCTCTCCGCTTCCCACCGCTGGCTTTGCGGCGGCTTTGTGGGCGGACCCATGCGCTGCGCGGAGTACCGCCTGGCCGAGGACGGGGAGCTGCTGGTCCGGGGGCAGGTTATCGCCCGCCGCGTGCTGACCGAGGGGCTGTGGACCGAACCCGACGGCTGGTTCCATACCCGGGACCTGGCAGTCTGCGAAAATGGCCACTACCGCCTGCTGGGCCGCAAGGACGATCTGATCGTGGGCCCCGGCGGCGAGAATCTGAACCCCAATCTGCTGGAGCCCCTGCTCCAGCCCGTCGGCTGCGGCCCTGTCTGCCTCATCGGCAGCAAGCGGAGCGGCAAGACCGCCCCCGTCCTCCTCGTGCCCGCCGACGGCCTGGCTTCCACCCGGGAGCTGGAGGCGCTGAAACAGGATGCGGCTGCCCGGATCGAGGCCGCCGGACTCCGGGGCGAGATCGCGAAGGTCGCCCTCGTACCGGGGCCGCTGATGCTGCCGGAGGAATTCAAGCTCAACCGTCTGCGCCTGGCCCGGGCCTATGATTCCGGTGAACTTCGGGAGACGGATCCCGCCCTGCGGGGGGAAGGCGTGTCGAAGGATGCGCTGCTGCAGCGGATTACAGCCTGCTTTGCCAAAGCGCTCTGCGCCGAGGCAGGGGAGATCGGGGCGGACCAGGACTTCTTCCTGGACCTGGGCGGCACCAGTCTGGACTACTTCGCCCTGCGGGCAGAGCTGCAGGATGAACTTGGCGTGTCCTTCCCCATGGAGAGCGCCGAGCTGCACACTGTCCGCCAGTTTGCCGACTATCTACGAAACCACCGGGAGATCGGATGACCCATGTTTTTGATTCGCTTTTGGCATGCCTTCACCAAGCTGACCGGCTGGCCGGTGCAGTTCTTCTGCTTCCGCACGAAGCTGTATTATGAAGACCGTTCCGTCCAGGGACGGCATATCCGGGGGCCGGCCATTCTGATATCCAACCATACCGCGGTCTACGACTTCGCGGTGTATATGTTCGTGTTCTGGACCAGGACCCTGCGCTGCCAGATGGCGGAGCTGCTCTTTGACATGCCCATGCTCGGGCGGCTCCTGCGGCATCTGGGGGGCATCCGGGTGGACCGAACGGGCTACGACTTCGGTTTTTTGAATCAGTCCCGGGAGATCCTGGAACAGGGCGGCGTGGTGGAGATTTTCCCCGAGAGCCGCATCCCCCGGCCCGACGAGCCCAGGCCCCTGGAGTTCAAGGTCAGCGCGGCCTGGCTGGCGCTGGCTACCGGCGTGCCGGTGATCCCCGTGGTCACCAACGGCTCCTATTTTAACCGCCAACGGGCCCGGGTTCTCATCGGCAAGCCGCTGCTGGCCTCCGATCTCACGGAGGATGGCCTGGACGAAAAAGAGAACCTGCGCCTCGTTTCCGAACGGTTCCGGGAACGCATCATGGAATTGGAGAAGCTTCTCAATGAACAAACAAGCAAATAAAGCGAAGCCCGTTTCGTTTCGCTATCTGTTTTACGACTTCGTAAAACTGACGGCCGCTCTGCCTGGCTTGATCTGGCTTCGCCCGAAGTGGATCTTCGAGAGTCCCGCCGCGAGAAAGCGGATCCGGGGCGGCTGCGTCGTGATCGCCAACCACGCCGGTTTTTTGGATCCGGTCTACGTGATGTTCGCGATCTGGTATCGGCGGCACCGCTTCGTCTGCGACAAGCTGTTCTTCCAGGGGAAAAAGCGCTGGCTCTTTCAGGGCTTCCGCTGTATCCCCGTTGACCGGGAAAACTTCGGCATGGACTCCATGCGGAAGATCACCGGGGAGCTGCGCGGCGGTTCGCTGGTCTCGATCTTCCCTGAGGGACATATTTCCCAGGAGGGCGAGGGGGGACTGGCTTCCTTCAAGTCCGGCATGGTGCTGATGGCCCTCCAGGGCAAAGCGCCCATTGTGCCGGTCTACTGCTGCCAGAAGCCGCATGTTTACAGTCGGCTGCGCATCGCCATCGGCGAGCCCATCAACATCATGGAACGCTACGGTTCCCGCCCCTCTCTGCCTCAGATCGAAGGCATCGTCGAAGATCTGCGGGCAAAGGAGGAGGAACTGATCGCTTTAGTCAATACTAAGAGGAGGATAAAAGAGAAATGATCGTCACGACCAAGGAAGCTTTCCGGAAATACACGGACGAAGCGCAGTTTGCCCGCATCGTCGAGATGGATACGGTCTCCGAGATGTGGACGCGCTGCCTGGCCGACTACGCGGAGCTGCCCGCCATCGTGGACGGCGGCGTGAGCCGGAGCTATGCGGAGCTGGAGCGGGATGCGGCCGGCTTCCGTACCCTGCTGGATCAAGCCGGGGCAGGGGAGCGCGTCGCCATCTTCGCGGCAAACTCCTACGATTTTGTCAAGGCCTATCTGGCTGTCGTCACCACGGGCCGCACGGCGGCGATTTTCCCGGCCCATCTGGACGCGGGCGCTGTGTTTGGCTGCTGCATGATGTTTGGCGTGTCCGCTCTGATCTATCAGCCGAGCTTCAGCGAGCGGCTGGAGCTGCTTCGCCAGCGCAGACCCGACCTGAAGCTGCTGCCCGCCGACGCCCTCTGCGAGGAAAAGACCCCCCACCGGGCCTGTGAGGCCAAGACGCCCTGTGCCATCGTCTTTACCGGCGGCACCAGCGGCAAGAGCAAGGGTGCGCTGCTCTCCAACCAGGCGGTCATGCAGGGCACGGTCAACGGCTGCTACGGGTACCCCGACGTGTTTGAGCAGCGCTATCTGCTGATCCTGCCCCTGTCCCACGTCTTCGGCCTGATCCGCAACCTGATGACCAGCCTCTACACCGGCAGTACGCTGTGGATCTGCCGCGACAACAAAGAGATGTTCCGGGACATCGCCATGTTCAAGCCCACGATCCTGGTCATGGTACCGGCTCTGGCGGAAATGGCTCTGACCCTGTCCAAGAAGTTCAAGCGCAATATGCTCGGCGACGATCTGAAGTGCATCATCTGCGGCGCCGCGCCGGTCTCTCCTTTCCTGATCGCCGAGTACGACAAGATCGGGGTCAAGCTCCTTGCGGGCTACGGACTGACCGAATCGGCCAACCTGGTTTCCGGAAACCCGGAGAGCCTGACCAAGCCCGAGTCTGTGGGCATTCCCTATCCGAACCAGGAGCTCCGGATCGAAAACGGGGAACTCTGGCTCAAGGGCAAAAACATGATGGAGGGCTACGTGGGGACGGAGGAGCCCGACGCCTACAGCGACGGCTGGTTCCGTACCGGCGACCTGGTTCGCATGGACGAGGACGGGTACCTCTACATCACCGGCCGCATCAAGGAGATCATCGTTCTGCCCAACGGCGAGAACGTCTCTCCCGCGGAAGTCGAGGCCCATTTCAACACGCTGGCGCTGATCCAGGACTCCCAGGTTTTTGAAGACCGGAGCGAGCTCGGCGCGCCGATCCTCGCCCTTGAGGTGGTGCTGCGGCCCACCGAGCTGGCCCAGCTTCCCGAGGAAGAGCGCCGGGCGAAGGCGGTGGCACAGCTGGAGGAGATCAACCGCAGCCTGCCAGGTTGGATGCAGGTTTCCAAAATCACCGTCCGGGACAGCGATTTCAAGCGCACGCCGGCTATGAAGATTGTGAGATATCATTATGGAACTGACAAGAACTGAAATCACCGAACGGCTGCGGGAGATCCTGCTGGCAGCCGACGACCGGAACCGTGACGTGGTGGCCGCCTGTACGGAGGATTCCCGCCTCGTTGCCGACCTGGGCTTCACCTCGGTCAGCATGCTCTACATGGTCATTGCCATCGAGGAGGAATTCAATATCCGATTCGAAAACGTCGGTGTCGCTGACTTCAACACCCTGGGCGAGGTCATCGACTACATCGAAGCGCAGCTGAAGTAGAGATCCGCCATGATCGTTCTGTACATATTGCTGGGTCTGGCGGCACTCTATCTGGTGTTTGTGTTCGGACCGGCTGCCGTCGCCTCCAAGGTCATTTTTTCCCGCGGGACGGGGACGGAGTTCGACCGGGCCATCGCGCCGGAGGGAGATTTTGCCTGCTATGCGGAACAGCTCCGCGCCGGACGGGATCTGCTGTACGCCGAAGGGCTTCGGGAAGTATCCGTTTCCTCTGAAGACGGACTCCGGCTCGCTGCGGACTACCGGGACGCCCACTCCGCATATACGGCGATCCTGCTGCACGGCTACCATTCCGATCCCATGCTGAACGTCTCCGTTCAGGGCGCCTGCTTCGCGAAACGCGGCTACAATATTCTGATCCCGGATCAGCGCGCCCACGGCCGCAGCGGGGGAGAGCGGACCGGACTCGGAATTCTGGAGCAGGAGGACCTGCTGACCTGGACGCGCTGGCTCCTGGCGGAGACCTCCACGCGGCGGATCGTCGTCTACGGCGTCTCCATGGGCGCGGCGACGACAGCTTACGCCTCCGATCGGCTGGATCCCCAGACTGTGGCAGCCATCGTCCTCGACTGCGGCTTTGATTCGCCGGATTCTCAGATCCGGAGGGAATGCGTGAAGCGGCATCTTCCTCCCTTCCTGATGATGCCGGTCATCCGGCTGCTGGCGAAACGCCGGTTGGGCAGGGACATCCGCTGCTCTGTGCACGATTCCCTCTCCCGAACCACGATCCCGGCCTATTTCCTGCACGGCACCCGGGACCAGACCGTACTCTGGACGGAAGGCCGCGCCGCCTTTGAAGCCTGCGCTTCCAAAAAATCGTTCTATTCCGTGGCCGGAGTCGGCCACGCCGCTGCGTTCCTGAAGGATCCTGAGCGGGCCGAAGAAGCCCTCTTTGCGTTCCTGGAAGAGGTCGATCCCTCCGCGGGACGGCCGCATATAAGCGTCAACCAAACAAATCAAGCATAATCAGGAGGAGAAAATGAAACAGTTTGCCATTCTTGCCGACGGTACCTGTGATCTCAATGAGGGATTCCGGAAACAGTACGACGTCAAGGTGCTGCCCGGTCACATTGTCCTGCCGGACAAAAGCGACATTCCCGCTTTCCTTACCTGGGAGAACTATCCCAAGGAGAAATTCTATGCCGATCTGAAGAAGACCCCCAATGACTTCACCACCGCGCCTCCCAACACCGCGGAGTTCGCCGACGCGATGGAGAAGATCGTTATGGACGGGACCCAACTGCTGGTGATGACCATCTCCGGCGGCATGAGCGGCGCCTTCCAGTTTGCCCTTTCCGCCCGGAAGCAGGTGCTTGAAAAATATCCGGACGCAAAGATTAACTGTGTAGACAGCATGCGCTTCGGCCCCGGCTTCGGCCTGATGGCCGTTTGGGCCGCCAAGCTCCGCGCCGAGGGCAAGGATCTGGACGAGGTTACCCGCGAGCTGGAGGAGAATAAGAACCGATTCCACCAGGCAGGCTGGCTGGATGATCTGAGCTTTGTGGCCAAGAAGGGCCGCCTGACCAACGCGAAGGCCTTCTTCGGCACCCTGGCGGGCATCAAGCCCATCGGCGAGTTCGACTACAACGGTCTGACTACGGTCATCGGCAAAGCCAAAGGCGCCAAGGCAGCCTATGAGGTCCTGATGACCTATATCGAGAAGACCATTGAGAACCCCGAGGAGCAGATGATCTTCATTGCCCAGACCAACCGGATGCCCCAGGCTGAAAAATTCCGCGACCTTATTCAGGAGCGCTTCCACCCCAAGGAGATTTTTATCAACGACGTGTTCCCCTCCTGCGGCATCAACATCGGCCCCGGCCTCATGGCCGCCTATTATATGGGCAAGCCGATCTCCCGGGATCTGTCCGAGGAAAAGGCGATTATCGAACAGGCGCTGGCCAAGGCCTGAACGACAGCTGAATCTGAAACTGGAAAGGGATAGTTATGAGAAAACTGACGAAAAAATGGCAAATGTTCCTGTACGCCATCGGCGGCATGGGCGTCAATATGCTCAATCTGATGGTGGGCTCCTACCTCTGCTCCGCCCTGATCGCCTCGGGCTTCGGAAAGGAAGCCGTGGCAAATCAGACCTTCCTGGGCCGTGACCTGGTCTTTGCCGGGACCTGGGCGGTCTTCGGCGTCATCGCCAAGATCATCGACGGCGTCATCGACGTGCCCATGGCCTCCTTCACCGACAACCTGAAGACGAAGTTCGGCCGCCGCCGTCCCGCTTTGATCATCGGCCTCGTTCCCATGATCCTGGCCTACGTGCTCTTCACCCTGGTGACGCCGAACCCCGAGGGCGCTACCATGCTGAACACGGTCTTCTACGGCCTGGTGCTCTGCGTGTTCTTCAGCTTCTATACTCTCACCATGGTCACCTACTACGCTACCTTCACCGAGATCGTGGACACCCAGGAGGAGCGCAATTTCATCTCCAACGTCAAGTCCGTCTGCGATATCGTCTACTTCATCCTCGGCTACGTGGTGGTGCGGATGCTGCTCAACGGCATGAACATCCGGCTGGTGTCCATGATCGTCCTGCCCATGGTTCTGACCATGCTGATCCCCCTGTTCCTCATCAAGGAGCGTTCCACGGAAAAGGGAATCGTGACAGACGAGAACGGAGAGGTCTCCAAACCGGTCAACCTCTTCAAGTCGATTGGCTTTACCTTCAAAAACAAGAATTATATCCTCTGGATGCTGGTCTACTCCTTTATGACGCTGGGCGTCCAGCTCTTCCTCAGCGGCATCAACGAGTATTTCTCCGTGGCCGGTATGAGTATGATGTTCGTGATGATGGCGGCCTTTGCGCCGGTGCCCCTGACCCTCCTGCTCTACAACTGGTTCACCCGGCGCTTCGGCTTTGGCTTCTCCTATCGCTACGTGCTGATCATCTTCGCTGTGGGAATGCTTTCCATGTTCGGCGTCTCCCTGCTGCCAGCGGGCACTCTGAAGACCGTCCTGGCCATCGTCACCGGCCTGATTTCCTCCTTCGGCATCGGCGCCATGTTCTCCGTGGCCTATTCCGTGCCCTCGCAGCTGGCGGCGGAGGAGGAGAAAAAGACCGGCGTCTCCAACGCCGCCATGTACTTTGCCGTGCAGGGCCTCTTTGCGGGCGTTGCCTCCGGCATCGGCGGAGCCGCCATTCTCACCTGGCTCAAGACGACGGATAACGTTCGTTATATGACGCCGATCTGCGCCATTGCCATGCTGCTTGCCTTCGTCCTGTCCTTCCTGCTTCCCAAATCCGTCCGCGAGATGGGTAAGAAGAACGGCAAGAACTGAGCGAAAGCGGCAAATCAAGAACGTAACACTTTATCAGGAAGAGACTTGAATCATGTCTGTCAAACGAATTAACGGCGTTCAGCTGGAGCAAATGCTCCGCAACGGTCTCGCCAACCTGCGTCTGCATGAGAAGGAGATCAACCAGCTCAACGTATTCCCGGTCCCCGACGGCGACACCGGCACGAATATGCGCATGACCCTGGAGCATGGACTTCAGAGCGCCCACAGCACCACTGAGGCGGGGGAGTATCTGAAAGCCCTCGCAGCGGGGACGCTGCTCGGCGCCCGGGGCAATTCCGGCGTCATCCTCTCCCAGTTCTTCTATGGCTTTGCCCAGGAGCTGTCCCGCAGTTCGCTGATTGGGCCGGGCGAGCTTCGCAACGGCTTGATCCGAGGCTACCGCGTGGCCTATGACGCGGTGATCAGCCCCGTGGAGGGGACCATGCTCACCGTGGCCCGGGAGGGCATCGAGCATATCCGCGCCCAGATCACCCGAAACAGCGGGATCGACGTGATCCTCTCCATGTACACCGCGGAGATGCGGAAGACCCTGGCCCAGACGCCGGAAATGCTCGACGTGCTCAAGGAGTCCGGCGTGGTAGACAGCGGCGCCGCCGGTTTTATTCTGATCTTCGAGGGCATGCTGAAGCAACTTCGGGGCGAACAGCTGGACGACGGCGAACGCATCGTCCGCGAATCCGCCGAACCGGAGGGGCCGGATCTGAGCCTTTTCGACGAAAACAGCGCGTTTGTGGACGGCTATTGCATGGAGTTCATTCTCCAACTGATGAACGCCAAGGAATACGAGCACAAATTCAGGCTCCAGGCCTATATCCGGGCGCTGGAGAAGCTGGGCGAGTCCATTGTCTGCGTACAGAATGAGAAGCGGATCAAGGTCCATATCCACACGAAAAAGCCCGCGATCATCATCCAGTATTCCCAGAAGTACGGAGAATTCCTGACCTTCAAGCTGGAAAACATGCAGCTCCAGCACAATGAACGGGATCGGAGCATCCGTCCGGAGAAGCATAAGCCGCTCGCGATTGTGGCAGTGGTGAACGGCTTTGGCATGCGAAAGCTCTTTGAAAGCCTCGGCGTGGACTTCGTCATCGACGGCGGCGCCACCATGAACACCTCCTCCAAGGAATTTGTTTCCGCCATCGAGAGACTCAACGCCGATGTGGTTGTGATCCTGCCGAACCATAAGAACGTGATCCCGGCAGCGGAGCAGGCGGCCGCCCTGGTTACGGGGAAAACTGTCACGGTTATCCCCACCAAGAGCGTTGCTGAGGGCTATTTCTCCATCGCTATGGATATCCCGGACAGCGCGGACGTCGAAAACCGGATTCACCAGCTCCGCCGGGGCAGGGAAGATGTCATCACAGTCTGTGAGACCACTGCCTCACGGGATTTCTCCTGGCACGAGCTGAACTGTCGTCGGGGCGATGAGATCGCGCTGCGCAACGGAGAGCTCTGCTGCGTCGGCAGCGACTGGAAAACGTTGATCCTCGACGCCCTGGCGCAGATCGAGGACATTGAAGACAAGGAGACCTGCGTCGTGTTCCGCGGGCTCAACGTCCCGGAGGAGGACGAGGAGCTTCTTTCCGAGGCTGTGGCCGAGCGCTATCCGATGCTGGAGCTCAGCTTCGTGGACGGAGGCCAGGAGATCTATCAATGGATACTGGGGGTGCCGTAAGAAAATGGAGTGGTACTGGATCCTTCTCGGCGCGCTTCTGCTGCTGATCCTGTTTCCCACCATCCTCATCTCTTCCGTGATCTACACGATCCTGTTCGTGCGCACGGGCAAGGATAAATTCGGCCGGAGCTGCAGCTTCCCGGATGACCCGGAATACGTCCGGATGTTCAACATCGGCCTGGAATGGGGCAAGCAGTACGAAGCCTATAAACGGCCCGTGGAGATCGACAGCGACGGCTATCATCTGGTGGGAGAGTATTTCGACTTCGGCGGGAGCTCCGCCGTCCTCATCGTCGCGGGCAGAACCGAATGCCTGTTGTATTCCTACTATTTCGCGGAGCCCTACCGAAAGGCGGGGCGCAACGTCCTGGTCATCGACAACCGTTCCCACGGCCTGTCGGAGGGCAGGGTGAGTTCTCTCGGCTATAAAGAATACCGGGACCTGCTGGCCTGGTCCCGGCTGCTCCACGACGAGCTGGGCAACGAGACCGTCCTCTTCCACGGGGTTTGCATCGGCGCCTCTGCGGCCCTGTTCGCCCTGACGAGCCCGGACTGCCCGGACTGGAACGAGGGGCTTGTCGCCGATGGGATGTACTACAATTTCTATAAGTCCTTTGAGAACCACATGAAGGCGGACCGGCCCAAAAGAATGCGCTTCCCCGTCATGCAGGTGGTCATGCTCTGGATTCGTCTCTTCTCCGGGGCGGACGTGGTCTTTGACGGCCCCTTTAAGCGGATCGAAAAGCTGAAAAAGCCCATCCTCTTCCTCTACAGCCGGGAAGATACCTACTCCACCCCGGACCAGGCGGAATATCTTTACGCCCACTGTACGGCGCCGAAGAAGCTCGTATGGTTTGACAAAGGAGCCCATTCCCGGATCCGGATCAACACGCCCGAGGAGTATGACGCTGAAATAATGGAATTTGTGTCGAAATTGTAAAAAAATTATTGCCGATTTTTGCACAATATGCTTGATTTTTCCGCGTTATATGCTATAATATAACTATCTTTGAGAAAAGGAGGATTCCAAATGGATCCGCAGTACAACCAGTCCAACTTCAAGTCGTCTGTTTATCAGACCATGGCCCAGCCCAACCTCCTGGTGTTCGGCATTCTGAGCCTCGTGTTCTCCGGTATCGTGGGACTCATCCTTGCCATCGTCGGCAGAAAAAAGGGTAAGGCTTTCATCGAGCAGGGCGGCACTCTCACCGGCGCCTCCAAGGTCGGCTACATCCTTTCCCTGGTTGGCCTGATCTTCAGCATCATCGCCATCGTCTTCATCGTGATCTACATCATTATCATCATTGCAGCTGCCGGCGCTGCCTCCAGCTACAGCTACTATTAATCCGCACGGGCGTCAGCCCACAGCGCAAAACGGAACGATGCCGTCCCCCGCGGGCGGCATCGTTCCGTTTTCGGGAAAAACAAATATCCCGGCTTGATCCTGTCCACCGATTTTCAAAACCGTATCCTGTTCCCCGTCTGTCGGAAGGGTATAAAGCCCCGAAAACAGGGGATCCTCATTTTGTGCCGGAAGGAGACCGCTCCATGAACGACCAAACCATATGCGCTTCCGGGATCCGGCACGGATCCTCTGTTCGAAAGGCGTTGAAAATCCTCGTGATCATCATTCTGATCTATTCGTTGGGCTCCGTGGCCCTCTCCGCCATCATTTACCGTCTGCTCTTTCCCCGGCGGGACGGCATTTCCGAGTTCCGCTATACCTATTCTGAGCTGGGCGCGGAGGCTCCGCCCCGGGAGGCGTTCCGGTTTTCCTCCGGTGATAATCTGCTGTCGGGCTACCGATATGACGCGGAGGATCCGAAGGGCCTGATCGTGGTAGTCAACGGCGTCGGAGCCGGGGTGGACGCCCATCTGCCGGAGATCTGCTACTTCGTCGCCCACGGCTATTCCGCCGTGGTCTGGGATAACACCGGCATCGGGGAAAGCGAGGGCCGCTGGTCCGTCGGGATGCAGCAGATCAAGCTGGATCTCCTGGCCTTTCTGGATTGGCTGGAGGCGCAGAAGCCCGGAGAAGAACTGCCGGTTTTCCTCTACGGGCACAGCGCAGGCGCTTACGCCGCCTGCACCGCCCTGGCGACCGACCACCGGATCGACGGCGTGATTAGTATTGCCGCGTTTGAATCTCCCATTCAGATCATGCTTCACCATGCCAGAAATCGCGTCGGCCTCCTGGCAGATCTGCAGAGCCCCTTCCTCCGCCTGGAGAATCTGCTCCTCTTTGGAGAAGACTCTGACTGTTCCGCCTTCGAGGCGATCAACGCAGCCGAGGTTCCGGTGCTGATCGTTCAAGGCAACTCCGACGATCTGGTGCCTTACAGCCAAAGCCTGATCCGCTTTGAGGGAGAATTTGAGAATCCCCGGGTCTGCTGCGTGGAGATCACCACCGAATACCGCAACGAGCATTCTACGCCTTGGCTCTCCGAAGCGTCGGCCTGCTACGAGTATACCCTCCCGAAAGGGGAGACCCCGGATAAATCCCAGGCCAACGAGCTCAGCGAAACCTTCATGGGGGAGCTGTTGGCCTTCCTGGACGAAACCGTGGGCCGCTGACGGGCTCACGCGGCTTTCTGACCGCTGGGGATTTCCGAAACTCAAAGTATGAGAAGCTCCAGATGCTCTGTACACACAGGGGTTGCTTCTGTACTCCAATATGATTGACAAGAGCGAGGATATCGTTTATAATTATATCATATCCTGATGATAATTGGAGGTATCTGAGATGGTATATTGCGGCCAATGCGGAACCCAGGTGACGGAAGGGACCAAATTCTGCCCGAACTGCGGAGCGGCGATCGAGGAATATACGGGCCCGTCCACACAGCCGGCGTCTCCGCTGCAGGAGTACTGGACCAACCGCGATGCGACTTACGCCTGCGCTGACCCTGCAGCACAGGCTGTACAGCCTGTGCAGCCCGTACAACCCGTACAGAACATACCGCAGAATCATGTGAATCGACAGCAGGAAGAGCAAAGCATCCAGGATTTGATCAGATATTTCAGTGAAAAACAGCGGCAGTACAACGAGTACGACGCGATCAGCGAAGCGCTTTATCAGCCTCGGGATCGGGCGCATAAAGCGCTGCTGGTTTGGGGCATTATTCTGATGGCGATTCCGCTGCTGATCGGATTTCTCGTGCTGCTGATCGGAATTGCGGCCGACGACGTTGGCAGTGGGTTTGGGATTTCACTGATCTTTTTCCTTTTGGCGCTTCCGGGCTTTTTTATGATTTTTGGCTATGTTCGCCAGAATAATCGGAGCAAAGCAGCCTATCAGTACAACGATACCCGGTTTATGAAACTGACAGACGAGCTGGTTCAGCATTACAACAACTACGGGTACTGCCCGATCGGCTTTGAATACTCCAATCCCTCCGTGCTCCAGACGATTCTCAATACGATCCACGGCGGCAGAGCGGATACGGCCAAGGAAGCGATCAACCTGCTCCTGGATGCCGCTCGCAGACAGAACAAGCGGGCGTTCGCCATCCAGCGGGCACAGAGCGCCAGAGCCGCCGCCCACGGCGCGTATCCTCCCGCAGCCTTCTGCGCAACCGCGTTCTTCACCCGCTGACGCGATATGGAATATGATATAAATAATGTGAGAAAAAAGAGGAGAACGCGAAAATGCGTTCTCCTCTTTTTTCAGTCTGTCAAAGAACCGCAGGTTTCAGAGGGTGAAATCTGCGGTTCAAG
>CAMUYE010000019.1 GCA_947164825.1 uncultured Clostridia bacterium
AAGGACACCGTGACCCGGGCGGAGGCCATGAGCTTCCTCTGGCTGACCCTGGGCAGCCCGGAGCCGGAGGCCACGGAGAACCCCTTCGCGGACGTGAAGGAGGGCAAGTACTATTACAAGCCCGTGCTCTGGGCCGTGGAGAACGGGATCACCAGCGGCACCAGCGAGACCACCTTCGGCCCGAAGGACCCCTGCACCCGAGCGCAGATTTTGACCTTCCTCTGGATCGCCGCAGGCAGGCCGGAGCCGGAGACCACGGAGAATCCCTTTGCCGACGTGAAGGAGGGCAAGTACTACTACAAGGCGGTCCTCTGGGGCGTGGAGAACCAGATCACCAGCGGCGTTGCCCCCGACGAGTTTGGCACCAACAACACCTGCACCCGGGCCCAGATCGTGGCCTTCCTCTACAAGGCGAAGGACCTGATGCACCAGGAGCCCGACACGCCGTAGCGCGGGCAATCTGCCCGCCGTCTCTCGCCGTAGGGGCGCTCATTGAGCGCCCGCCCGTTGCAGAAGCCGCTGCGCGTTGGATCCACGCATTGCTCCATAGACGACAAAAACCCTCCCCATGACCGACGCAACGGTTATGGGGAGGGCTTTTGAACATTCAGCGTGATTCCTCCGGACTTTCCGGCTCTTCCGGATCGGCAAGCAGCGCCTCGCTGGAGAACAATTCGTTCAGCAATTCTGCCGCTTCCGCCTGCTTCTCCCGGGGAACGAAAATCTGATAGCGCTCCGTGACCCCGCCCCGGAGGGTCATTCCTGCGCCGTATACCGGAATGGCGACGCAGGCAATGTCGTTGTCCTTTAAGACTTGTTCCAGCATTTCGGCCCACATGGCCTCTTTTTCCACTAAAAACACATAGCCGCTATTCATAAAACGCATGCTCCCTCTCAGCGATTGTTTATGCTTACCTGTGAAAATTATTTCAATACTTTGAACCAATAGATCAGCGCTTCCCCGATCAGGCAAAGCGGAACGGACGCCAGGGCGTCCAGAACGGAGTGCTGTTTTACAAAGAACGTTGCCGCGATGATGGTCAGCACCAGAACCGGCAGCAGGATCCGACACCACAGAGCGCTCTCCTTCCGGTGCTCAAACACAGACAGGATGGCGATGGAGTAAGCGGCGTGGAGGGATGGGAGGACCCCTGTGGGCGTGTCGAAGCTGTATATGACATTCTGCAGCACCCAGGTGAAGACATTGCTTCGCGGCATGGTTTCAGGCCGCAGAAGCTGAATGTTCGGCCAAAAAACGTAAACCAGCATAGCCCCGGCCTGGGTGATCATGATGTAGATCGAAAGCTTTCGGAAATTCGGAACGTCATAGAGGAAAAGATACAGCAGCGAGCCTGCCACCAGGAAAAACCAGCCCACGTAGGGGATCACAAAGACCTCGCAAAACGGGATGAGCTCGTCCAACCCGCATTGTACCACATGGCAGCGCTCATAGGGGATCAAATTCTCCGTCAGAAAATAGAGAGAGAAATAACCCAGCCAGCCCGCAAGCAGCAGGACGTGACGGTATTCCGGACCGGTGATATTGGACAGCCGCAGGTTTTTGTAGTTCACGACAGGCCTTTTCATAGCGTCCGCGCCTCCTCCGGCCGGTTCCAGTGCCAGTTTTTCTTGGGTTGCGGCCGATAGGGAACCACCCGATGCCGGGGCAGGCCTTCGGCCAGAGCCGTGATCCGTTCCATCAGCGCGGCCTTGATCCGAGCCCGCTCTTCCGCCATGGACGCCGTTGGGTCAAAGCGCACAGCCTCTCCGAAGCAGACGGTTTTCAGTGCCGGGCAGAGATAGACCGGGACAAAAGCCAGTGCCTTGCCGCTGCGTTTGAAGTACAGTTTTGCCGTGTCGATGAAGCGGTCCTGAAAGTCGTCGAGAACGTGGTTGTACCGGACGTCATGCTCCGGGAAGATCAGCACGCTGGTCCCGGCCTCCAGGGTTTGGACCGTGGTCCGGAAGGTGGAAAGGACCCGGTTGTCCCGGTAGACGGGAATGGTCTCGGCGTGGTTGAAAAGAATCACGGCAAGCGGAACGATGGCGTGGGACAGAGCTTTATAGAAAGGATGCGTCCACCTGGGATTCTGGGACCAGAAATCCCGAAAGGCGTAGTCGGCGACCTCGTTCCGCTCCATCATCTCCGAGGCGCACCAGGTCTTCCGCGGAAAGGGCAGCCGCAGCTCGCCCACCAGGGGCCCATGGGCCTGACAGTGGTTCCCCACCAGGATTACCGGCTCGTCGGAGGGAATGAGTTCCGTTCCGACGCAGACCGTCTTGGGATAGAAACGGTCCAGCGTTCCCCGGATCACCCGATATATGCGCCTTGCCCCACGTTCTTTCATTGACTCCGCTCCTCTCAGCGTTTGCGCTGCTCATATAAAACTGAAAGCAATTATAGTCTACAATTTTGAAAGAGTTGTGAATAAAGTGTAAATAAAAGAAAGGGAAGGGGAAGCAAAAGCACGGAAAGCGGCTTGCCTTAGGGGAAACACAGGGGCAGGCATTGCGTGATCCGTTGATTCGCAATGCCTGCCCGCAGAATGCGCCGCGATTGTCAAGTGTTTGTTCCGCTGTTCTGACTGTCCGGGGACCCGGCCCCATCGCCAGAAGAAGCGCCTGAACCCTCCGGACCGCCGTTCCCGTCCGGGGGACCGCCGTTCTCGTCCGGGGGACCGTCGTTCCCGTCCGGGGGACTGCCCTGCCCGCCGGGGAAGCCGCCGGGACCTCCCTGACCGCCGCCGGGACCTCCCTGACCGCCGCCGGGACCTCCCTGACCGCCGCCGGGACCGCCCTGACCGCCCCCGTGGGTGCCCATGGAGGACAGATCCAGGTCGGAGGCGTCAATTCGGGCCGCGGCGTCCTGCTCCGTGCTCTTCGCCGCAAGCTCCCCGTTGAGCTGTGCCCGGATGCTCTGTGCCCGCAGCAGACAAAACTGCTTTAGGGTCGCCGTCGCCCTGTCGAATTCTTCCACCGTGTAAAACGCCGAAGGATCCTTCTCCACGCAGGGACGCAGCAGCTTGCAGAGCGCGTCGATCCTGGCCTCAAATTCGCCGGACTCAAAGTATTTGCTCAGCAGGCTCTCACAGGCGGCATGATACTGTTCCAGATAGCGCTCGTCCGCTGTGATCCAGGCCCACATGGGGCGGGCGTCCTCCGAAGCCCCGGAGAGGGGGCTGTCGATCCCGGTGTTGAGAAGCGCGGTGACGTCGCTGCTTCCGCCGAAGCCGCCGAAGGCCAGATTGTAGTCCCAGGGCAGCATCGAGAGCTTGCCGTCTTTCTCATACAGATAGTAGTTGTGAAGCATGCTGCCGGTGTAACTGTCGTAGTTCAGTACGAAGTTGTGGGCAGCGAAGTAGCAGATGATTTCTTCGGTGTCCAGCCAACGATCCAGCTCGGCGCCCTCCGCGAGACCCTTCAGGGCTTCGATGACCCGCTTCCGGGCTGCCTCGTCGGCGTCCGTCTCGTCATTGTCAAAGATGTCGGAGTAGCTGTCGGGTTCGTCGTCTGTGTACTTCAAATCCGCGCCGGAAGAGCTGCCGCCAAAGCCGCCCGGGCCGCCGGGGAAGCCGCCTTGTCCGTCGGGAGGCGTCGGCCCGGTTCCGCCGGGGAAGCCGCCCTGTCCGTCGGGAGGCGTCGGGCCGTTCCCGCCGGGGGAACCGCCCTGTCCGTCGGGTGGCGTCGGCCCGGTTCCGCCGGGAAAGCCGCCCTGTCCGTCGGGAGGCGTCGGCCCGGTTCCGCCGGGGAAGCCGCCCTGCCCGTCGGGAGGCGTCGGCCCGGTTCCGCCGGGGAAGCCGCCCTGTCCGTCGGGAGGCGTCGGCCCGGTTCCGCCGGGGGAACCCGGGAATCCGCTCTGACCGGCATCCCCGTCCGACGGCTGTCCGGGGCCTTCGTCCGTGCCGTTTTGAGGCTCCTGGCCGATGTGATTGAGCATTTCCGTCTCGGGCTTGTAGAGCTCGCCCTGACCGTCGTTCGTACGGTCCAGCCAGCTTTCGCTGACGTCCTCGATGGCCAGATAGAGTCCGTGATCAGTTCCGTTGACCGTCAGCCAGACGTAGCTGACCAGAGGCGCATCCACTCCGACCTGCCGGAAGAGCTCGTAGCTCAAAAAGTCTTTCAGATAGGTGGCGTCGGCATAGATGTTATTCAGATTGAGCTTGTTCAGACCGTGATAGCTCTGGCCCTTGTTGTATTTCCCGAAATTGAGTTTGAAGCTGTAACGGTCACTGTCCGCGTCGGCGGCCACGGCGGAGAGGCTGGTGTTGCCCTTTGTGGAAAAAGAGACCTCCTCCACCGTCTCGCCGTCGATGACCACGGTCGCGTGGTATTTTGTCTTATCCGTCGGGTTCGCCCGAAGATCCGCCCAGTCTTCATCGGAGACCGTCACGTCCACGCTGTGGATCCGGCCGGAATCGAACAGGCCGTTGTAGACCGTGGGATCGCCGGTTTCACTGCCGCCCCCGGAAATCCCGGCAGTTTCCCCCTGCGCATCCTCGCGGGACGCGTTTTCCTCCGGGTCCGCTGTGCAGGCAGCCAGAGACAGGACGAAAACGAGCACGAGCAACAGACAGAAGCAGCGACGCGGGATCGAATGCATAAGGAATCCCTCCCCAATCGTAGTATCTGATCTCTATTTTACCGCGATACATTAAACAGACATTAGAAAATCCGTGAACAAACCGTAAAGCTTTTGCCCGCCGCGCAGACGCGCAGGATTCGCA
The DNA here is from genome assembly GCA_947164825.1 of uncultured Clostridia bacterium. Lineage (GTDB taxonomy): Bacteria > Bacillota > Clostridia > Oscillospirales > Oscillospiraceae > JAFRPC01. The sequence continues at coordinate 4,725 of CAMUYE010000019.1, forward strand.
ATGCGGCGCGGACGATCGCAGGCCCGTTACGAAACTGCGGGATGGGTAAGCCCCCTGTCTCCCGCCTAGGCGGGAGAGAAGGGGGCTTTCGTTCCTTGTTACGGGTTTTCCAGGGCCGCGCCTTCGGGCTCGGCGCCGTTGGGATCCCAGGGATGCGCCGCGTCCACAATGGCGTGTTCCAGCAAATAGTCGTGCCAGAGGCTGTAGTAGCTGGCCTTAAGGTGGACGCCGTCACCGGTGTACTCGGCAGGCAGGTGATCCGTGCCGTCGTTCATGCAGTCGTTGACCTCAAGGTAGAAAATATCCACGTCGTTGGCAAAGGCCTTGATGGCTTCGTTCTTCTCTTTGAGATTGGCGGTAGAGAAGGTGGGGTTCTTCTGCTCCTTCTTCTGGGTCACGTAGCCGATGCTCTGGATATAGATAATGGCGTCGGGCTGGTAGAGCCGGATCTCGTCCAGGACTTCCTTGTATTTTTTGGCAAAGGAGGAAGTGGAATAGCCGCACTCGTTGATCCCGAACATGATATAGATCTTGCCGAAGTGCATGCCCTTGAGCAGGTTCCGGAGACCGACAAAGCCGTAGGCCTCCACCTCGGAGTCCATGACCTTGTAGATGTTCAGGGAGGTGGCGCAGTAGCTCTTGGCGTCGCCGGGGTTGCTGTAGAGCCGCAGACCGTCTGTCCGGGAATCGCCGATAAAGAGGGCGTCGTAGAAGTAGCGGTCGTCCACGGTCATCATAGTGGGCTTCATGGGCTCCGTGGTGGGGATCTCGGTGGTGGGAGCCTCGGTGGTCACGGGCTCGGTGCTCACCGTCTCAGAAGGGACGGTGTCAGGCTCGGAGCTGTCCGCTGTGGAGCTGCCGGGGATAGTGGTGGTGGGGACGGCGTCCTCGGTGGAGGCCACGGGGATCGCGGGCTCCGTCTCCACGGGCTCCCGATCCGTCAGGGCCTTGATCCCGAGGAACAGGAAAAACACAATGCCCAGGCCCGCCAGGGCAAGCGCGATGGGGGAGCGCAGGAGGGTCTTCCATCCGGTGCTGTTTTTGGGGTTCTGTCTTTTTTCGTTCATAGTATACTCCAGTCTGTCATTAGAAGGCCGCGTAGCCCATCGGGTCGCTGCCGGTTTGGATCAAAACGTACACCGCGTACCAGAACAGGCCCGCCAGCACAAAGGAAAGGATCCAGCCGCCGACCTTGCTTTTCCGAAGCCGCTTCATGATCCGGTTCACAAGGGGGAAGCAGAAGATCACGCCGATGGTCAGGTAGGGCCAGATATTGGCCAGATAATTCCCGAAGTCGCTGGGGTTCGCGCCTGCGGCCTTTCCGGCGGCGGGGAAGAGACGGCTGAGATAGACGGTCAGATCGCCGTAATCCGTGATGGTGAAGATCAGCCAGGTCAGGATGATGGGGATCACGACCCAGACGTGGGCCAGGACGGAGACAAAGCCGTACCAGAGCTTGCCCGTCAGGCTCTCCCGGCCCAGGCGCTCTCCGATCCGGAAGCGATCAACTACAAAGGTCTTCCAGAGCCGCTCCAGGACGATTATCACGCCCAGGCTCATGCCCCAGATGATGAAATTGACGCCGCTGGCGGGTTCCCGGAGCAGGAACCAGGAGATCGGGATCAAGAGCAGCAGCGGAAGATGGAGGATAAACCTCACGCTCCGTCCGGAGTCCGCCCCAAGACGTTCATCGGCCCGATTGCTCAGCCAGGCGTCCAGGGCTACAACAGCTCCGCAGAGAACGCCCCAGAGCATGTACTTCGGAGCCAGGCCGTTGCCATGCCAGAGGGAGGTCACCACCCAGACGAAGAGGACGTTGATCAGGGTTCGCAGCAGACCCTTGCGGCTGCCGCCCAGGGGGATGTAGATGTAGTCCTTGAACCAGCGGGTCAGGGTCATGTGCCAGCGCCGGTAGTAGTCGCCCACGGTCCGGGCGACGTAAGGATAGTTGAAGTTCTGGGGCAGCCGGAAGCCCATCAGCTCCGCAAGACCCAGGATCATATACATATAGGCGATCCAATCGAGATAGATGTGCAGGCTCGTGACCACCACACCGAGCCAGGCCAGGTCGGTGCCGATGGATTCATAGCCGATCCGCGCTATTGACCAAAACTCGTCCTCCTTGAAGAAAACGCCCAGCTTGTCCGATACAAGGACCTTCAGGATGAAGCCCAGGCAAATGCTTTCCAGGCCCTTCTGGATGGAGGCCGCGGTGATCCGGGGCTTGTCGAGCTGATCCGCCAGCTCGCTGTAGCGGGTGATGGGACCTATGGTGTATTTGGGGAAGAAAAAGCTGAACGAGGCGAAGCGGACGGGGTCCAGCTCGGCGGCGTGGACGCCGCGGTAAATATCGACCAGATAGGCCATGAAGGAGAAAAGGTAGTAGCTCAGACCCAGCATGCTCACATCCAGGAGCTTGAAGGTAACCATGGCCATGGCATTGATCGCCACCGCCATCCCCATAGCCGCCTTGGGCCGGGAGGTACGCTGGATGCAGATGCCCAGCAGGAAGTTGGCAGCGGCAAAGAGCAGGGCGAAGAGAGCGGCCTGCCAGGACGCGAAGGCCATATAGACTACGCTGCCGGCCAGCAGCACGTAGCCCTTAAAGCGCTGCGAAACAAGGCCGTAGACGATGAGAAAGACGGCCAGGAAGAGAAGAAACTCTATGCTGAATACGTTGGCCATAGTCAGGCCTCCTCCTATTTCTTGTGGTTTTCTACAAAGTTCAAAATATTATAGCACAAGATACAGAAAAAAGCAATAGGGTTTTCTTGGGCTTGCAAATAATGCCCGGGTGTGGTAAAATAAATAAAATATATAAAAAAGGAAGCAAACGCATGTCAGATACCATTGAAACCAATGAACTCGCCTTCCGGCAGATGGACATCCCGGAGAAGATCCTGTCCGCCCTGGACGAAAAGGGCTACGGATACCCGACCAGGGTCCAGGCCGAAGCCATCGGGCCCCTGATGGAGTGGAAGGACGTGATTGCCAAAGCCCCCACCGGCACAGGCAAGACCTTTGCCTTCGGCATTCCCATGATCGCCCACGTCGATCCTGCTGACGAGAACGTCCAGGGCCTGATCCTGGCCCCCACCCGGGAGCTGGCCCTCCAGATCGGCGACGAGCTCCGGGGACTGCTGCTCCGCTATGACGATATCCGGGTGGCCGTTCTCTATGGCGGCCAGAAGATGGAGCCGCAGCTTCAGCAGCTCAGGAAGAAGCCCCAGATCGTCGTCGCCACCCCGGGCCGCCTCATGGACCACTACAAGCACCGCGCCATCCGTTTCGACGGGATCCGCACCGTGATCCTCGACGAAGCGGACCGGATGCTGGACATGGGCTTTTTCAAGGACGTCACCGGAATCCTGGACAAGATCCCCAACCGCAGGAATCTGGGCCTCTTCTCCGCCACCATGTCCCAGGAGGTCATGACGGTCTCCTGGATGTACCAGCGGGATGAGGTGGAGATCACCGTCCGGCCCGACGCAGAGAGCCGGCCCGATATCGATCAGTTCTCCGTCACGGTTCCCGCCCTCGAGAAGCTGAACGCTGTCCGCTGGATCCTCTTTCTGGGGAAGTTCGAGCGGGTCATCGTGTTCTGCAACACCAAGGTCATGTGTCAGCGGGTCAGCGACGAGCTGCGCCGGGTGGGCGTGGATGCCGACTGCCTCCACGGAGATATCCCCCAGGCCCAGCGGGAGCGGACCATGAAGTCCTTCCGCAAGGGCAAGCTGCCGGTTCTGATCGCCACCGACGTGGCCTCCCGGGGCATCGACGTGGACGACGTGGACTGCGTGATCAACTACGACGTGCCGCAGGAAAACGAGTACTATGTCCACCGCATCGGCCGGACGGGCAGAGCGAAGAAGAAGGGCGTGAGCTGGACCGTGATCGGCAGCTTTCCGGAGCAGGCCAAGCTCGATGAAATCGCCAAATACTGCCGCTTTACGGTGCAGCCCATGACCATTACGGAGACCGGCTTCGTGCCCGCCGAACGGCGGCAGGCCGCCCCGGTCTCCCGCCGCCGCAGATGACCGCCGCGGAACGGGGCTTTCTTCTGCTCTGTGCGGAGCTTGGAGACGGCCAAAAGCCCCTGACCCCGGCGCAGTTCCGGACGCTCCGGGCCAGGATCCTCAGCAGAACGGCGGAGCCGGAGGACCCGGATCGCCCCTTGACGGAAGCGGATCTCCGCGCCCTGGGCTATGACGAAGCCTTTGCGTCCCGCCTGTTTGCCCTGATTTCCCGGGAAACGGAATTGGAGCGCTACCTCGACCTTGCCGCGGAGCAGGGGATCCATCCGCTCACGCGGGTCTCCCCGGCCTATCCCGCCAGGCTGCGCCGTCTCGGCGATCTCGCCCCTGCCGTTCTCTTTTGCCGGGGCGAGCGCGCTCTGCTGGATCGCCCCGCAGTGGCTCTCGTGGGGAGCAGGGATCTGAGCTCGCCCGGCGCGGCCTTTGCCCGCAGAGTCGGGGAACTGGCCGCGAAAGAGGGCTTCGTTCTGGTCTCCGGAAACGCCAGAGGCGCGGACCGTACCGCCCAGGACGCCTGCCTGGCCGCGGGGGGTGCGGTGCTCGCCGTCCTGGCCGACGAGCTGTGGGAGCACGGGACGGAAACCGGACGGATCCTCTGCCTCAGTCTCACGGGCTGGCACCTGCCCATGACGCCGTACAGGGCGCTGGAGCGCAACCGGATCATACACGCCCTGGGGGAGAAGACCCTCGTTGCCCAGTCTCATCTCAGCGGCGGCACCTGGTCCGGCTCCGAGGAAAATCTGCGCAGGGGCTGGAGTCCGCTCTTCGTCCACGATGACGGCAGCGAAGGCTGCTCCGCCCTGATCGCACTGGGCGCGAGCCCCGTTCAGCTGTCTGCACTTCGGTCTGTTGCAGATCTTCAGCCTGCTATGCTGCCCATGCGGCAGGTTCCCGATGCACAGCCGGGAGTTGAAAGATGAAAATTGATCGTTGAAACTTGAAACGCAATGTGATATAATAAACAGTAACAAACCCACAGGAGGTCTCTAAACATGTGTGGAATTGTAGGTTATCTCGGAAACCGGCAGGCTGCGCCGATTTTGTTGGACGGTCTGTCCAAGCTGGAGTACCGCGGCTATGACTCCGCGGGCGTCTGCGTGATGTCCAACGGCGAGCTCAAAGTCGCAAAGTCCAAGGGCCGTCTTGCCACGCTCAGCGGTCTCATTGACGGCGGCCGTGCCATTCAGGGCACCTTCGGCATCGGCCACACCCGTTGGGCCACCCACGGCGCTCCCTCCGACGTCAACAGCCACCCCCACATTGCCGACGCCGGCAAGATTGCGGTCGTGCACAACGGTATCATCGAGAACTATCTCAAGCTGAAGGAGGATCTTGTTCGCAAGGGAAAGCATTTCCAGTCTGAGACTGACACTGAGGTCGTTGCCAACCTAATCGAGTACTACTATGACCGGCTCCAGGACTTCCCCCGTGCCGTCCGCCGGGCTGTAGGTCAGCTCGAAGGCAGCTACGCCCTGGGCATCCTCTGCCAGGACTTCCCCGGCACCATGATCGCGGTCAAAAAGGAAAGCCCGCTGATTTTCGGCTTTGGCGAAGGCGAGAACTTCATCGCCTCCGACGTGCCCGCCATCCTGAAGTACACCCGCAAGGTGGTCTACCTCAACGACGGCGATACCGTAATCTTCACCAAGGACACAGCCCGCTTCTACGACGCTTTCTACGATCCCGTGGTCAAGACCCCTGAGACCATCGACTGGGACATCTCCGCTGCTGAAAAATGCGGCTACGACCACTTTATGATCAAGGAGATCCACGAGCAGCCCAAGGCTGTGAAGGGAACCCTGTCTCCCCGGATCCGCGACGGCCGGGTCGTGCTCGACGACGTGACCCTCTCCAAAGAGTACCTCGAAGAACTCAAACGCATCTATATTGTTGCCTGCGGTTCGTCCTATTATGTAGGCTGCCTGGGCAAGCACATCCTTGAGAAAACCTGCCGTATTCCCGTAGAGCCCATCCTGGCCTCGGAGTTCCGCTACTCCGAACCTGTCCTGGGCAAGGATACTCTGGTGCTGATCATCTCCCAGTCCGGTGAGACCGCCGATACCAAGGCAGCTCTGATGGAGGCAAAACGCCAGGGCGCCCGGACCCTTGCCATCGTCAATGTGGTCGGCTCCGCCATCGCCAAGGAGGCCGACGACGTGATCTACACCTGGGCCGGCCCGGAGATCGCCGTGGCCACCACAAAGGCCTTCTCGACCCAGCTGTCTGTGATCTATCTGATCGCGCTGTACATCGCGGATCTGCTGGAGACCATCCGGCCGGATGAATATAACGCCATCGTCGCCGAGCTGATGAAACTGGATCAGAAGATCGCCCTCTGCCTCACCAACGACAACGTCCAAAAGATCCGCTACTACGCGGAGCAGTATTTCAAAGTCCACGACGCCTTCTTCATCGGCCGCAACGTGGACAGCGCCATCTGCCTGGAGGGCAGCCTGAAGCTCAAAGAGATTGCCTACATCCACTCCGAAGCCTATGCCGCCGGCGAGCTGAAACACGGCCCCATCTCTCTGATCGAGGAAGGCACCCTGGTGGTCGCCATCGCCACCGTGGACGCGCTCTTTGACAAGACCATGTCCAACGTCAAGGAGGTTCGCGCCCGGGGCGCCGACGTCTTCGCCGTCACGACGGAGAAGCACGAGGCTGAGATCCGCAAGACGGTTCCCTCGGTGATCACTGTTCCGGTCACGCACCCCATGCTCCAGCCCAGCCTGACGATCATCCCGCTGCAGACCTTCGCCTACTATATCGCGCTGCTCCGCGACTGCGACGTGGATAAGCCCCGCAACCTGGCAAAATCCGTTACTGTGGAATAATCCCCGACGATTTGCTGCGCGTGAATCATTCAGGAATGTGAGGTTATTTTGATGAAACTTCCCAACAACACGGTTTGGTATGATCGCAAACACACGCTGTTCGGTCTGCCCTGGTCCTTTACCCGTTATATCCTCACGGACGAAAAGCTCCTGATTATCAAGGGCTTTTTCAAGCAAACCGAGGAGGAGATCCGCCTCTACCGCATCCTCGACCTGTCCCTGACCCGCAGCTTCCGGGAGCGCATCGACCGGGTGGGCACCATCCATTGCTGCTCCTCCGATAAGACCGCTTCGGAATTTGACATCAAACGGATTCGCAACCCCAGAGAGGTCAAGGATACCCTCTCCGATCTGGTGGAGAAGCAGCGCATCGCCCGGGGCGTCAGCATCCGCGAGGATATGATGCCAAACCTGGTGGACAGCGACCATGACGGCCACATCGATCCCGGCGCCATGAAATAGCCGCGCTTTTTGGCCCCGGCCTCCTCAAAGTCCTCCGCGTCCTCGGCGTTCCGCCCGTACTTTGCATCCCTATCTGGAATAGAAACAAGAGGAAATCGGAATTTTCAGTTCCGATTTCCTCTTGCTTATTTCATGCGCTTCTGGTATAATATACGATACGATACTATTGAAACCTTCGCAGTTTATGGAGAGTTCCAAATGAATGAATTCATCTCCGTGCGGGGAGCGCGGGCAAACAATCTCAAAAATATCGACCTGACCATTCCCCGGGATCGGCTTGTTGTGTTCACGGGCCTTTCCGGTTCGGGCAAGTCTTCGCTCGCCTTCGATACGATCTACGCCGAGGGCCAGCGCCGCTATGTGGAGTCTCTGTCCAGCTATGCCCGGATGTTCCTGGGGCAGATGGACAAGCCCGACGTGGATGCCATCGACGGCCTTTCTCCCGCCATCTCCATCGACCAGAAGACGACCTCCAGAAACCCCCGCTCCACCGTGGGCACCGTGACGGAGATCTACGACTATCTCCGCCTGCTCTGGGCCCGGACCGGCGTGCCCCACTGCCCCAACTGCGGCAAAGAGATCCGCAAGCAGACCATTGACCAGATCGTCGACAAGGTTCAGAAGCTTCCCGAAGGCACCCGCTTCCAGGTGCTTGCGCCTGTGATCCGCGGGAAGAAGGGAGAACACCAGAAGGTGTTCTCCGACGCCCGGAAATCCGGCTTTGCCCGGGTTCGGGTGGACGGGAATCTCTATGATCTCACGGAGGATATCGTTCTTGAGAAGAACAAAAAGCACAACATCGAGCTGATCGTGGACCGCCTCATCCTCCGGGGCGACGTGACCCGCCGCCTCACGGATTCCATTGAGACGGCCACTGCCCAGGGCGGCGGCCTGGCGGTGATCCAGCGCATGGATACGGAGGAGGAGCTGCCCTTCTCCCTGAACTACGCCTGCGAGGACTGCGGGATCTCCATGCCGGAGCTCAGCCCCCGAATGTTTTCCTTCAACAATCCCTACGGCGCCTGCTCCCACTGCGCCGGTCTGGGCTTTCAGCTCAAGGTGGACCCGGACCTCATTATCCCCAACCGCTCCTTGTCCATTCTGGACGGCGCCATCCAGGCCAGCGGATGGGGCAATGTGAAGAACGACTCCATCTCCAAAATGTACTTCGACGCCCTGGCGGATCGTTTCCGTTTTAAGCTGACGGACCCCATCGAGAAGATCCCGGAGGCGGGCCTCAACGCCATCCTCTACGGCACCAAGGGCGAAAAGCTGAAGCTCTACTACGAGAGGGCCAACGGACGCGGCACCCTGGAGCAGGCCTTTGAGGGCATCGTCCCCAGCCTGGAACGCCGCTACCGGGAAACCCAGTCCGACGCCATGCGCAAGGAGCTGGAGGAATGCATGTCCAGCTCGCCCTGTCCCGAATGTGGAGGCCAGCGCCTTTCGCCCATCTCCCGGGCGGTCACGGTAGGCGGCATGCGGATCATGGACTACTGCGAACTGCCTGTGACCAAGGCCCTGGAGTTCATGGAAAAGCTGGAGCTTCCTCCTACGGAGAGCATGATCGCCGCGCCGATCCTGCGGGAGATCAAGGCCCGCCTGGGCTTTCTCCGCTCTGTCGGGCTGCAGTATCTCACCTTGTCCCGTGCTGCCGCCACCCTGTCCGGCGGCGAGAGCCAGCGCATCCGCCTGGCGACCCAGATCGGCTCCTCCCTCATGGGGGTGCTGTATATCCTCGACGAGCCCTCCATCGGCCTGCACCAGCGGGACAATGACAAGCTGCTGGAGACCCTGAAGCGGCTCCGGGACATCGGCAATACGCTGATCGTCGTGGAGCATGACGAAGACACCATCCGCGCCGCCGATTACGTGGTGGACGTGGGACCCGGCGCCGGGATCCACGGCGGCGAGATCGTGGCCCAGGGCAGCATCGAGGATCTGGAGCGGGAGCCCCGCTCCATGACGGGCCAATATCTTTGCGGAAAGCGCTCCATCCCGGTCCCCTCCGCCCGCCGCTCGGGCAGCGGAAAGAAGCTGAAGGTCTTCGGCTGCCGGGAGAACAATCTGCAGGGGATCGACGTCTCCATCCCTCTGGGGACGCTCTGCTGCGTGACCGGCGTCTCCGGTTCCGGCAAGTCCTCCCTTGTCAATGAAATTATCTATAAGAAACTTGCGGGCAGCCTGAATCACGCCCGGATCCGCCCCGGAAAGCACGAACGCTTCGAGGGCATCGAGCATCTGGACAAGGTCATCTGCATCGACCAGAGTCCCATCGGCCGGACCCCCCGCTCCAACCCCGCTACCTATACGGGCCTGTTCAACGACATCCGGGATCTCTTCGCCTCCACCCAGGACGCCAAGCTCCGGGGCTACGGCCCGGGCCGCTTCTCCTTCAATACGAAGGGCGGCCGCTGTGAGGCCTGCGGCGGCGACGGCCTGGTGAAGATCGAGATGCACTTTCTGCCCGACGTGTACGTGCCCTGCGACGTCTGCCAGGGAAAACGCTACAACCGGGAGACCCTGGAAGTGCGCTACAAGGGCGCGTCGATTGCCGACGTGCTGGAGATGACCTGTGACGAGGCGCTGGACTTCTTCCGGAACCTGCCCCGGCTGCGGGATCGGGTTCAGACCCTGGTGGACGTTGGCCTGGGCTATCTCAAGCTGGGTCAGAGCTCCACGACCCTCTCCGGCGGCGAGGCCCAGCGGGTCAAGCTGGCCACGGAGCTGAGCCGACGCTCCACCGGTTCCACCTTCTATATCCTGGATGAGCCCACCACGGGACTGCACATGTACGACGTGAGCAAGCTCATCGACGTGCTGCAAAAGCTGGTGGACGCAGGCAACACCGTCCTTGTCATCGAGCACAACCTGGACGTGATCAAATGCGCCGACTGGATCATCGACCTGGGCCCCGAGGGCGGCGACGGCGGCGGACTCGTTGTAGCAGCCGGTACCCCGGAGGAGATCTGCGAGGCCCCGGGGAGCTTTACCGGGGAATACCTGCGGAAAACAATAAGTAAGAAGTAAGAAGTAAGAGGTAATCTTGTTATGAGACTTGATAAATTTTTAAAAGTATCAAGAATTATTAAGCGCCGGACCGTAGCCAACGAGGCCTGCGACGCCGAGCGGGTTACTGTCAACGGACGGCCCGCCAAAGCCGGCTACGACGTCAAGGTGGGGGACAAGCTTTCCATCCGTTTCGGCGCCAACACCCTGAACGTCGAGGTCCTCCGCGTGGAGGACAACGTTCGCAAGGACGACGCTGCGGGGATGTACCGGGAAATCTGAGCCGCGGCGAACTGGCACAGAACATGCTATCAAATTACAACAGGAGGCGTAGACAATGAAAGGCTTCAAAAAGCTTCTGAAAGCGATCGGGATTCTTCTCGGCCTTGTGGTCGCGGCCGCTCTGGCGCTCTTCGTTTGGCTCTGGGCCACAGAGTTCCGTCCCGAGGCGGAGGAGCCCGTCACGGTGGAGGAGCCCGTGGAACTGCCCCTCAACAAGGTCACCTTTACCGTGCTGTCCTGGAACATCGGGTACAGCGGCCTGGGAGAGGAAAGTGACTTTTTCATGGACGGCGGCACAATGGTGCGTTCCGATTCCAAACTGGTCGACAAGAATTATGCGGGCATCCAAAGCTTCCTCTCGGAAGCAAAAACCGATTTCATTCTGCTGCAGGAAGTCGACTCCGACTCCAAGCGCAGCTGCGGCAAGGACGAGGTCTCCGAACTCCGCGCAAAGCTGGACGGGACTTCAGCCTATGCCATGAACTACAGCACCAACTACGTCCCGTATCCATGGCCTCCCCTCGGCAGGGTACACTCCGGCCTTCTGACCTTCTCCAACTATGAGATCACCGAGGCAAAGCGGATCAGCCTGCCCTGTCCCTTCTCCTGGCCGATGTCCATGGTAAATCTCAAACGCTGCCTGTTGGTCACCCGGATCCCCATTGAAGACAGCGAACAGCAGCTGGTTCTGGTCAATCTCCACCTGGAGGCCTATGACGACGGCGAGGGCAAGCTGGCCCAGTCGAAGCAGCTTCGGAAATTCCTGGCAGCCGAATATGAAAAAGGCAACTACGTCCTTGCCGGCGGCGACTGGAACCAGATCTTCCCCGATTCAGAGACCAGCTATCCCAACAACCACCCCGAGCTCTGGAAGCCGGGATATCTGGACAACGGCGAATTGAATGAAGGCTGGAACTACGTCTGGGACGTTTCCGCTCCCAGCTGTCGTTTACTGAACCAGCCCTACGACCCCGGCGATACCCGGAATACACAGTACTACGTCATCGACGGCTTTTTGGCGTCTCCGAATTTGATCGTGGAAAACGTGAAGACCCTGGACGAGGCCTTCCGCTATTCCGACCACAATCCGGTGCTGCTGACAGTCTCGCTTGGAGATTAAGCTTATGAAACGTCTCCTTCCGCTGCTTCTGTCCCTGCTGCTGCTTGTGGGCTGCGATCTGTTCAACCAGCAGGACACGGAGAATCTTTTCCCCACCGATACTTACGATTTCGGGCAGCAGTCCGCCTACACTCTGCCAGGCGGCGACCCCGCCCAGCCCCGGGAGAAAAACGTCGTAAAGACGATCCAATCCTATACGGGAGAGATCCCCCTGACCGATCCCGTCCGCAGGTACAGCTATGAGCTTCCCTTTATCGACCTGGCGGGATCCCATGCCGCGGGCTGCAACCAGGACATCGAAAATTTCTTCGGTGGTCTGATCAAGCAGTCTCTGGACGCCATGGAGCGCTACGAAGACCCGATCCTGGAGCGGCTGAGCTTTTCGAGCTATACGCAGGACGGGATTCTGACCCTGCGGGTCGACCGGCGGGACTTTGACGGCTCCGAAAACCAGGCCTGGTACACCGTGGACGCGGAGACCGGCGAGGCGGTCTCCGTAGCGCGTCTCTTCGACGCTGCCAAAATCTCCGGAGATCCCGCTGCGGTGCTCAATGAGGAGGTTCTGGCACGCTTTACGCAGCGCTACGGCCCGTTGGAAGGCGCAGACGCTGCCCACTCCACGGCCTATAACCGAACGCAGGCCGCACTCTCGCCTCTGACTGCCAACCGCATGCATCTCAACGAGAACGGAAGCCTGACCGTCGCAGTCGAGCTCTTTGCCCCGGAGGGGGGGAGCGAACTGATGGAGCTGACGCTTCCCTGAGGATCTGCCAATGACTGTGGAGACCGCCGCCCTCTGTTTGCTGGGCGTGAATCTGATGACTTTTTTGGTTTTTGGCCTGGATAAGCTCCTGGCGATCAAGCGCCGCCGCCGGATTCCGGAGGCGACGCTGCTGACCCTGGGCTTTTTGGCCGGAAGCGTGGGGGCCATGCTCGGCATGGCCCTCTTTCACCATAAGACCGACGCCCGCGCCCACCCCGGCTTCGTCTGGGGGATCCCGGCCATGTATCTGATCGAGCTCGGGACCGCGGTCTGGCTGATTCAGAGGGGATTATAATGCAAAAAGCAAAGAGCAAAATGCAAAATGAGACGGAACGAAAGAGAAGCCCGGCGCGGACAAAACGGGTGATGCTGATCCTCACAGCTCTTGCCCTGGCTCTGGTTTTGCTGGTCGGCGGGGGCATCTGGGCCCTGCTCTCCATCTTCGACACGGGGAAGAGCTCCGCCCCAAGCGGCCCCGTGGACAGGGAAACCATGGAACGCTACCTGACCGAAAAATGGCAGGTCTTTCAGCTTCGTTCCTGGGACCCGGAGACCGGAACTTTGGAACTGGATTATCCGCTGCGCTTCACCTATGCCCAGATGGAGAAATACGGCGGGAGCCTGGAGGAGCTGCGGGACCTGCCTGCGGGGAATCTCGCTACCGTCGCCGCGCTGAAAAACGCTGCCTTTGAAGACTGCGGCGTTTCCATCCGCAGCGTTTCGGTTTACGGGCTCACCACCGACGGCCAGACCGCCTATACGGTCCGCCCGGACGGGTCCGTCGAGACCTGCTGGGACAGCCCGTGAAACAAGGAAGCATATAACATGATGCGTAAAAAGACAGAAAGAGAGGGACGGATATGAAAGCGGGAAAACGTCTGGTATCGCTTACGCTGGCGCTGCTCCTCTGCCTGTCCTGCTGGTCGGGGGCGGCCTCCGCATCCCGGAGCCCGGAGACAGGGGAGACGCGCAATTCCGCCGGGGCGGACGAGCCGGTATTGGTCATTCTGCAGATGGAGGGCGAGCCGACAGCCGCCTGCGCGGAGACCCGCGGCCTCGCCGAAACCCGGCTGACGGGTCAGCATACGGCTCTGCGCCAAAGCCTGAAGGCTTCCGGCCTGCGCTGGGAAGAGGTCTATGAGTACAAGACCCTGCTCAACGGTTTTGCCCTGACCGTTTCCGAGAAGGATCTGGACAAGCTGGCGGCGCTGCCCGGCGTGAAAAGCCTCCACGTCGCCAATTTCTATGCCGAGCCCGCAGACAATCTGACGGATTCCTCTAACGAAATGACGGGAGCGGCCTGGATGCACGAGGGCGACTATCTGGGCTCCGGCACGGTGATCGCCATGCTGGACAGCGGCTTTACCCCGGAGCACGAGGCCTTCGGGGTCTGCGATGGGATGCTGGAGCAGGCAAAGCTGTCCAGGTCCGAGGTTGGAAGCTGGATCGATGCCAAGGGCTATGGAACTTATATCTCCGAGAAGATCCCCTTTGCCTGCAATTACGACGTGTTTCACTATGACGACACGGAGGATTATTCCGGCCACGGGACCCATACGGCTGCCGTCGCCGCCGGTTATGCCCAGGGAGAGGACGGGACGGTCCGTTTCTGCGGCACGGCGCCTGACGCCCAGCTTCTCATTCTGAAGATCTATTCCTCCGGGGAGCCGGGCCTGGCCAATTCCGCCGTCTGCTTTAAGGCTCTGGAGGATGCCTATGACCTTGGCGCGGACATAATCAACCTGAACATCGGTTCCATGATGACCAGCTGGGAGGAGAAGCCGGAATACCTGCTCTATGAGGAATTCGATGAGGCCTGCCAGCTCCTGCGGGAGAACGGAGTGGCGGTGACCGTGGGCACAGGCGACAAGGGCTCCATGGCGACGGGTTCCTCCAACCGGGCAGGCAGCGGCCGTGTACCCGCGGACTATGCCGACTACGGCCAAATCTCTTCCTTTGCCGCCTTCGACAGCACGCTGACTGTGGCCTCCGTAGAAAACGCCGCCTGCCCGGTCCACGTTCTGCGGGCGGGAGACCGGAACATCCGCTATTACGATGAGGACGACCAGTTCTTTGACAAGATGTACCAAAGCGGCGAGCCTGCCATGGAATACACGGTGGTCCCGGGATATGGAGCATTTGAGGACTATGCGGGCCTGATGATCCGGGGCCGCATCGCCCTGGTCGCCCGGGGCGGCATCTCTGACGAGGATAAGGTGTTCGCCGCCAGGTTGGCAGGCGCATCGGCCGTTCTGGTGTACAACGACGAGCCGGGGCCTTTCCGGCTGAACGCAGAATTATATCCGATTCCCGCCGCGGGACTCTCCCGGGAGGACGGCGAGTATCTGATCTCCCTGGCAGAACTCACGGCACCGTCCGGCGATCCTTTCGAGCCCGTCGATTCCGGGGAAGATCTTGGGCCCGTTTACTACCGCTTGACAGATGAGGCGAAGCTGGTCAACGCCAAGGGCTATTTGATCGTCAGTGAGACCGCAGGCCGCGCCCTGACAGTGGAGCCCTATGCGCCGATGGCCCCTGACGCCCCCTATCCCTACTATAACGCGATGCCTGTCACGATCACCAATGGAACGATCCCGCGGAATTACGACCTGGAACAAAATGATCTGGAGCTAGAGTATAACTCCCTGGGCTGCGGGAAAGGGTACCTGAGCTGCAGCGGCACGAAAGACGAGCTTCTATTCACCGACTCTCCGGAGGATCTCTCCTTCGAGATCCGGGAGGACGGGACGGCGGAGATCGAATGCTTGGGCTGCTCCCTTCGGTACGATTCGGTGTGGAAGGTATTCTGCTTCTGCCTGCCGGACAGCGGGCTGATTGACGATCCGAACGCAAAGGTGTCGATCTATCGGCGCGGCAAAGCCCTCGATCAGGTGGCGACGCAGATCGGCTCGCTGTATATTCCCGCCGAAATGGTTTGTATGGAGAACCCCCAGGGCTGGCAGCCCTCGGCCTTCTCCTCCATGGGCACGAGCTCGGCTCTGACGTTCAAGCCCGCCCTGACCGGAGTGGGCGGCTCCGTATTCTCTGCCAGCTATGGCACGGAGGACGGATATGCGGTCCGGTCCGGCAGCTCTGTCGCCGCGGCGAATGTCTCCGGCGCTCTGGCCTGTATGCTCCAATATCTCCGGGAAAAGCGGCCTGAGCTGAGCCCGTCCGCCCGGATGGAGCTGGCCGAGGCCCTGCTCATGAGCACAGCCAGGGTCCTGACCGACGACGAGGGGCGGATCGTCACGCCCAGGAAGCAAGGCGCGGGCCTCATCGACCTGAAGGCTGCCGCCGAGGCCAGAGCCGTGATCACGGAGCCGGTTCTCTCCCTGGGAGAAGATGATACGGGGACCTTCACCCTGCGCTTTGAGGTGCGGAGCCTCTGCGATCAGACCTTGACCTACAGCCTCGATCTGACGGCGCTCTGCGATCTCTGCGAGGGCGTAGACCTGGACAGTGACGGCGAGACTGACGGTCTGTACAACGCCCTGCGCAGCCGCAACGTGAGCAGCAGAATGGTTCTGCTTGGGGATCAGACCCTGATTGTCCCGCCGGGGGAGACCGTTTCGGCGGAACTGATGATCACGCCGAAGGACGAGCTGCTGGAGGAACTGCGCGAGGACTATTCAAACGGCGCCTGGCTGGACGGCTTCCTCTCCCTGTCTGAACCGGAGCCCCCCTGCGAAGGCGGGGACAGCTGCCCCGGCGCTCCCTTCGAGGATATGCCAAAGCCCACGAACTGGGCCCATCCCGGCATTGACTTCGTGCTGACCCACAACCTGTTCAGCGGCACCTCGCAAACGACCTTTAGCCCCGGCGTGACCATGAGCCGCGGCATGATGGTGACCGTCCTCTACGCCCTGGCCGGAAAGCCGGAGCCGGAAGGGGAAAACCTCTTCACCGACGTCAAGCCTGGAAAATACTACGAAAAGCCTGTGACCTGGGCATCGGAGAACGGCATTGTATCGGGCGTCGGAGAAGGTCTCTTTAACCCGAACGGCGATATTACCCGGGAGCAGATGGCGCTGATCATGTACCGATTCGCGGAGTACGCGGGCCTGGATACGGACTTTTCTGCCGACATTGACGGCTATCCCGACGTGGACAGAGTTCACAGCTACGCTCTGACCGCCATGCGCTGGGCGGTGGGCGTGGGAATCCTTTCCGGTACAAAGGTGGATGAAGAAATCCTGCTGGATCCCCGGGGCAACGCCACCCGGGCGCAGGTGGCCCGGATGTTTATGAGCTTCGTAATGAAGTGCCTGGAGCCCCCCGTACAGACTGCCGAGCTGCATCTGAGCTTCATCGGTTTTGTGGGCGATTGGGACGCCGCGCCCATCCTGGAGCAGCACGACTGGCGGGAGATCGTCGACATCGAGAACGGCCTTGGGCCCGCCAGCAATTACGCTGCCTATCTGGACTATGTTGAGTTTGACGTCAATACCGACGTGAACAAGGCCTTTGCCATGAGCTGGAGCGCCCTGCATGACGACGGCGGAACGACGGTATATCTCGGCGAGAATCCCGTCAACAAGACGGGATACAAGGAAGCTCACGCTGCGATTTCGCCGGACGGTCTGGTGAACGCGGTGGTGATCCGTCCTATGCCGCTCCGGGAGTCCCGGCATCTGATTATGACCGCCACGGACGCGGAAACCGGGGAGCTCTACACGGCTGCGGATCTCCGCTCCATGCCAAAGGCCTACTGGAGCGCCAAATACCGGCATTGGAGCGCCAGGCCGGAGTTCTGTTTCTATGGCAAAGACCTGAACGGCCTCGCGCTGCCCGGCGGAACGAGGGTCGAAATCCGCATCTACGCCGATCTTCCCTGGGGGGAAGACGAGCTGGGGGCCATCGACTTCGAGGACCTGGCGGAGCAGGGGAGCGACTGGCTGGAATGGAGCTTCTCTGTGACAATGGACGACAGCGCTCCGACCATGGAGGACCTTCGCTGGGAGCCCGGCAACCGCAGCTTGAGCTTCAAGCTTTCCGACGACCGGTACCTTGCCTATGGGGCGCTGACGCCGCTGCCGGAGATCAGCGAGGACGAAGAAGTTTACTACGATCCCATCTGGACCCAGACCTTCTCCGACGATGAAGCCGGCGAGATCCATGCCGTAACGGTCGGGAACGTGGGCTTTGACGAATATGAGCTCAGTCTTTGGGATTACGCCGGGAATGAGACCAGGATCCGCCTCTCCCTGGGGCAGTCCGCCAACCTGAAGCAGGTCCGCTTCGTCTGTCCGGAAGGCTGTTCTCCGGAAGGGGCCGATCTCTGCTTTGCCTCCTATCAGGCTTTCCTCACAGTGCCGGAATTGAAGGGAACGCCGGAGGAGGGCAGCTTCATCGCCTGGATTTCGGAGCCCCTGGACGGGGTCTGGACCTGGGAGGAGCTGGAAGAGGCCGCCCTCGACGAGGAGATCCTCTCTCCCGGCCAGACTGTACAGGTCTGGGGCGAGACTTGGTATTACGCCCTTTTGGCTGTGCCCGGCGGCTATACCACCGTGGAGCCATGAACCGGATCCATGGGCAGTACGGCAGTTTTTAACAGTTTGTAAAAATCTGTTTTCCCTCTTGCATTTTTGAAAAAGCCTGCTATAATAGGGTTAGCACTCAGGAGAGTTGAGTGCTAACCCTATCAATATCATGATGAAAAAGAGTGATTACTATGGCGAAAAAGCAATTCAAGGCGGAATCCAAGCGCCTGCTGGATCTGATGATCAATTCCATCTATACCCACAAGGAGATCTTCCTTCGGGAACTGATCTCCAACGCCAGCGACGCCATCGACAAGCTGGCCTATCTGGCGCTGACGGATCAGAACGTGGGCCTGAGCCGCGACGACTTTGTCATCGATCTGCGGACGGACAAGAAACTGGGGCTGCTGACGGTTTCCGACAACGGCATCGGCATGAACAAGGAGGAGCTGGAACAGAACCTGGGCACCATCGCCCGCAGCGGCTCTCTGCAGTTCAAGCAGGAGCACGGCGGCGAGGAGGCCGACGTGGACATCATCGGCCAGTTCGGCGTGGGCTTCTACTCCGCCTTCATGGTAGCGGACACGGTGACCGTTCTGACGAAGAAATACGGCGAGGAGGAGGCCTGGATGTGGCAGTCCTCCGGCGCCGACGGCTATACGATCAGCCCCTGCGAGAAGACCACCGTGGGCACGGAGGTCATTCTGAAGCTCAAAGCGGACACCGAGGATGAAAAGTATTCCCGCTTCCTGGAGCAGTACGAGCTGCAGAACCTGGTGAAGAAATACTCCGATTATATCCGCTGGCCCATCCGCATGGAGATGGAGAAGAGCCGCCAGAAGGAAGCGCCCGAGGGCGAAAAGGACGAGGACAGGGAGCCCGAGTGGGAGACCTACACGGAGCTCACCACCCTGAACTCCCGGATTCCCGTCTGGCTGAAGTCCAAGAAGGACGTGACGGACGAAGAGTACGACGGCTTCTACAAGGACAAGTTCTTCGACTATGAGAAGCCCCTGGCCCATATCCCCGTCAGCGTGGAGGGCGCCGTGACCTATAAGGCCCTGCTCTATATCCCGGCCAAGGCCCCCTACGACTTCTATACCAAGGACTACAAGAAGGGCCTGCAGCTCTACTCCGCCGGCGTGATGATCATGGAGCACTGCGAGGACCTGATCCCGGATCACTTCCGCTTCGTTCGCGGCGTGGTGGACACCTCCGATCTGAGCCTGAACATCAGCCGCGAAATGCTCCAGCATGACCGCCAGCTCAAGATCATCTCCGGCAATCTGGAGAAGAAGATCAAGCAGGAGCTGCTGAACATGCAGAAGGACCGCCGGGAGGACTACGAGAAGTTCTTTGCCGCCTTCGGCCGCCAGCTCAAATACGGCGTCGTGGCGGACTACGGTATGCACAAGGACGTGCTCCAGGACCTGCTGCTCTTCTGGTCCGCCAGGGAGCAGAAGCTGGTCACTCTGAAGGAATACGTGGAGGCCATGCCCGAGGAGCAGAAGCACATCTACTTCGCCGCCGGCGAGTCCAACGCCCGCCTGGCCCAGCTGCCCCAGTATCAGCGCCTCCAGGAGAAGGGCTTCGACGTGCTCTTCATGACCGAGGACGTGGACGAGTTCGTTCCCCGCACCCTCATGACCTACATGGAAAAGGACTTCCGCAATCTGGCCACCGACGAGCTGGGTTTGAGCTCCGAGGAGGAGAAGAAGGCCGCCGAGGCCGCCGCCGCGGACTGGAAGGAGGCCCTGGACTTCGTGAAGACCGCCCTGGAGGACAAGATCGTCCGGGCGGAGGTCAGCCCCGATCTGGGCAGCCACCCTGTCTGCCTGGTTCCCGAGGGCGGCATGAGCTTCGAGATGGAGAAGTACTTCAAGCGGGTCAACCCCGACATGGCCATCCCCGTGGAGAAGGTCCTGCGCCTGAACCCGGACCACCCCGCCGTCCAGAAGCTCAAGACCCTCAGCACCGAGGACCCCGACAAGGCAAAGACCTACGCCCAGGTCCTCTACGCCCAGGCCCTCATCCTGGCCGACCTCCCCATCGAAGACCCCCAGGCCTACACCGACCTGATCTGCGGTCTGCTGTAATAGGTTTTAGGTTTTAGGGATCAGGGAGTTGTTAGTTCTTATCGGTAGCGGCGCACATCAAGTGCGCCACGGCCCCTACGGCATGCAACAATCGCTGTTCCCAGCACAGGGGACGGTTCTGTGTGTCCTTCGACACACAGAACCGTCCCCTGTGTTCTTCCGCCGCGGCTCGCATAAAAGCGAACTGCATGAAGGGTATCTGCCGAAGGGGACGGGTCTCCCGTCCCACCCCGCCTGCAGCGCGGGCAATCTACCCGCCCGAGGAACCACCTCATCTGTAAAACGTATGTAATTAGCATCGCTTGTACGCCAAACAAAGCACGCCTCTGTCGCCGCGGCGACAGGGGCGTTCTTTGTCTGTCCGGGACTCGGCCCGGACGGTCTACCACTCGCAGGCGGGGAATTCGACGACCTTTACGATCCGATCCGTTTCATCGTACAGGGTCAATTGAAAATGGCCGTCCCGTTCCCACATGGTCTGGCATTCGCGCCAGTTTTTGTAGAGATACTCGCACATCCATGCCAGATAGGTGACAGCGGGATCAGGAGAATCATTGGACAGCAGAAACATATCATATTGACTTTCCTCACCGGGATATATGGAGGTATCAACGGAGAAGCAGGTCCAGCCGTCCTGTTCCTCTCCGGCCAAAAGCGGGAAGCTCCCACCCGGCAGGATCTCGGATGCATCTATCTGCCACCTGGGACCGTCCTCCAGCACCAATGACAGCTCTGCCCGCAGTCCTTCCGTTTTTACCGCCGCGATAGCGCCCCATTTCTGAATATCCTCCGTATTATATGGATTATTATAGGAAGAGGCTGAATCATGGAACAGCACGTAATGGACGCCGTCCACCGCAGGGTATTCCAAGACGCCGTTCAAGGAAAAGGTCCCGAAGGTGCTGAACCGGACAGTTCCGCCCCCCTCTGGCAGCAAGGTATAGGAGGCGTAATCGTTGGACCCGATCGAAAGCGTGGTCCGATAAGTGCCTGTCTGCACAGTGGTCTCATAGCTCGCGTCCGGCATCATGGCGTTGGCAAGCGACCTGCTGAACTCCCGCTGCTTGCTGAAGAGCGGGCAGCCCTTGCTCAGCCAAACCAGGAAGAGCAGGAGAACCAGTCCGGCGAGGACCAGGATCAGCCGACGTCCGCGTCTCCTGGGCGATTCACAGCGTGGTTTTTTGACTCGTTTCACTGTCCATCCTCCTCTTCCAGCTTGATCCGCAGCAACAGCTCGTCGCCATCCGCGCGGTAGATCAGCTCGTATGTACGCACAGGCTTTGCGTCCGGAACGGAGACCAGGAAATAGACGACCCCGTCATAATACGCGCTTTTGTAACTCATGACGTCGTCGCCGTAACGCACCAGACTGCTCTCCTTCAGACATTCCCGCCTGGGATAGACCGTGCCCTCCGCGTCCCGCAGGGACAGACGCCGGAACAGATCCTCATAGCTTACGGGCTGTCTGTCGTTCGGTCCGTAAAGCGCCAGCACAAAGGAAAGGCTCGTCTTTTCCTCGGCATTGGCCGAAGCGCTATTACTGCTGACTCTGCTCCAGGGGACGGAGGCCGTCCACAGGTTCCCGGAGACCGGATCGGCGGAACCGAGGGAGATGGTGGTGACTTCCAGATACGGGATGAGCTTTGCCACCGCGTCCGCTTCGCTTTCCGGCTTCGGCAGGTTTTCGTGGAAGTTTTCCCAGGGACCGAAGCGCACCGGCAGCCGGATATCCCCGAGATCCGTTTTCAGGTGCACGGTCAGACGGTCCGCCATGGAGTAGCCGTAATACGGCCGATTCATGGAAAGCAGGTAGTAGGTCCCGCTCAGATCCTGCCCGATCCTTTCAAGCTTACAGGCGCCGTCGTTCAACAGCATGCCGATCTCCTGTCCCTCCGGCAGAAGCGGGAGACCGTTATGATTTCCATACTCACGGCCGCAATGATAGACTCTGCCCGTCTCATCCTCGAGCCAGAGCTCATTTTTCAGCGCGGCATACTCCGGGCTGTACCAGGGCATGGAGCGAAACCGAAGGATCACGTCCGTCTCCAGGACCGAACTGTCCAAAATGTGCCCGTCCTCCAATTCCACGGAGTATCGTGCATAGTTGATCCCCGCACAGTCAACGGATACCCGGAATTTCCCGATCTGCGCCTCACCGGAGCTCTCCCCGATGCGCCAGGCGGCTTCCGTGATACGGATGTTATCCTGCTCAGGTTCCTGCTCCAAGATCTGCGCCGGATCGCGGTAGACGCTCAATACCTGCGGCAGAAGAAATTGCTTTTTGATCGTGCTGAACAGGGACGAATAATTGAATACGGCGTAGATCACGACTGCGACAAGCAAGATCCGCGCGATCCGCAGCAGCCAGCCCAGCCAGGGCTTATGGACAGCCTGCAGAAGGCGGCCCGTTTCCTCGGGGTCGCCCAGGGCCTCCAGGGCCATCTGCCGGCCATCGGAAAAGGAAAGACCCCTGGCCCGATACTCCATCAGCCGGTCCTCGTAGTGAGCCGTCAGCTCCTTTCGGACCCGCTCCCGATCCGGCGGAAAGCGGAGCCTGGACACGGCGGTCTCGATCCACTGAAGAAGATCCGGGTTGTTCAGCTCCTCTTCCGGGATCGGGACGCAAGCTCTGCGCGCCTGCTCCAGGGTTCGGTCCGGATCGGGGACAAGGCTGCCGCTTCTGGTTCTCTCTTCCATTCCCATTGCCTCCTACGTCATGCAGCGCAGCACGGTGTTGACCGCGCCGGAGAAGACCTCCCACTGTTCCTTCTCGTCGGCCAGCTGACGGACGCCCTTGTCCGTCAGCTGGTAGTAGCGGCGCACCCTCCCGCCTGGGGCTTCCTTGGAATAGGCCCGGACGAAGCCCTTTTTCTCCAGGTTGTGGAGGATGGGATAGAGGGTGCCCTCCTTCATCTGGAAGACCTCGTTGGACGTTGCCTCTAACAGGGAGATCATCTCGTAGCCGTACTTGTCCCCGCTCCGCAGCAGGCTCAGCACCAGCAGGGAAGTGCTCCCCGAGAGCAGACTTTTGTCGATCTTCATATAGAACCTCCTTTCCATTCTGTAGGGACGGCGCTCTGCCGTCCGCATTTCCGCTTTGTAGGGACGACACCCTGCCGTCCGCTGGTTCGAATACATACCTCGAAGTTCTACGTACCTCTGACATCAATATACCACGATATTCGATGTATGTCAAGAGGGAAAAAGATTCCTAATACAAAAAAGCTGCTTCCGAAACCGGAAGCAGCTTTTTTGATGTTAGGTGAGAAGGTCTCAGAACTTCTTATGCACCACGCGCTTGACGTAGGTGGTGTGCAGGAGCTCGTGGGCCTTGTGGGAACCGGGCTTGCCGAGGTACTTGTCGTAGAGCTCGATGATGTCCGGGTTCTCATGGGACTTGCGGATGGTGTTGGCCTCGTCCAGATCGTACAGGACCTTGGCGCGCAGGGCGCGGATGTCCACAAAGTTGCGGACGGAGGCGTGGACCTGGGGCTGACCGCCGCCGTTGACGCAGCCGCCGGGGCAGGCCATGAACTCGATGAAGTGGTAGTTCTTCTCGCCGCTCTTGACCATATCCAGGACCTTGCGGACGTTGGCCAGGCCGGAGGCGACGCAGATGTTCACGTCCATGCCGGCCACGTGGTAGGTGGCTTCCTTGATGCCCTCGACGCCGCGGACGTCCACGAAGTCGGGACGGGGCAGGGTCTCGCCGGTGAGCCATTCCACAGCGGAACGAAGGGCAGCTTCCATAACGCCGCCGGTGGCGCCGAAGATGACGGCCGCGCCGGTGCCGGAGCCCAGAGGATGATCGAAGTCTTCCTCAGGCAGGTCGTCCCAGCGGATACCGGCGCGCTTGATCATGCGGGCCAGCTCGCGGGTGGTCATGGTGTAGTCCATATCGGGCAGGCCGGCGCCGCACTGGTCGTCGCGGCCGATCTCGAACTTCTTCGCGGTGCAGGGCATGACGGAGACAGAGACGATCTTCTTGGGGTCGATGCCCATCTTCTCGGCGAAGTAGCTCTTGGTGATGGCGCCCTGCATCTGCTGAGGAGACTTGCAGGAGGACAGGTTCTCAGTGAACTCGGGGTAGTAGTGCTCGCAGAACTTGACCCAGCCGGGGGAGCAGGAGGTGATCAGAGGCAGCTTGCCGCCGTTCTGGACGCGATCCAGGAACTCGGAGGCCTCTTCCATGATGGTCAGGTCGGCGCCGAAGTTGGTGTCGAAGACCTTGTCGAAGCCGAGGCGGCGGAGGGCAGCAACCATCTTGCCCTGGGCGTTGGTGCCGATGGGCTTGCCGAACTCTTCGGCCAGACCGGCACGGACGGCGGGAGCGGTCTGCACGACCACGTACTTGTCGGGATCGGCAATGGCCTTGAAGATATCGTCAATGTTGGACTTTTCATACAGCGCGCCCACGGGGCAGACGGCGATGCACTGGCCGCAGCAGACGCAGGCAGTGTCAGCCAGATCCATCTCAAAGGCGGAGCCGATGTTGGTCTTGAAGCCGCGGTTGTTGGCGCCGATGACGCCGATGCCCTGGAACTTCTCACAGGCAGCCACGCAGCGGCGGCAGAGGATGCACTTGGAGTTGTCGCGGACCATATGGGCGGCGGACTCGTCGATCTCGGAGGGGTTCTTGGCGCCGGCGAAGGCGTCCTGATTGGTCACACCGTACTCCTTGCAGAGCTCCTGGAGTTCGCAGTTGCCGGAGCGGACACAGGAGAGGCAGGAGCAGTTGTGGTCGGAGAGCAGGAGTTCCAGGGTCTTCTTGCGGTAGGCAACGACCTTGGGGGTATGGGTAAAGACCTCGGTATTGTCACGGTCAATGGGGTAGACGCAGGCAGCGCAGAGGCCGCGGGCGCCCTGAACCTCGACCACGCAGATCCGGCAGGCGCCGATGGCGTTGATGTCCTTGAGGTAGCAAAGGGTCGGAATGGTGATACCGGCCTTACGGGCAGCTTCCAGAATGGTAGTGCCCTTGGGGACCTGGACTTCCACGACCCCGTTAAACTTGACAGTTAAAAGTTGTTCCATGATGTCCTCCTTACTGCTTGCTGATGGCCTTGAACTTACAGTTGCTCATGCAGACGCCGCACTTGACGCACTTGTCGGGGTCGATGGCAACGGAAGCCAGCTTGTGGCCGGGGGCAACGTAGTCCGTGCGGGTGATGGCGTTGGCCGGGCAGTTGCGCATGCACAGTCCGCAGCCGATGCACTTCTCCTTGTCCACCACGAACTTCAGCAGATCCTTGCAGACGCCGGCGGGGCAGCGCTTGTCTACCACGTGGGCGATGTACTCGTCCTTGAAATAACGCAGGGTGGAGAGCACGGGGTTGGGGGCCGTCTGGCCCAGACCGCAGAGGGCGTTGGCCTTGATGTAGTAGCAGAGCTCTTCCATCTTGTCCAGATCTTCCAGGGTGCCCTTGCCCTGCGTGATCTTGTTCAGCATCTCAAGCAGACGCTTGGTGCCGATCCGGCAGGGGGTGCACTTGCCGCAGGATTCGTCCACGGTGAACTCCAGGAAGAACTTGGCGATATCCACCATGCAGTTGTCCTCGTCCATGACGATCAGACCGCCGGAGCCGACGATGGAGCCGATGGCAGCCATGCTCTCGTAGTCAAGCGGAGTGTCGATCAGGCTGGCCGGGATGCAGCCGCCGGAGGGGCCGCCGGTCTGGGCAGCCTTGAACTTCTTGCCGTTGGGGATGCCGCCGCCGATCTCTTCGATGACCTTACGCAGGGGAGTGCCCATGGGGATCTCCACCAGGCCGGTGTGGTTGATCTTGCCGCCCAGCGCGAAGACCTTGGTGCCCTTGGACTTCTCGGTGCCCATGGAGGCGAACCACTCAGCGCCCTTGAGGATGATCTGGGGAATGTTGGCCCAGGTCTCAACGTTGTTGAGGATGGAAGGCTTCTTGAACAAGCCCTTCTCAGCGGGGAAGGGAGGACGGGGACGGGGCTCGCCGCGGTTGCCCTCGATGGAGGTCATCAGCGCGGTTTCCTCGCCGCAGACGAAAGCGCCGGCGCCGAGGCGCAGGTCGATGTCGAACTTGAAGCCGGTGCCGAGGATGTTGTCGCCCAGCAGGCCGTACTCACGGGCCTGGTTGATGGCGATCTGCAGACGCTTGACCGCGATGGGGTACTCGGCACGGACGTAGATGTAGCCCTGAGAAGCGCCGATGGTGTAACCGGCAATGGTCATGGCCTC
Organism: uncultured Clostridia bacterium; assembly: GCA_947164825.1. Taxonomy (GTDB): domain Bacteria; phylum Bacillota; class Clostridia; order Oscillospirales; family Oscillospiraceae; genus JAFRPC01. The sequence goes on from CAMUYE010000019.1 coordinate 31,016, forward strand.
CAGCACCACGTGGGGGTCGCCCTCCAGCACGGAGCGGTCCATGAAGGCGCCGGGGTCGCCTTCGTCGGCGTTGCAGCAAACGTACTTCTGGTCGTTGTCATAGGCCTTGGCAAACTTCCACTTCAGGCCGGTGGGGAAGCCTGCGCCGCCGCGTCCGCGGAGGCCGGAGTCCAGCAGAGTCTGGATGACGTCTTCGGGGGTCATCTCGGTGAGGACCTTGCCCAGGGCCATGTAGCCGTCGCGGGCAATGTACTCGTCGATGTTCTCGGGGTTGATAACGCCGCA
>CAMUYE010000020.1 GCA_947164825.1 uncultured Clostridia bacterium
CGTGCGGGCCGTCGGGGACGCCGGCCCCTACGGCGAGAGCTCGACAAATCCGAATCCGGCGGGCAGATTGCCCGCGCTACGGAGCAAGTTCGATCTTCTTGGCGTCGGCCCGGCGCAGGGCCACGTCGGTGCCGCGCCAGCGGTAGACCGTCGGATCCCCCAGGGGGAGGCGGCGCAGACAGAGCAGCTCTGTGCCGGGCCCAAGTCCCAGGCGGCTCAGGCTGTTTGCCCGGTTCGGCGGCAGCTTCAGGCGCTGCACCGTCGCCCGCTCCCCCGGTTTCAAGCGATCCAGACTGATTTCCACCCGCACTCCCCTCCTTCGGATCATTCTATGCCTTTTTGAAGCACGGGGTTCCTCGTCGGCGGGGGACGGCGGGCGCTCAATGAGCGCCCCTACAGGCGGGAAACCTCTTCCTTCTTACCTCTTACTTCTTACTTGTCACTTGTCACCTGTCACTTGATCCCTCACCCGGGCAGCCTCTGATTTCCTATTGCATTTTCCGAAAGAATCTGATAAAATAACAGTATCTATACGCAATGGAGGTTGATCCTATGGACAACAAACCAAATAACGGCAGAGGCAAGGACGTCATCGGCTCCACCGGCAGCTTCGGCAAGACCGGCAGCGGACTCGGCACCGGCAAGCCGGTGGGCAAGGACGTCAGCTATTCCAAGCGTCCCCAGGGCGGCAGCTACCAGAGCTCCGGCAGCTCCGGCGGTCACAACCGGGCCGTGGCCCGCGGCGCAGGCGGCGGCATCGGCATCATCCTCGTCCTCGTTATCGGCTTTTTCCTGCTCAAATCCTGCGGCGGCAGCAGCGGCGGACTGCTCAGCGGCCTGCTGGGCGGCGGCAGCGGCAGCAGCAGTCTGCTCAGCGGCCTGCTCAGCGACGGCGGAAGCAGCGGCGGCGCCGGCAGCCTGATCGACGCCGGAAACGCCTCCTCCGGCTCCACCGGCTCCGGTCTGGATCTGGTCAGCGGCCTGGGCGGCCTGCTGGGCGGCTCCACCTCTTCCTCCAGCTCCTCCTCCGACCTGTCCTCCCTGCTGGGCGGCTACACCGGCGGCGGCTCCACCTCCACCGGCTGGGCCCGCAGCGCCAACACCGGCAAGCTGGATCAGAGCGTGGTCTCCGGGGCCCGGGCCAAGCGCACCCAGATCAAGGGCAACGGAAACGACAAGTGGACCATTATGATCTACATGTGCGGCACCGACCTGGAATCCAAGTCCGGCATGGCTACCAACGACATGAAGGAAATGGCCAACGCCAGCCTGAATCCCAACATCAACATCCTTATTTACACCGGCGGCTGCAAGCAGTGGAAGATCCAGGGCATCTCCAACTCCGTCAACCAGATCTACAAGCTGGAGAACGGCTCCCTCACCTGCCTCGTCTCCGACGACGGCAAGGACTCCCTGGTGAAGCCCGCCACCCTGACCCGCTTCATCAAGTACTGCAGCTCGAACTACCCCGCCAACCGGCAGGCCCTGATCTTCTGGGATCACGGCGGCGGCTCCGTCTCCGGCTACGGCTACGACGAGAAGAACGCCTCTCTGGGCTCCATGGGCCTGGGCGGCATCGACTCCGCCCTGAAGAACGCCGGGACCAGCTTTGACTTCATCGGCTTCGACGCCTGCCTCATGGCGACCCTGGAGACCGGCCTCATGCTGGACGACTACGCCGACTACATGATCGCCTCCGAGGAGACCGAGCCCGGCATCGGCTGGTACTACACCAACTGGCTCACCAAGCTCTCCCAGAACACCTCCATGCCCACCATCGAGATCGGCAAGAACATCGTGGACGACTTCGTCTCCGAGTGCAACCGCCGCTGCGCCGGGCAGAAGACCACCCTCTCCGTCGTGGATCTGGCGGAGCTCAGCGCCACGGTGCCCACCACCCTCAAGGACTTCGCCAGCGGCACCTCCAAGCTGCTCACCGGCTCGGAGTACAAGACCGTCTCCGACGCCCGCAGCGGGACCCGGGAGTTCGCCGCATCCAGCAGAATCGATCAGGTGGACCTGGTTCACCTCTGCTACAATCTGGGCACTCCCGAGAGCGAGGCCCTCGCCAAGTCCCTGCTGGGCGCGGTGAAGTACAACAAGACCTCCTCCTCCATGACCAACGCCTACGGCATTTCGATTTTCTTCCCCTACAAGAACAAGAGCTACGTCAAATCCGCGGTGAACACCTACAACGCCATCGGCCTGGACAGCGAATATTCCCGCTGCATCCAGCAGTTCGCCACCCTCCAGCAGGGCGGTCAGATGGGCTCCAGCTCCTCCTCCTTCGGCAGCACCGGCGGCGGCCTTGACATCGGCAGTCTGCTGGGCGGCTCCAGCGGAGGCGGCGGCGCCGCCGACTTCTCCAGCATCCTCGGCTCCCTGCTGGGCGGCCGCAGCCTGGACATCGACCCCGACGCCGCGGCCCAGGTCCTGGAGGACAACCGCTTCGACGCGGCCAAGCTGGTCTGGACCAGGGAGAAGGGCCACAAGCTCCTGCGGCTCGACGCCGCCGACTGGGAGCAGATCCACAGCCTGCAGCTCAACGTCTTCTACAACGACGGCGAGGGCTACATCAACCTGGGCCTGGACACCCAGTACAGCTTCACCAAGGACGGCGCCCTGCTGGGCGAGTACGACTGCACCTGGGTCGGCGTCGTCACCGACGAAGTGACCCAGCCCGTGATGTTCAACTTCCAGGATGCCGTGGTGGACGGCAATACCATGACCACCACCGGCACCGTCCCCGTCCTGCTCAACGGCGAGCTGGCCAATCTGATCGTCGTCTTTGAGGACGATCTCTCCACCGGCAAGACTCTGGAGCGCTACATCGCAGGCGTCCGCTACGACTACAGCGATCTGGAGCTGGACGCCGACGCCACCGCCGCCGTGGCTAAGACGGCGGATCTGGCCGAGGGCGACGTGCTCCAGTTCGTGGCCGACTACTACAGCCTGGACGGCGAGTTCCAGGACAGCTATCTCATCAGCGAGGAGATCGCCTGGACTTCGGACATGCAGGTGGGCTACATCAACATGAGCGCCCTGAAGGACAACCTGGTGGCCACCTTCCTCTTCACCGACATCTACGACAACGAGCACTGGTCCGCCGCGCTGGACAACGTGGTCTACAGCGAATAAGCAAGCGAAACACGGCCCGTTTAACCCGCCTGAAGGCGGAATTGAGAATTCAGAATTCAGAAGTAAGAATTGTCGGAGTTTTGCAAATTACGATTTGCAAAACAAAAGGATCCCTCCGCCTCGGCGGGGTGATCCTTTTTCTTTTTCATGTTTCAAATCGCGATTTGAAACATACAACCATTCTCAATTCTCCATTCTCAATTCTTACTTATTGCTTATTACTTGTCACTTGTCACCTGTCACTTGATCCCTTTCCACACCTTGATCCTTGATCCCTGATCCCTCTTGCGATCCACATTTTGGTTTTCCTTAAAAAATACACACAATATCTTGAAAAAAGCGAAGCCCTATGCTATAATGACCGCGTAGGGCCTTCCGGCCCCGCCTGAGAGAACGGAATGAAAATAAACGGAGGTACAAACATGAAAAAGCTTCTCGCATTGGTCCTGTGTCTGGCGCTTATGGCCGCCCTGTTCGTGGGCTGCCAGGAGAACCCCGCCGATCCCACCGGCGCCGGGGATGACGCCAAGACCATCAAGGTCGGCCTGATCTGCATCGGCGACGAGAACGACCAGGGCTATACCTACAACTTCATCCGCGGCAAGGACGCCGCCACCGAAGCCCTGAAGGCCAAGGGCATCAATGTGGAATGGATCGTCAAGTGGAACTGCTTCCCCGACGAGCTCAGCGAGGACGCCAACCTGGAGCTGGCCGAGGCCGGCTGCCAGATCATCTTCAACAACTCCTTCGGCTTCGAGCCCTACATGCTGAAGATCGCCACCCAGGAGAAGTACAAGGACATCCAGTTCGTGGCCTGCACCAACGAGGCCTCCTGGCGCGACGACTACCCCAACACCCACAACGCCTTCGCCAACATCTATGAGGGCCGCTACCTGGCCGGCGTCGTGGCCGGCATGAAGCTGCAGCAGCTCATCGACGACGGCGAGATCACCGCGGAGCAGGCCGTCATCGGCTACGTGGGCGCCTTCCCCTTCGCCGAGGTCAAGTCCGGCTATACCGCCTACTTCCTGGGCGCCCGGAGCGTCTGCCCCAGCGTCACCATGAAGGTCCAGTTCGTGAACTCCTGGTCCGACGCCACCGCCGAGAGCAACGCCGCCTCCGCCCTCTGCGACGCGGGCTGCAAGCTGATTTCCCAGCACGCCGACAACTCCACCCCCGCCACCATGGCCCAGTCCAAGGGCGCTTACTTCACCAGCTACAACAACGATATGATCGACGTGGCCCCCAAGGCCTGCCTGGTGGGCACCCGCATCGACTGGTCCGTCTACTTCGCCGAGGCCATTGAGGACGTCGTCAACGGCAAGGAGATCCCCCAGGACTGGATGAAGGGTCTGAAGGACGGCGCGGTCGCGCTGACCGAGCTGAACAAGGACATCATCGCCCCGGGCACCGAGGAGAAGCTGGCTGAGGTCGAAAAGGGCCTGATGGACGGCACCATCCAGGTCTTCGACACCAAGACCTTCACCGTAGACGGCAAGGAGCTGGAGCATCAGTTCGCCCTGGACACCGACGGCGACTTCAACCCCGACAAGGAAGAGGCTGTCTTTGACGGCGCCTTCCACGAGTCCTACTTCCAGTCCGCTCCCTACTTCGCCCTCGACATCGACGGCATCACCCTGCTGAAATAATCTGAACCCCAATGGGCGCACGGCCCAAAACGCCGTGCGCCCTCCTGTTTTCGTAGGGGCCGATGCCCACATCGGCCCTCCGCCCTTCTGGCGCCTGCGGATCGGGCCGATGTGGGCATCGGCCCCTACGGATATTCCTACAACGAAAGGATGGTTTATTTGGAATACGCCATCGAATTGCGCGGGATCACCAAGCGCTTCGGACCGGTGGTCGCCAACGACGGGATCGACCTGGGGCTGGCCCGGGGGGAGATCCTGGCCCTGCTGGGGGAAAACGGCAGCGGCAAGACCACCCTGATGAATATGCTGGCCGGCATCTACCTCCCCGACGAGGGCCGGATCCTGGCCGACGGTCGTCCCATCTCCATCCGCTCCCCCAGAGACGCCTACGCCCACGGCATCGGTATGATCCATCAGCACTACAAGCTGGTGGACGTCTTCACCGCCGCGGAGAACATCGTCCTCGGCATGGAGGGCGAGAAGAAGCTGGACATCAAAAAGGCCAACGCCCGGGTCCGGGAGATCTGCGAACGCTACGGCTTCGACATCGACCCGGAGAAAAAGGTCTACGACATGTCCGTCTCCGAGAAGCAGACCGTGGAGATCGTCAAGGTCCTCTACCGGAGCGCAGAGATCCTGATCCTGGACGAGCCCACCGCCGTCCTGACCCCCCAGGAGACGGACCGGCTCTTCGCCATCCTGCGGAAGATGCGGGAGGACAACAAAGCCATCGTCATCATCACCCACAAGCTCAACGAGGTCATGGCCATCTCCGACAAGGTGGCGGTGCTCCGCAAGGGCAAGTACATCGGCACGGTGAACACCGCTGAGACCGATCCCCATGCCCTCACCGACATGATGGTAGGCCGCAGCGTGACCCTCAACATCGACCGGCCCCTCAACCCGGACCGGGCCGAGCGGCTCCGGGTCAGCGGCCTGACCGTCTTCGACCACGAGCACGTGAAAAAGCTGGACGGCGTCGGCTTCACCGCCCTGGGCGGCGAGATCCTGGGCGTGGCCGGCATCGCGGGCTCCGGCCAGAAGGAGCTGCTGGAGGCCATCGCGGGGCTCTGTCCCGTGGCCCGGGGCTCCATCACCTATCTGCCCCCCGAAGGCGGCGCCGACGAGCTGGTGGGCCGGACCCCCATGCAGATCCGGAAAAAGGGCGTGTCCCTGGCCTTCATCCCCGAGGACCGTCTGGGCATGGGCCTGGTAGGCTCCATGGGCATGACCGGCAATATGATGCTGCGGAGCTGGCGCCGGGGCAGCGGCCCCTTCGTCAAGCGGAAGCAGCCCCGGGACCTGGCCAACAAGGTCCTGAACGATCTGGAGGTCGTCACCCCGGGCATCGAGTTTCCCGTCCGGAAGCTCTCCGGCGGCAACGTCCAGAAGGTGCTCGTGGGCCGGGAGATCGCCTCCAGCCCCAGCGTACTGATGACGGCCTACGCCGTCCGGGGCCTGGACATCAACACGTCCTACACCATCTACAATCTGATGACCGAGCAGAAGATGAAGGGGACCGCCGTGATCTTCGTGGGCGAGGATCTGGACGTGCTCCTGGAGCTCTGCGACCGGATCCTGGTTCTCTGCGGCGGGAAAGTCAGCGGCGTCGTGGACGCCCGGACCGCCACGAAGGAAGAGATCGGCCTGCTGATGACCAGCGTGGGCGGAAAGGAGGGTGCCTGATGGCGGAATCGATCAAAGCGCCGCTGATCCGGCTGGAGAAGCGGGGCGAAAACGGACTCAATCCCGCCGCTGTCTGGGGCATTCGCCTGGGCTCCATCGCCGCCGCCCTGCTGCTGGGCTGCGTCGCCATCCTGCTGACAGGCAACAACCCCATCAAGGCCTACGGCACCATGATCAACGGCGCCCTGGGCACGGCAGTCTACCGGCAGCAGACCATCAAGCGGGCCATTCCCCTGCTGGGCTGCGCCCTGGCCATCGCCCCCTGCTTCAAGATGCGCTTCTGGAACATCGGCGCCGAGGGCCAGATCACCGCGGGGGCCCTGGCGGCCACCTTTGTCGCCCGGACCTGCACCGGTAAGCTTCCCTCCCTGCCCCTGCTGCTGCTCATGGCCCTGGCGGCCATGGTCCTGGGCGGCCTCTGGGGCCTGATCCCCGGCTTTTTCAAGGCCAAGTGGAACACCAACGAGACCCTCTTTACGCTGATGATGAACTACATCATCATCGGCGTGGTGGCCTGGCTCCAGGCAGGACCCTGGGAAGCCAAGCAGGGCCGGATCGCCCACTTTGAGGAAGCGGCCGAGCTTCCCCTGGTGGCGGGCATCCACTGCGGCTGGATCATCGTTCTGGCGCTGGTGCTCTTCATGCACGTCTACATGCGCCACACCAAGCACGGCTACGAGATCGCCGTCATCGGCGACTCCCTGCGGACCGCCCAGTACGCCGGCATGAACGTGGGCCGGATCATGATGCGGACCATGTTCCTCTCCGGCGCCATCTCCGGCCTGGTGGGCTTCATCATCGCCTCGGGCACCTCCCACACCCTGAGCCGGGAGATCGCCGGCGGCGTGGGTTTCACCTCCATCACCGTGGCCTGGCTCAGCCAGCTCAACGCCTTCGCCATGGTGGCCATCTCCCTGCTTCTGGGCATCCTGTCCAAGGGCGCGGCCACGCTCCAGACGGTGATGAACGTCCCCGTCGCCATCTCGGACATTATCACCGGCCTGCTGCTCTTTTGCATGCTGGGCTCTGAATTCTTCATCAACTATCGGCTGATCCTGCGGAAAAAGCGGGGCGGGAAGGAGGCGCGGAAATGACCGATGTACTCAATTCCCTGATCCTTCTGCTGGTGGCGGCCATCGCCTACGGCACGCCCCTGCTCTTCGGCACCCTGGGCGAGATCCTGACGGAAAAGTCCGGCAACCTGAACCTGGGCGTGGAGGGCATCATGTTCATGGGCGGCGCCATCGGCCTGGGCGGAATGTTCTACTTTGAAAAGCTCACCGGGATCACCAGCTATCCCCTGGCGGTGCTGATCGCCCTGCTGGCCGCCTTCCTGGCGGGGGCCCTGGCCTCCCTGATCTTCAGCTTCCTCACCATCACCCTGCGGACCAGCCAGAATGTGACGGGCCTGGCCCTGGCCATCTTCGGCACCGGCGTGGGCCAGTTCGCCGGCGAGATGATGCGGATCCGGGTGGGCGGCTACGTGAGCCTCAGCCTGGAGCTGACCAACGCCCTGCCCGCCTCCCCCTTCCCCCAGGCGCTGCAGGACATCCCCTACATCGGCAAACTGCTCTTCGGCAACAGCATCTTCTTCTATCTGGGCATCCTGGCGGCCGTTCTGATGCACCTCTTTCTGAAAAAGACCCGGAAGGGCCTCTATCTCCGGGCCGTGGGCGAGAATCCGTCCACGGCGGACTCCGCGGGCATCAGCGTCACCCGGTACAAGTACCTGGCGACGGTCGTCGGCGGCGGCCTCTCCGCCATCGGCGGCGTGGTCTACATCATCACCACCGCCGGCTGCACCTGGAACAACGAGGGCCTGTCCGGCGTGGGCTGGCTGGCCGTGGCTCTGGTCATCTTCTGCCTCTGGCGGCCCCTCTCGGCCCTCTGGGGCTCGGTGCTCTTCGGCGCCCTGATGATCCTCTACATGCGGCTCCAGCTCCCCTTCATCCCCACGGAGCTCTACAAGATCCTGCCCTACGTAGTCACCGTGATCGTCCTGATCCTTTCCAGCCTGCGGAACAACAAGGAAAAGCAGCCGCCGGAGGGCCTGGGACTGGCGTACTTCCGGGAGGACAGGTAGCCTCAAGGGACAAGTGACAAGTGACAGGTGACAATGAAACATATTTGGCAGGCTGGCATCAGAAACCAACCTGCCAAATTTTTATTCCGGTTATCGGATTGACTCAGCAAACACGTTGTGGGGACGATGCCGCCAAAGGGCACGGCTCCTACGGCAGATTTGAAACGATTCTGCCTAAGCTGGGCGGTTCCTTCAAATCATCAGGCTGATTAAAGCCGATAACCAGAATTGTTCTTTATGACGTTTGACAATAAAACATATTTGGCAGGCTGGCTTCAGAAACCAACCTGCCAAATTATTTCGTTTATATTCTCGTATCAGGTATCATAATACCGAAGCACTTGTCACCTGTCACTTGTCACTTGTCACTTGATTCTCCGCCACTTGGGTCCCTGGGGGGTGTCGATGATCTCGATGCCTTTCGCTTTCAGCTCGTCGCGGATGCGGTCGGCCTCGGCGAAGTTCTTCTCCTTCTTGGCGCTGGTGCGGGCGGCCAGCAGGGCCTCGATCTCCGGGTCCCGCTCCTCGTCGGCGGCGGCCTGCTTCGCGGCCTCCCGCTTCTTCGCGGCGGCCTCGATCAGGTTCAGACCCAGGACCGTGTCGAAGTCCCGGATGGCGGCCAGCTTGGTCCGGTCGTCGGTCTTGGCCTTCAGCACGTCGTAGAGGGCCGTGATGCCCAGGGAGGTATTGAGATCCGCGTCCATGCCCTTCCGGAAGCGCTGCTTCAGCTCCCAGAGCAGCTGCTTGTCGAGCTCGCCGGGGGCGGCGGGGTCCAGGGCGGCGATCTTATCCACCAGCTTGTTGTAGGCGAGCACCGCGTTGTCCAGGTTCTCCCAGGAGAAGACCAGGTTCTTCCGGTAGTGGCTCTGGAGGCAGAAGAAGCGGTAGGCGATGGGGTCGTAGCCCTTCTGCTCCAGCAGGCTGACCGTCAGGAACTCCCCGGAGGACTTGGACATCTTGCCCGCCGTGGTGTTCAGATGCAGGACGTGGAACCAGAAGTTGACCCACTTGTGGCCCAGGTAGGCCTCGGACTGGGCGATCTCGTTGGTGTGGTGGGGGAAGGCGTTGTCGATGCCGCCGCAGTGGATGTCCATGTCCTCGCCCAGATGCTTGATGGAGATGCCGGTGCACTCGATGTGCCAGCCGGGATAGCCCACGCCCCAGGGGGAGTCCCACTTCAGGGCCTGGTCCTCGAACTTGGACTGGGTGAACCAGAGGACGAAATCGTTCTTGTTGCGCTTGTTGGCGTCTTCCTCCACGCCCTCGCGGACGCCCACGTCCAGATCCTCCGCGTTGAAGTCGTTGAAGACGTAGTACTTCTCCAGCTTGGAGGTGTCGAAGTAGACGTTGCCCCCGGCGCGGTAGGCGTAACCCTTTTCCAGCAGGGTTTCGATGATGTGGATATAGTCGGCGATGCAGTTGGTGGCGGGCTCCACCACGTCGGGCCGCTTGATGTTCAGCTTGCGGCAGTCGGCGAAGAAGGCGTCGGTGTACATCTTCGCGATCTCCATGACGGTCTTGTGCTCCCGCTTCGCGCCCTTGAGCATCTTGTCCTCGCCGGTGTCGCCGTCGGAGGACAGGTGGCCCACGTCGGTGATGTTCATGACCCGCTTCACGTTGTAGCCCAGGTAGCGCAGGTACTTCTCCAGCACGTCCTCCATGATGTAGGTCCGTAGGTTGCCGATGTGGGCGTAGTGGTACACCGTGGGCCCGCAGGTGTACATCTTGACGATATCGGGGTGGTTGGGAACGAAGAGCTCCTTCTTGCGGGTTAAGGAATTATACAGATACATGTTATTCTTCTCCTTCCGATTGTTTGACAGACAAAAACGCCCCCGGATATTGCTATCCAGAGGCGAATGATCGCGGTTCCACTCTGCTTTGTCACTTTGGCGCTGACGCGGCCTCACGGGGTCTCCCCTCCGCTCCCGGACGCACTTCCCCGCGGGCTCTGCCGTCCCCGCTTCCAGCCGACGGCGGGGGCTCTCTGGCGCAGTCCGATGCGGATACTCTTTCCGATCTCAGCGGATATTCCATTCATGCGGGTATTTTAGCAGATTTCTCCCGGCCTGTCAATCCCTTTTTCGATGAAATCGGGTGTTCTCCGTAGGGAGGCATCCCCTGATGCCTCCTGCCGCCGGGACGGCGGCATCATTGCCGGAGGCAATGACCGGAGCGATGTGGGCATCGCTCCCTACGGTGGGGGGGCGGCGTTTCCGTAGGGGACGCTCTTACCCGCGCAAAGCGGGTGAGCGTCCCGGCGTTCGGCACGAACGCAATTTGCCGCAGGCAAATCCCGATGACCGACCGGGTGCGGTGGATCGCCCTGCGGGCGATGGTTCGCCCAAGGCGAACCGGACGGCAGGGTGCCGTCCCTACGGCGGGTCTGGTTCCTCGGGCGGGCGGCCAATGGCCGCCCCTACGGGATCGGCGGTTGTCGGAAGCTTACGCCTCGGGCGGGCGGCCAATGGCCGCCCCTACGGGATCGGCGGTTGTCGGAAGCTTACGCCTCGGGCGGGCCGGGAGACCCGGTCCCTACGGGCAGATCATTGCGAGGCCAGTTCGCAAACTGGCCGCGGCAATCCGCATCCCCCGTCCCCTGATGCCTGATGCCTGATGCCTGATGCCTCGTCCGGGTGGGGGATGAGGGCCGATGTAGGCATCAGCCCCTACGGGCGGGCCGGGAGACCCGGTCCCTACGGCGTGACGGCGGCGCGGAGGGCGGCGTCGATGTCGGGACAGTGCTTTCTCAGCAGGATCAGCCGGCCCTCGGAATCGGTGAAGCAGTGGTCGGAGCTGCCTGTGGCGGCCAGCTCGCCGCTGGTCTCGTTGAACATTTCGTAGCTCACCCGGAGGCGGACGCCGCGGAATTCCGTGATCCGCACGGTAATGCGGATCCGGTCGTCGAAGCGGCAGGGGCGGAGATAGCGGCAGTCCACGGCAATGACCGGCGACAGGACGCCCCGCGCCTCCATCCCGGCAAAGCCCGCGCCGGCCTCGTCCAGATAGGCCACCCGGGCCTCCTCCATCCAGCGAATATAGTTGGAGTGATGGACGATACCCATCTTATCGGTTTCGTAGTAGTGGACCTTGTGAATATAGGCTTCCATTTGATTCTCCTTCGCGGCTTTTTCCGGGAAACCGGAAAGCCGCCGATTACTTGGACAGTCTGAACCGTCATCCGGCCGCCGGTGACAGCCGGATGACGGTTTTGAGGTTCAGACGACGGAGGGCTCGGTGAACAGCTTGCCTTCGGCAAAGCGGCTGAGCCTGAGCCGGGAGGCGGCGATGGTGGGCTCCATGCCCAGGATCATCTCGGACATGACGGTGCCGGTGACGGGGCCGAACATGAAGCCGTGTCCGCTGAAGCCGCAGGCCACGTAGAAGCCCTCGATCCCCTCCACCTTGTCGTAGATGGGCTGGCGGTCCGGAGACATGTTGTACAGGCCCGCCCACTGGCGGATGACGCGGAGCTTGCCGATGGCCGGGAGCACCAGGTCGATGGTCTTGGCCATCTCCTCCAGGAAGTGCCAGGAGGAAGTGCGCCGCAGATCCCGGGGCTCCGAGGAGTCGCTGCGGCCCATGATGAAGGAGCCGTGGGGGGACTGCTGGACGTAGAGGTTCAGATTGAAGGCCATGACCATGGGATCCTGCATGGGCTCCACGGGCTCGGTGACCAGGATCTGGTGCCGCTCGGAGTAGAGGGGCAGGTCCACGCCCGCCATCTTCGCGATGCCCTGGGACCAGGCGTTGGCCGCGTTGACCACGATGGGGGTCTCGATGCAGCCCTTGTTGGTCTGGACGCCCACGATCCTGTCCTTCTCCACCTTGATGCCGGTGACCTCGGTGTAGGTGTTGAATTCCACGCCCAGGCGCTTGGCGGCCTTGTAGAAGGCGTCGGTGGTCTTGTGGGGGTTCAGGAAGCCGTCCTTCTGGCAGTAGGCCGCGCCGGAGAGCACCTCGGTGTTCAGATGGGGCACCAGCTCCTTGGCCTCCTCCAGACTCATCATCCGGGAGGGGATGCCGCAGGCGTGCTGGACCTCGATGTTCTTCCGGAACTGGGTCAGCTCCTTCTCGGTGTCGGCGATCATCAGGTAGCCGCTCTGGCGCAGCTCGATGTCGCCGTCGTATTCCAGAATGTCGTTGGCGTGCTCAAAGAACTCCGTGGAGAACTTGGACATGCGGCAGTTCATCTCCGTGCCCCACTGCATCCGGAAGCCCGCGCCGCAGGCGCCGGTGGAGCCGGAGCAGATGAAGCCCTTTTCCAGGACCACGATGTTCTTCGCGCCGCGGACGGCCAGGTTGTAGGCGATGGAGCAGCCGGACATACCGGCGCCGATGATGACGATATCCGCTTTATTCTTCATTTCTCTCGGCCTCCTCCGCGATCAGATGCAGCTTCACGCCCACCACAGGGGGACGGAGGTTGTGGAATTTGAGGTCGGCGATGTTCTGGCCGGTGGCGTTGGCGATCTCCCGGAGCACCAGCTGGCCGCAGGTCTTGCCCTGGCAGGGGCCCATGCCCACCCGGGTGATCCGCTTGATCTCGTCGTAGGTCACGTAGCCCTGGGCGATCAGATCCCGGATGTCTTTCAGCGTGACGTCGGAACAGCGGCAAATAATGGTATTTTCATCCATGGTCACTCTGCCTCCCTTCTGAAGTTCCGGAACTCGTAGAGATACTTGCGATCCACCTCCAGGGTGACGACCGGGGTGCGGTCGAAGGAGGGGGGATTCATGACCTTGAGGACCCTGGCCTTGCAGACAGGCTGTCCGGCCCGGTCCAGGCCGACGACGGTCTCCCCCGCCTCGGGCAGGGGCAGGAACTCATAGGGGATGCGGAACTGAACGGTGTCCGCGGATTTAGAGCCGTCCACGATCATAATGGCCAGGCCGGGGCATTTGGCAACGCAGACGCCGCAGCCGCCGCATTTCTCCTCGTCCCGCCGGGGGATATTGTTGATGTCGTCGCCGATGCAGATGGCGCCCACGGGGCAGGCGGTCTGACAGGGGTTGCAGGGGATCTTCTGATAGCACTCCACCACCGCCACGGGGCCCTTGTTGATCCGCTCGACGGGAGGGAACTTCGACATGACCATTTCCCGGGTGGCGATTCCTGTTTTCTCAAACATTTCCATCCCTCCTTACAGCTGGCTGAGCTTCATGCCCGCACGGATCCGATCGCCCACGGGGCCGGAGCGCAGACCTTCGAGCTGCTTGCGGTATTCCTGCCTGCGTTCCTCGAAATCCGCCGGGACATAGCCCAGCTTCGCCGCGGCGCACAGGCCCGCCAGATAGCCCTCGGCCATGGCGGAGCTGGCCTCCTCGATGCCGGAGGCGTCGCCGGCCACGAAGATGCCGGGGATGCTGGTCTCGCAGTTTTCCGTCCGCAGGGGGACCTGGCCGCTGAGCTGGCCCACGTATTTCATCTCCACACCCCGCATGGCCAGCAGCTCGTTCAGGGGGCTCAGGCCCACGGAGATGCACATGACGTCCACGTCATACCGGGTTTCGGTGCCGGGGATGGGCCGGAACTTCTCGTCCACCTCGCAGACGACGGCGGCCTCCAGGCAGTCGGTGCCGATGGCCTCCTTGACGCTGTGGGAGCTGAGGATGGGCACGCCCATCCGGGCGAGCTTGGAGGCGTGGACCAGATAGGCGCCGATCCGGGGGGCCGCGTCCAGAACGGCCACCACCTCGATGCCCGCCTGGAGCAGCTGATAGCTGACGATGACGCCGATGTTGCCCGCGCCCACCATCAGGACCCGGTCGCCGGGACGGACGCCGTAGACGTTCATCAGGGTCTGCACGGCGCCGGCCCCGTAGATGCCGGGCAGGTCGTTGTTGGGGAAGGCCAGGGACTTTTCATAGGCGCCGGTGGCGCAGATGATGGATTTGGCCTTGATCTTGAAGTACTTCGTCTCGTCCTTCAGGACCGTCACCACGTTGTCCTCGTAGAAGCCGACGGCGGTGCAGTTGAGCATGAGCTCAATCCGGTCGCCGTATTCCTCCAGCTTCTTCAGGAGGATCCCGGCGATGTCCACGCCCCGGTGGGAGGCGTACTGGCTCTCGGAGCCGAAGAACATGTGGGTCTGCTTGACGAGCTGGCCGCCGGGCCGGAAGCTGCGCTCCAGAATGAGCACCTTCGCCCCGGAGGAGGCCGCGGAGATGGCGGCGCAGAGGCCCGCGGGGCCGGATCCGATGATCAGCAGTTCGACTTCTCTCATTTGATCTTCCCCTTTCCTTCCTGGGTCTCCACCTGCATGCCCTCCCGCAGAAGGGTGATGCAGGTGCGGACGTTGGGCTCGCCGTCCACCACCATCTGACAGGAGGCGCAGTTTCCGATGGCGCAGTAGAAGCCCCGGGGACGGTGCTTTTCCGCGCTCTTGGCCAGCTCCTTGACGCCCGCGGCGTGGAGCGCGGCGGCGATGGTTTCGCCCTCATAGCCCGTCATGGGCTGACCATTGAAGGTGAAATGGAGTTCCTTACCCCGGTCAAAGGTAAGGATCGGGTGCTGTTCGATCCTCATATCCGCGTTTCCTTTCATTGTTCAGACATGTAGGGATAGACGATGGCGTCGGAGGGGTTGAAGCTCTCCTTCACGCAGTGGGGGCTCATCCAGCGGATCATGTTCAGGGCGGTGCCGGCCTTGTCGTTGGTGCCGGAGGCCCGGGCGCCGCCGAAGGGCTGCTGGCCCACGATGGCGCCGGTGCACTTGTCGTTGATGTAGAAGTTGCCCGCCGCGTGCAGCAGGGCCTTCTCCATCTTCACGATGGCTTCCCGATCCTGGGCGAAGACGGCGCCGGTCAGGGCGTAGGGAGAGGCCTTGTCGCAGATCTTCAGGGTCTCGTCCAGCTCCTCGTCGGGGTAGACGTAGATGGAGACGATGGGCCCGAAGATCTCGTTGACCATGGATTCATAGTCGGGCTTTTTGCAGACGATGACCGTGGGCTCGATGAACCAGCCCTTGGAATCGTCATAGCCGCCGCCGATGGGGATCTCGCAGTCGGGGCAGGCCTTGGCCCGGTCGATGTAGCCCTTGCAGCGCGCAAAGGAGGCCTTGTCGATGACGGCGGCCAGGAAGGTGTCGAAGTCGCGGACGTCGCCCATCTTGACCTCCTTCATCATTTCCTTCATGGTTGCCAGGACCTCCGGCCAGATGCTCTCGGGAACGAAGGCCCGGGAGCAGGCGGAGCATTTCTGGCCCTGGAACTCAAAGGAACCGCGGATGATGGCCGCGGCCAGGGGGCGGATCTTGGCGGTCTTGTGGGCGAAGATGAAGTCCTTGCCGCCGGTCTCGCCCACGACGCGGGGATAGTTGTGGTAGGAGGCGATGTTCTCGCCGATCTGCTTCCAGACGCTCTGGAAGACCTCGGTGGAGCCGGTGAAGTGGAAGCCCGCCAGCTCGGGACGGGAGATGACGTATTTCGCCATGTCGCTGCCGCTGCAGGGGACGAAGTTGATGACGCCCGCGGGGATGCCGCAGTCCATGAGCAGCTTCATGAAGTAGTAGTTGGAGAGCACCGCCGTGCGGGAGGGCTTCCACACCGCCACGTTGCCCACGATGGCCGGGGCCATGGGGAGGTTGCCGCCGATGGAGGTGAAGTTGAAGGGCGTGATGGCGCAGATGAAGCCGTCCAGGGCCCGATAGTCCTGGCGGTCCCAGATGCCGGGGATGGAGGCGGGCTGATCCTTGAAGATCTCCTGGGCGGACCAGACGCCGAAGCGCAGGAAGTCCGCCAGCTCGGCGATGTCGATCTCCGCCTGGAAGACGGTCTTGGACTGGCCCAGCATGGTGGCGGCGTTCAGGACCTTCCGGTAGGGGCCGGTGATCAGGTCGGCTGCCTTCAGGAAGATGGCGGAGCGGTGCTCCCAGGGCATATCCTCCCAGGCTGCCTTGGCGGCCAGCGCGGCCTCCACGGCCATGGTCAGCTCTTTTTCACCGGCCATGGAGCACTCGGCGATCACGTGATGATGGTCGTGGGGCATGGTGACCTGGATGGTCTTCTCCGTGAAGATCTCTTTGCCGCCGATGATCAGCGGGATCTTCACGACCTCGGCGGACTGACGAGCAAGCTCTTCCTTCAGCTCCGCACGGTCTTTCGATCCGGGCAGATAAGCCCGGAACGCGTCGTTTTCGGGTCGCTTGATGGTGAAATAGGCGTTCGACATAAATCCTCCTTCTTGGCTCGCGCAAAAGAGTCAGGTCTGTGTTATTGCATAAAATTTTTGTATAACTATGAAGAAGTTTTAGAAACTTTTCACAATCTTTACTATAACACAACTTGCCCGCGTTGTCAACGCAGAGAGGGCCTGAACGCGCAAAAACCCGTGTAGGGCCTGAACGCGCAAAAACCCGCACGGGATCCCGTGCGGGTTTTTATACGCTCGCGCCTTGGGGCGCTTACTTCTTTTTCAGGTCCAGGACGTCCCAGTTCCGGATGAAGTACTCCACGCCGGAGTAGATCGTGGGCAGGACGATGACCAGAATCACGATCCAGTTGAGCCACGCCCAGTCGTGGAAGACGATCCAGACGCAGAGGGCCACCATGGTGGAGAAGGTCTTGATCTTGCCGGACCAGCCCGCCGCGATGACACGGCCCTTGCCCACGGCAATGAGCCGCAGACCGGTGACCGCAAACTCCCGGGTCAGCACGATCATCAGCGCCCAGGCGGGCATCAGCCCCCACTGGCAGAAGATGCACATGGCGGAAATAACCAGCAGCTTGTCCGCCAGGGGATCCAGAAACTTGCCGAAGTCGGAGACCTGGTTGTATTTGCGGGCGATATTGCCGTCCACGTAGTCTGTCAGGCTCGCCAGGATGAAGAGGCCCAGGGCCGTCCAGGTGAGCCAGGCATAGCGGGGGCTCAGCAGCAGCGCCGCCATAAAGGCCGGGATCAGCGCCACCCGGGCCAGGGTGATCTTACTCGCGGTTGTCATCGTAAAGTTCCTCCCTTCCGACCAGGTCGCCGTCCTCGGCGCCCAGGATCAGTACGTTCACAAATTCGCCGGGTTCGTGTTCCGCTTCGGACTCAAAGCGGACGGTCCCGTCGATGCCCGGGGAATCCGCGTAGGTCCTTCCGTAGTAATACGCGCCGTCCCAGTCCTCCACCAGGACCTCCATGGTCTGATCGAAGCGGGACGCGTTGTAGTCGTCCAGCACTCCGGACTGGAGCTCGGCGATGAAATCGGCGCGGCGCCGGGCCGTCTCCTCATCCGGGAAGTCCATCTTCGCCGCGGGAGTGCCCTCCTCCGGGGAGAAGGCGAAGGCCCCCACCCGCTCCAGCCGGTACTTCCGCAGGAAGTCGCAGAGCTCGTCGAACTCCGCCTCCCCTTCCCCGGGCAGACCGGCGATCAGGCTGGTGCGCAGGACCAGGCCGGGGATCCGGGCCCGGAGCTTGTCGAAGAGCGCCTCCAGATAGGCTTTGCTGCCCCGGCGGTTCATCCGTTTCAGGATGGCGTCGTTGACGTGCTGGATGGGGATGTCCAGATATTTGACGATCTTGGGCTCGGAGGCCACCGTGTCGATGAGCTCGTCGGTGAACTCGTCGGGGTAGGTGTAGTGGACGCGGATCCAGCGCAAGCCCTCGATCCGGCAGAGGCGGCGCAGAAGCTCGGGCAGCTTCCGCTCCCCGTATCGGTCCAGGCCGTAGCGGGAAGTGTCCTGGGCCACCAGGATGAGCTCCTTCGTGCCGTTTTCGGCCAGGGCTTCGGCCTCGGCCACGCAGTCCTCCATGCTCCGGCTGCGGAATTTGCCCCGGAGCTTGGGGATCACGCAGAAGGCGCAGCAGTTGTCGCAGCCCTCGGCGATCTTGAGGTAGGAGTACCAGGGGGGCGTGGTCAGGATGCGGGGGCTCTCCTCCACGGGGCTGTGGATCGAGCCGAACTCCGCCACCGTGCGGCCCCCTAAGACCTGCTCCGCGGCGCTGACCACGTCGTAATAGCTGCCGGTGCCCAGGACGCCGTCCACCTCGGGGAGCTCCGTCAGGATCTCCTCCCGGTAGCGCTGGGCCAGGCAGCCGGTGACCAGGATCCTCCCGACCCTGCCCTCGGCCTTCTTTTGGCCCATGGCGATGATGTGGTCGATGGCCTCGCTCTTGGCGGCGTCGATGAAGCCGCAGGTGTTGACGACGACCAGGTCCACGTCCTCAGGCTCCGGCCGGATCTCGTACCCGGCCTGGGCCATGAGATACATCATCTGCTCGCAGTCCACCTGGTTCTTGGCGCAGCCCAGGGAGATGAAGGATACGGTTTTAGGCATGAGTACCTCCAAGTAATCCAAGTTATAAATTTGCTTACGCAAACGTTATGATTGCTTCGCAAGTTATGATTGTGCTTCGCACAAGTTATGAGCGCTTCGCGCGTTTCGGTATTTTCAAATCTGCGATTTGAAAATTTTTTTCATGCCGAAGGCATACCTCAACTTTGCCGCAAGGCAAATCATAACTTGCCCGTCAGGGCAATCATAACTTTGCCGCAGGCAAATCATAACTTGCGGCCTCAGCCGCAATCATCACTTTTGATGCTTTCCAGCGCTTCCCGCACCTCGCTCCAGGTGAAGCCCCGGCGGAGGGCGGCCTGAGCGGCGCTTTGGACGGTCTTTTGGTCGGGGGCCTCGCCCAGGCGGGCGCGGAGGAAGTCTTCCAGGGCCTCCGTCATGTCGGGCAGGGTCTCCAGGGCCTCGTCCCAGTATTGCTTCGGGATGCGCTTCTCCCAGAGCATCTGCTTGATCCGCTCGGCCCCGTAGCCCCGGGCCGCGCCCCGGGCCACGATCTGGCGGGCGGTCTCGGCGTCGTCCAGGAGCTTCAGGTCCTCCAGCCAGCGGACGGCGTTTTTCGCGTCCTCCGACGTCTCCCCTTTCTGGGTCAGCCGCCGTTCCAGATCGCCCTTGGAGACGGAGGCCGCGGAAATGATCCGCACGGCCCGGGCCTTGGCGGAGGCGGCGGCGTTGGCCTGTTCCAGGGCGGCGAATTCCCTGTCGGACAGCTCCATGCCCGGGAAGAGCCCCTGCTCCGCGACGACCTGGGGCAGGTATTTTTTCACCGATCCGTCCTCAAAAACGACGGACGTTTTCGTCCCGGGCCGCTTCGGCGGAAGGATGGCTTTGATGCTGCGTTCCATAGCTTTACCTGTCATTCAGAGTGTAGGGACGAGCCTCGCTCGTCCGGTTCGCCGCAGGCGAACAATCGTCCGCAGGACGATCCGTTGCAGCCGGTCGGTACCTGTGATTTGCCTGCGGCAAATTGCATTCGTGCCGAATGCCGGACAAGCACGGCTTGTCCCTACGGTCTGTTCGCTCAATTACAGCTCGTCGTCAAAGTCCTCGGCGCTGACGCCGACGGCGCGGTCGGCGGGCTCCGCGGGCTGGGAGGACGCGCCGGGACGGGCGGTGCTCTCCGCCAGCTTCGCCCGGACCTGGGCCTCCACGTCCTCGGCGACGGCGGGGTTCTCCTGCAGATATTTCTTGACGCTGTCCTTGCCCTGGCCGATGCGCTCCCCGTTCATGGAGAACCAGGAGCCGGCCTTCTGGATCACGTCGAAGTCCACGGCCATATCCACCAGCTCGCCCCACTTGGAGATGCCTTCGCCGAACATGATGTCGAACTCGGCCTGGCGGAAGGGAGGCGCGACCTTGTTCTTGACGACCTTGACGCGGACGTGGTTGCCCACCACGTTGCCGCCCTCCTTGATGCCCTCAACCCGGCGGACGTCGAGACGGACGGAGGCGTAGAACTTCAGGGCGTTGCCGCCGGTGGTGGTCTCGGGGTTGCCGTACATCACGCCGATCTTCATGCGGAGCTGGTTGATGAAAATGACCACGCAGTTGGTCTTGGCGATGGTACCCGCCAGCTTCCGGAGGGCCTGGGACATGAGCCGGGCCTGGAGACCCACGAACTGGTCGCCCATCTCGCCCTCGATCTCCTGCCGGGGCACCAGGGCCGCCACGGAGTCCACCACCACCGCGTCCACCGCGCCGGAGCGCACCAGGGCGTCGGTGATCTCCAGGGCCTGGTCGCCGGTGTCGGGCTGGGAGACCAGCATGGAGTCGATGTCCACGCCGATGGCCTTGGCGTAGACCGGATCCAGGGCGTGCTCCGCGTCCACGAAAGCCACCTCGCCGCCCAGCTTCTGGGCCTGGGCCAGGATGTGCAGGGCCAGGGTGGTCTTGCCGGAGGATTCCGGCCCGTAAATTTCAATGATGCGGCCCTTGGGCACGCCGCCCACGCCCAGGGCGGCGTCCAGCGCCAGGGAACCCGTGGGGATGGACTCGACGTTCAGCACAGGCCGGTCGCCCATGCGCATGACGGCGCCCTTGCCGAAGCTCTTTTCGATCTGCCGCAGCGCGGTCTCCAGAGCCTTTTTCTTGTCAGTCGCCTGGGCCGGAGCCTCGTAGGCGGGTTTTTTCGTTGCCATATATACTACCTCACTTGTTTTAAGATAGGTCTATTCTACTTTAGTTGCTGCCCCATATTCGGGACTGATAATAATGAAGCCCGCCCTTCGGGGCTGAATGAAGCCCGCTTCGCTAATTTCGGTATTCCCGAATTTGCCAATTCGGGAATGAATATGAATTTGCGGGCTAATAGCCCGCGCTACAGTGGAAACCACCGGCATCGCGCTGCGTTAAACGTCTTCTATTTCGTTTTGCAATTGGCAAATTGCAAAACACCACAATTAGGGCGAAGCCCGGCTTCATTAGTGAAGCGAAGCGAACGGCTTCATTAGCGACCAAAGGGAGCGGCTTCATTAGCGAAGCGAAGCGAGCGGCTTCATTAGCGACCAAAGGGAGCGGCTTCATTAGCGACCAGAGGGAGCGGCTTCATTCCTCCTCGCCGTGCTGCGCCAGGACGGCGCGGAGGATGCCGCTGTTGTCCTCCTTCAGCTCCGCGATCCGATAGTCGGCGGCCTCCAGGATGGCGCAGACCGCCTTCTCCTGGCCCTGACCGAATTCCAGAGCCAGGTAGCCGCCGGGACGCAGGGCAGAGCTAAAGTTCCGGACGATGGCCCGGTAGAAATCCAGGCCGTCCTCCCCGCCGTGGAGGGCCAGATGGGGCTCAAAGTCCTTCACGGAGCTGTCGAGCTGTTCCATCTCCGCGGTGGTGACGTAGGGCGGGTTGGAGACGATCAGATCGAACTTGCCCAGGAAGGGGGCTGCGGGCTTTTTCGCGTCGGCGATGACGCAGGAGACCCGGCCGCCCAGATGCAGGTCGGACACGTTCTTCTTCGCCACCCGCAGGGCCTCGGGAGAGACGTCCGCCAGGGTGATCTTGGCGTCCTTGACCCGCCGGGCCACCGCCAGACCGATACAGCCGGAGCCGGTGCAGAGATCCAGGACCCGGGGATTCTGGGGCAGGAAAAGGGCCTTCTTGATGGCAAGCTCCGTGACGGCCATGGAGTCGTCCCGGGGAATCAGCACGTCGGGGGTCACGGTCAGGGTCATGTCGGCAAAATCCCACTGGCCCAGGATGTAGGCGGTGGGCTCCCCCGTCAGATGGCGGCGGACAAAGTTCTCCACCCGCAGGCAGATCTCCTCGGAGGCGTAGAGGCTGCGGTCGGCGATCAGCGCCTCCTGGGTCTTGCCGGAGGCCGCGCAGACCAGCTCCCGGGCCACGTTCCCCGCGTACATCCCCTCGGAGGGGAGCAGGGCCTTCCGGGCGTCCAGGTAGAGGTCGGCGTAGGTCTTTACCATTTGTCGGCTCCTTCTTGTTCGGGCAGGACCAGCTCGAGGGCCCGGATGGCCACCTCGATCATGGAATCGTCGGGTTCGTTGGTGGTGAAATGCTGGAACCACATGCCGGGGGCGGTCAGGATCCGGGTGAAGGCGTTGTCGTGGCGGCCCACGAAGCGGTTGATCTCGTAGCTGACGGAGACCACAAGGGGCAGCATGACCACGAGCTTGAGGCCCATCATCAGCAGATTATAGAGGATCTTGCTCTGATCCCGCAGGACGGTCAGACCGGGGATCAGCGCGTTGAGCACCGCGGAGAGGATCGTGAACAGGAAGATGGACAGGGCCATCACCACGAAGAGGAAGCTGGTGCCGCAGCGGGGGTGGAGGCGGGTCATGCCCCGGACGTTCTCCACGGTCAAGGGCAGCTTCGCCTCGTAGCAGCGGATGGTCTTGTGCTCCGCCCCGTGGTAGGAGAAGACCCGCTTCATATCCTTGAGCTTGGAGACGAGAATCATGTAGATCAGGAAGATTACGATGCGGAAGAAGCCCTCGATCAGATGCTGCACCACCACGCCGCAGTTCGTGAGCCGCTGGAAGAGGTTGCCGATCAGCATGGGCAGCAGGAAGAAGAGCAGGATGGAAAAGCCCAGGCCCAGGATCACGGAGATCGTGACGACGACGGACATGAACTTCTCGCTGCCCAGCTTCTTTTCCAGCCACTGATCGAACTTGGAGGGCTCGGCCTCCACGGCCTCCTCCCCATCCTCCATGCCGGAGTTCTCGGCGGACCACATCAGAGACTTGACGCCGGAGATCATGGAGCCGCTGAAATTGACCACGCCCCGGATCAGGGGCCAGGTGAGCAGGCCGCTTTTCTTTTTCAGCGGCTCGACCTTTTCGACCAGCCCTTCCTTGGGGTTGCGGACCACGGTGGCCTGCTTCTCGGGGCCGCGCATCATAATGCCTTCAATGAGCGCCTGGCCGCCGATCATGGTTTTGAACTTTTCAGCGGGACAGGATGGAGTTTCTCGTTTCATATAGTTTTCCTCGTTTATTGTTGATAGATCGCAGATCTTGATGCCCGGATCCCGGTTCATAAATCACGGCTTTTCGGCCGCAGGGATAAGCAGCTGCTCATCGGTACGTGCGGGCGGCTCACCCTGTGGGTTAGAGCCGCCCCTACAGCGGGGTGCGGGCCGGCAGATTGCCGGCGCTACAGGCGGGGGTACGGGCCGGCTGATTGCCGGCGCTCATCGGTACATGCGGGCGGCTCACCCTGTGGGTTAGAGCCGCCCCTACGCCGGGGACGGCGGGGCGTGGCGCACACTGTGCGCCGCTACGGTGTGACCGGCAGCGAAATCGTGACCAGGGTGCCGCCGCCTTCGGCGTTTTCCAGGGTGAGGGTGCCGCCGTGGAGCTCCACGATCTGGTCGCAGACCGCCAGGCCGATGCCGGAGCCCCGGGCCTTGGAGCTGCCCTTGTAGAATTTCATCTTCACGTGGGGAAGCTCCTCCTCCGGGATGCCGGGGCCGAAGTCCCGGATCCGGGTCACCACGTTCTTCCCCTCCAGACGCATGGAGGCTGTGATCTTTTTGCCCTCGCCGCCGTGCTTGGCCGCGTTGTCCAGAATGTTCAGGAAGACCTGGCGCATGCGCTCCGGGTCGCAGGAGATTTCCGGAATCTCTTCGTCGCTGTCCTCATACTCCAGCGCGATCCCCTCCTGCTTCAGACGGCTGCCGTACATGAAGATCACATCCTCAAAATCCGCCCGCAGGTCGCAGCTGCGGACGTTGAGGGTGAAGCGGCCGTCCTGGATCCGGGTGAATTCCAGCAGCTCCTCCACCATGGAGGTCAGGCGTCGGGCCTCGCCCAGGATGATCGTGATGCCGCGCTTGGTCTCCTCCCGGTTGACGCCTCCGGCCAGCAGGGTCTCGCTCCAGCCGGTGATGGCCGTCAGCGGGGTGCGCAGCTCATGGGAAACCGAGGAGACGAACTCGGACTGCATCCGCTCCGCCTGGCTGATCTTGTTGGACATATCGTTGACGGTGTCGGCCAGCTCGCCGATCTCGTCGTCGTACTGCTTCCGGATCTGCACGCCGTAGCTGCCCGCGGCAATGCGCTTGGCGGTGTCGGTGATCTCCGCCACCGGCTCCAGAATGGAGCGGATGAACATCCGGTTGCTGACGTAGACGAAGGTCAGCGCTGCGATGGCGAAGCCCATGGCGATCAGCATTCCCACGAGGATAAAGCGGTCGGCATTCCGGGTGCTGGTGACGAAGCGCAGCACGCCCACCACCTGGCCGTCGGAGTAGATCATCGGCGTGGCGACGGACATGATGCGCTCGCCGGTGGAGGGGTTGCTGCCGATGAAGTTCACCGTGGAGCGGGTCTCCAGCGCCTGTGGAACGTCCTCCGTCTGCACGGTCTCCTCCGCGAACAGGCCGTAGGAGGAGGCCAGGATCTCCCCCTCCGCGCTGACGAACTGGAGCTCCAGCCGATCGCGCCCGGCGTAGTTCTGCACCAGCAGAACGCAGGAGGCGTAGCACTCGTTGTAATCCAGGTTCAGGTAGTTCCGCAGGAAGGCCGCCGTGGTGTTGGCCTCGGCCTCCAGGCCGGAGCGCATGGTGCTGTAGGTGTAGACGCCGTTGGCCACGGAAAAGGCCACGCCCACCACCAGCACAATGGCCGCCATGATGCTGAGGATGTTCTTCTGCCAGCGCTGCCGGACGCCGCTGGCAAAGCGCCGTTTCTTCCGCTTTTCCTCGCGGGCGGCGCGTTTCTCCGAGGCGCTGCGGCTCATGCGCCCCATTTATAGCCGAAGCCCCAGACCGTGGTGATGAAGGTGGGGTTGGCGGTGTCGTTCTCGATCTTGATGCGCAGGCGGCGGATATTCACGTCCACGATCTTCAGCTCGCCGTCGTAGTCCCGTCCCCAGACGGAGGTCAGGATGTCCTCCCGGGAGAGGGCCCGGCCCGGGTTCTGCATGAAGAGCTTCATGATGGCGTATTCCACCTGGGTCAGCTTGATGCGCTGGCCGTTCTTCTCCAGGGTGCGGTTGCGGGTGTTCAGCACGAAGATCCCCTGGCTCAGCACCTCGGCGTCGGCGCTGGTGTCGCCGCCGATGCGGCGGTAGAGGGCGTCGATCCGGGCCGTCAGCTCCGCGGGAGAGAAGGGCTTGGTGACGTAGTCGTCGGCGCCGGTCATCAGGCCGGTGACCTTGTCCATCTCCTGGGTGCGGGCCGTGAGCATGATGATGCCGATGACCTTGTTGGTGGCGCGGATGTTCCGGCAGACCTCGAAGCCGTCCATGTCGGGCAGCATGATATCCAGAATGGCAACGCCGATGTCCGGGTTCTCCCGGAGCTTTTCCAGGGCTTCGGCCCCGGTTCCGGCCTCGATGGCGTCGTAGCCGGCGCGGCGCAGATTGATGACCACAAAGCTGCGGATGTTGATTTCATCCTCCAGAATCAGTACTTTTTTCATATTCGTTCTACCTTTCCATGATAGGGGATCGCAAGTTGATGGGGCGCTCCTTGAGCGCCGCTGCGCGGGGGAAACGGCGGGCCGGAGGACCCGGGCCCTGCGACGGGACGGCGTGGCGCACACTGTGCGCCGCTACAGGTGATGGGCGGCGTGCCGGAGGACCCGGGCCCTGCGACGGGACGGCGGGCTCAGCCTTCGGAGGGCAGCAGATCCGGCGCGATGAAGCTGAAACGGGCCCGGAGCTGATCGGCGTCCAGCCCGGCGGCGGGATCCAGCAGCGCCGCGTAGCACACCTCGCCGCGCTGGGTCAGCAGAAACCGCCCATCCTCCTGGCTGCGCCGGCGCGCCTGCTCGCCGGTGAGCGCGTAGATGGTCACAAGCGGGGTCAGTGCTCCGTCTTCGTCCAGCAGGGAGAGGGCCGTGCCCGAGAGCCCGTTCTCCGTCCGGCTCTTGGTCACGCAGAGCTCCTGGCACCAGCCCTCGGGCAGATAGAGAAACCAGCCCTCGGCAAAGCTGTGGTAGGTGCTCATTTTGTCGGTCCGGGTGCCGTCGGGGCTCAGGTTGTACCAGATGATCCGGTACTGGTTTTCCGAGGCCTCGTCCCCTTCCAGGGCGGGCAGCGGCAGGGTGTTGGGCAGCTCGATCAAGCCGTCGTTGTCGATGTCCGTGGAGTATACGTAGTAGCTGCGGACGGTCTGGGAGCTCTGCCCGCTCTCGTCGTTCAGCGTGATATTCTCAAAAGAGTCGTTCGCCAGGGAGAAGACGTCGGTGATCAGATTGTTTTCATCGTAGGCGCTGGCGATGAAGACCGCGGGCACGCCCTCGGCGATCTGGCCCGTCAGGATCCGCTTGACGGAGTCCGCGCCGGTGGAGAGGTTCTCCTCCGCGTCCCTGCGCAGCTCCCCGTCCCGATAGCGGTAGAGCTCGGCGTAGGCCTTGGGGCCCTCGGCGTTGGCGCGCAGGACAAAGATGTCCGTCAGCTGGTCGTTGTCGATGTCGAGCACCGTATAGGCCGTGTAGCCGGAGCTCATGAGCTCCACCGCCGTGCCGTCGGTCAGGGTGTAGACGCTCAAAAACTGCTGGACCTGCTCGCCGATGCGGCGGGAGAGCAGGATCTCCAGGCCCGGCTCTCCGTCGATCTGGCTGTACTGCACCGAATCGAAGGCCGTGCCGTCCCCCTCCAGGGTACAGGCCAGCTCGTAGCGCTCCTCCGCCCGGCGGAGGATCAGCACCTTCAGGGGACGCTCGCCCTCCATTTTGCAGAAGACCAGGGTCTCCTCTATGCCGTCGCCGTCCAGATCGACCTGCTGGACCGCCTGGCGGTTCGCGCCCGCGACCGGTGCGCTGTAGCTCCCGCTGCCCATGGCGGTCTCCACGGCGGTCTGCAGTTCCCGGTACACCTTGGAGCGCTGGGGCAGGGCGTAGAGGTTTTCGCTGTCGAAGGAATAGCAGCCCGTCAGCAGCAAAAGGAGCAGCAGGAACGGGATAAGTCGTTTCTGTTTCATAGCTTTACCTTTGAGAAATGCAAAATGCAAAGTGCAAAGTGCAAAATGAAACGTGCAGAATGCAAAGTGCAGAATTATGGCCGGAATGCGGCAAAACAAGATATGGACACAAAAGACCGTATTACATCAAAATATAGTATAACACAACTACAGGAAAAAGTGTAGCCTTTTTTTGAATTTTTGTAACTTTTTTCTCGCGACGAGGGATCAGGCAACAGGCATCAGGCATCAGGCAACAGGCATCAGGCATCAGGCATCAGGCATCAGGCATCAGACCCGCCCGTAGCGGCGCACAGTGTGCGCCACGGCGTACCCCGCACGGACGAGTCACCAGTCAACAGGGGAAAACGCCGTAGGGGCGCTCATTGAGCGTCCGCCGTCCCCCGCTCGGATACATAATGCAAAATGCAAGATGCAAAATGCAAAATGGGACGGGGGAGGCGAGGCAACAGGCAATAGGCATCAGGCATCAGACCCGCTTGTAGCGGCGCACAGTGTGCGCCACGGCGTACCCCGCACGGACGAGGCACCGGTTACCAGGCACCAGTCACCAGGGAATGCGTCACTTGTCACTTGTCGCTTGTAACCTGTCACTTGTCTCCAGGGGGACGAGGGAGACGGATTGCCACGGCCAGTTTGCGAACTGGCCTCGCAATGACAGGATCGGAGGCGGTCCCGCCGCAGGGGTCCGGGGCCTGTCCTCCTTTTCCTCTTCCTGAAAGAGAGCACTTTTTCTTTTTCTGATTCTTACACTTATATTTTTTCTTACGCTTATTCTTACGCTTACTCTTACCCTTACGCTTATTCTACAACCACCCAGTGGGAGGAACGGAGCCGTCGGTTTCGGCCTCCTTTTGGGCCAGCCGCTTCGCGGCCTTCACGCGGGCGCTGTCGAGATTCGGACGGACGGCCGCGAAGACGCTGGCGGCCGCGCCGCTCAGCTCCCGGGGCTCAACGCCATCCAGGCCGTAGCGGATAATCGCTGACAGGGCCTCGTATCTGCGGCTTTTCGGCAGCCGCTCCACGGCGGCGAAGAAGGAGGCGTAAAAGGTGAATTGTCCTCTGTGCAGGGCTTCGGATTCCATTGTTGTTTCTCCTTTCAGCGCTGAAAGCGCCTTTCTAAGATACTCCAATTATAGCACGATCCGATATCTCTGTCAAGATACCGGAAAAGAAAATTTTTAATTTTTGAAAACTTTTCTTCTTTTCAGGATGCTTATTCCGGCATTTTCAGGCGTTTTCTCCGGGGATTCTTTCCGCTCCGGCGAAGGTCCCGTGGAATACCGTATCTTCTTAGCAGGCGTTTTTCTGCTTGTCCGTGCGAACCGGCGGGCAGAGCGGTATCTTGAAAAGAAAGCTTGTGAAATTGCACGCCTCCCCTGCCCCGCGATTCGCTTTTCCACCGGGTTTCCACATGTTTTCCCACATGGTTTTCCACACAAAAAGATGAAATCGAGAACCGTCCCTGATTTCATCTTTTTGTTGCCTGTTGCCTCGCCGAGACCTGCGGGGCGTCGAGGACGCCGCCCCCTACGACGGGGGGGATGAAGGGCGGCCAATGGCCGCCCCTACGGCGTGATCCCCTGTTGCCTGTTGCCTGTTGCCTGTTGCCTGATGCCTCGCATCCCCCGTCCCCTGATGCCTGATGCCTGATGCCTGATGC
>CAMUYE010000021.1 GCA_947164825.1 uncultured Clostridia bacterium
CACGATCCAGTTCTCCGATCTCTGCCATCTCATCGTCAGTCAGCTCAAAACCGAAAAGCTGAAAGATGCAGCTACGTGGTTGTGGGCAAACCGTCCTCCGGAAAAAGATGCGATTCGCTTCCTAAACAGCAGGATGCGCTTATATCCAAAGAACCGACAAGCACAAGTAATCAGGCGGAAGCTATTCGACTCCACGATCTGCGGCATAGTTATGCGATTCTGTCCATTCTCGCAGGTGACGACATCAAAATCTTGCAGGAGAATCTCGGGCATTATTCTGCCGCATTTACGCTGGATGTATATGGATCTGTCATTCGCGAGATGCAAGACCGAAGCGCGAAAAACATGCAAAAATACATGGAAAACAGTCTGTTTTTATGATTCGTCGGAATGCACAAAAAATCCACAATAAGGGTACACATAAGGGTACAGCAAAAATGACCGAACAATAAAAAGAAGAAAAACAGCGAAAAACAAAGAAAAACCCCGAAATCGTGAGATTTCAAGGTTTTTCGTGGCAGGGGCACAAGGACTTGAACCCTGAGCCTACGGTTTTGGAGACCGCCGCTCTACCAATTGAGCTATACCCCTATATGGTGGGCCTTCGGGGACTCGAACCCAGGACCGACCGGTTATGAGCCGGCTGCTCTGACCGACTGAGCTAAAGGCCCGTAAGACCGCTCCGACGCATCGGGTCATAACCCGCTCGGAACATGGGTATTATATACGATACCCCAAAAAAAATCAACTATTATTTTTGAAAACTGAAAAAAAGTTTACATCTTTGACCGGCCTTTTCCGTTGACGAGGCTCGAATTATATGGTAAAATATAAGTTAAAGGAAAAGAAAGGGGAGAGCAGGATGCTGAAAAAAGACAGCAAATACTTTCGCCTCGGCATGATGTTTTTGACGGTCATTATTTTAGGTATCGTCTTCTATACCACGCTCAACAACGTCGGTACGGTTTTCGGCGCCATCAAAAAGCTCCTCAATTTATTCTCCTTTGTTTTCTACGGAATTGCCTTCGCTTACTTGATGAACCCGATCCAGAAGCTGGTGGAAAAGGGAATCAAAAAGCTTCTTGTACGCAGCAATATGACAGAGCGCGGCTTGAATAAACTCAGCCGTGGCGTCAGCGTCGTGGTAGCGCTTTTAACTTTCCTTGCGATCCTCTATGGATTGATTGCCATGGTTGTACCGCAGCTGGTTGATACGCTCACCGAAACCTTCAGCCAAGAAAATCTGCAAAATTACTACGAGAAGATCACGACCTGGCTCAATAACGTAACCAAAGGCACGCCTCTTGAGGATTGGCTGACGGAGCAGGATCCTGTCAAGGCTGTGCAGAATTGGCTGACCAAGGAAATCAATATTTTCTCCACCCTTGGCGATGCGGTCAGCGAAGTTTACGGCGCCGCGAAGGTGTTGATCAACATGCTGATCGGTCTGGTCGCCGCGATCTACCTGCTGATCTCAAAAGAAAAGTTTATCGCGCAGGCCAAAAAGCTTACTGTGGCGGTCTTTAAGCCCAAGCATGCGGACCGGATCTTTGAAATCGGCCGGCTGACCAACAAAAGCTTCGGGCAATTCATTGTCGGCAAGCTGATCGACTCGCTGATCATCGGCGTCATCTCCTATGTCGGAATGCTGATCCTGGGCCTGCCCTATCCGCTGCTCTCCTCCGCGCTGGTGGGTATTTTCAACATCATTCCCTTCTTCGGGCCGCTGATCGGCATTGTCCCCGCCGCGCTGCTGATCCTGCTCCAAAGCCCGATTCAGTGCTTGTATTTCCTGATCTTCGAGATAGCCCTGCAGCAAGTGGACGGAAATATCATCGGCCCGCGGATCCTCGGAGACAGGATGGGTGTTTCCGGCTTCTGGATCCTGGTGGCCATTACGGTTCTCGGCAGCCAGTTTGGCTTGCCCGGCATGATCCTCGGCGTTCCGCTTTTTACGATCTTCTACACCTTGGTTTCCCAGGCTGTCCGCAATGCCCTGCAGAAAAAGCAGCTGCCGATGGATACCGACAAGTACTATTCGATCCTCGCGGTAGAGGATTTGAAGAAGCATGAACAGGAGTTCGGAGCGCCCACCGTCTTCCAGAGCGGCGACAGCTTTGAGGAAGAATACGATCTGGACGACGATTTTGAATATGACGATACGGGTGTATAATTCACCGAGAACCATCCCCCGGCCAGACCGGGGGATGGTTCTTAAAACCACAGGAGTATCACATGGAACTATTGCTTGATTTCTTTCGCGGACCCGACGGGGTGACCCTGCTTTCGGTTTATCACGCTGTCTTGCGGCTGAGCCTCCCGACCCTGGCGCTGCTCATCGTGATCCGCAGCGCCCGGTCCCTGCTTGGCTTCCGGCGCGAGCCCGAGGTCTGGGCCTGGCTGCGCCTTGCTACCGGAGAGCTGCTGCCGGTCACGCATTGGGAAAACCTGCTGGGCCGCAAAAAGAGCGCGGACATCGTGCTGGACTTTGCCACCGTCTCCAAGAACCACGCAGTCCTGACCAAGCTGGACGACGGCGGCTGGACCGTGACGGACATCGGCGCAAAGGGCAGGGTGGAGGTCAACGGGAACCAGGTTCTCTCCGGCCGGGTGAACTACGGCGACACCCTCAGCCTTGGCGGCCTGGAGATGGTACTGGAACCCGTCTCCCAGGAAGAAGCCCGTCTCCAGGCGGATTCCAGGACAAAGGCGGGAAAGGGGAACAGCCCCGGCCTGACGCTGGTGCTGCTGACGGTTTTCCAGCTGCTCGTGGTTCTGGAATTGGCCTTCAACCGCGAAGGGGACCGCGTAACGATCATGACAGCCTATGGGATCCTGATCGGCGTCCAATGGCTCATGTTCATCGCGCAGAAAATCATCAAGCGCTCCGGCTTCGAGATCGAAACGATCGCTTTTTTCCTGATCTCCATTGACCTGGGCGTCTGCGCCTCGGCCAACGTCGGGGAAATGTATAAACAGCTCATTGCCATGGGCGTCGGGATCGTGATTTTCCTGGTTCTCGGATTTTGCCTGCGGGATCTGGATCGGGCGAAAAAGCTGCGCTATCTGGCCGCTGCCGTGGGTATCCTGCTCTTCCTGGCAAACATCGTTCTGGGGCGAAATATCAACGGCTCCCGCAACTGGATCTATCTGGGCGGGTTTTCCTTCCAGCCCTCGGAGCTGGTGAAGATCTGCTTCATCCTGGCCGGCGCTTCTACCATGGATCGGATCGTCACCCGCAGGAACATGTGGGGCTTCGTGCTTTATACGGCTTTCATCGGCGGCTGTCTGGTCTATCTCAACGACTTCGGCGCGGCGGCGATCTTCTTCGTGGGCTTCCTGGCCATCGCCCTGCTGCGTTCCAGCTCCTATCCCAGCGCGGTCCTGATCCTGGTGGGCGTGGGGATGCTGGCGGTGCTGGTGGCGGCGGCGGCCCTTGCCATCAAGCATTTCCCCCATGTCGCAAACCGCTTTTCCGGCTACGGGCACATCTGGGAAGACTCCTTCAACAAGGGGTACCAGCAGACCCGATCACTCATGTGCATTGCCGCGGGCGGGCTCTTCGGCCTGGGACTGGGCAACGGCTGGATGCATTATATGGCCGGAGTGGGCGCTTCGGACACCGACCTGGTCTTCGCCTACGTCAGTGAGGAGTGGGGCCTTCTCATGGCCATCATGATGATCTTCGCCCTTGCCATGCTGGGGCTCTTTGTGGTCCGCTCCGCCAAGGTGGCCCGATCCAGCTTCTATACCATCGGCGCTTCGGCGGCGATGTCGATCCTGATCGTCCAGGCCATCCTCAACGTCTTCGGCACGGTGGACTTCCTGCCCCTGACCGGCGTGACCTTCCCCTTCGTTTCCAACGGCGGATCCAGCATGATGTCCTGCTGGGGGCTGTTGGCCTTCATCAAGGCCTGCGATACCCGGCAAAACGCCAGCTTCGCCGTACGCCTGACCGAAAAAGGAGGTGCACGGACGTGAAAAGTATCGCAAATCGCACCTGGTTCGCACTGGTCCTGGCCTGCGTACTCCTGTTCGGCGTGCTGACTTTTGTGATCCGGTACTTCATGTTTGCCGACCGCTGGGTCAGCTTCACCGGCAGCCCCCACGTCTACACCAACGGGCGGCTGGACACCGGCGAGATCGTGGACCGGAGCGGGGAAGTCCTCTATTCCGCGGACTCCAAGCAGCCCTATTCCGACAGTACGAAGATCCGCAAAGCGACCCTGCACCTGTTGGGCGACAGGGCCGGCAACATTCCGCCCCGGCTGCTCCGAGCCTATGCGTCCAAGCTCTTCGGCTATGACAAGCTCAACGGCACCGCGGCTATGGAAACCGACGGAGCGGAGCTGAAGCTGACGGTCTCGGCCCAGGCTCAGGCTGTGGCGCTCCAGGCCATGAACGGCCGCAAGGGCGCCGTCGGCGTCTATAACTACCGGACCGGCGAGATCCTCTGCGCCCTGTCCAGCCCAAGCTTTGACCCGCTGGATCCTCCGAACGTGGAAAAAGAAAACACGGACGGTCGCTGGGACGGCGTATATATCTACCGCTTCTTCCACGCAACCTATACCCCGGGTTCCATCTTCAAGCTGACGACCCTGGCCGCGGCCCTGGACAACGACCCGGGTCTGGCGGACGAGACCTTCGTCTGCGAGGGCGTCCGGATCGTCAACGGCGAGCGCATCACCTGTCCCAAGGCTCACGGGGAGCAGACGCTGAAAGAAGCGCTGGCCCATTCCTGCAACTGTGCGTTCGCAGAGATTACGCTTCGCACCGGAAAGTCCGCCCTGAACGGCCAGGCCGAGGCAACACGCCTGACCCAGAGCATCGAAATCGACGGGATCAACACCCGTCAGGGGCACTTTGATCTCTCCGGCGCGGAGGATAACGACCTTGCATGGGCCGGGATCGGTCAATATACGGATCTGATCAACCCCTGTCAGTATATGGTCTGGATGGGCGCCATCGGAGGCGGCGGCGTGGCCGCGGAGCCCTATCTGGTGGAGTCCACCCGCTGCGGCGGCAGGCAGACTTACGCCGTCGACCGGGAGGAAACGCCCAGAATGGTTTCCGCCGAGACCGCGGAGAAGCTCAAAACGCTCATGCGCTACAACGTCAAAGAGATGTACGGCTCCGTGGATATCCCCGGCGTGGAGGTCTGCGCCAAGTCAGGCACCGCAGAGGTGGGCACCGACAACAACACCGCCACCTTCGCGGGCTTCATCGCCGACGAAAAATACCCCCTGGCCTTTATCGTCGTGGTAGAGGAAGGCGGCGCCGGCAGCTCCACCTGCGCCCCCATCGCCCGCACCGTCCTGGAGGCCTGCATCAACGTCCTGGACGGGGAACGGTAACGCAAAATGCAAAATGCAAAATGCGGCGACGAGCAACGCCGTAGGGGCGGCCATTGGCCGCCAGCCCGAGGCAGACAGCTTAAAGTAATAAGTAAGAAGTAAGAAGTAAGAAGTAAGAAGTAAGAAGTAATAAGGGACTGGCATCGACACGCCAATCTCTTATTACTTCTTTCTTTTCTTTACTCAGTGATCTGAAGGATCATCAGTCATGGGCTATGACCGAATACCAATTCAAGTCGATTTGTCTGCTGTCTTCGATGGTGCCGAAGGAGCCGCAGGGAATCCTGCCATCCTCCCGATAGGCAACGAAGTGTTCATAACCCCATTCTTGGTAATAATTAAAATATACTCTCATCGACGGAAATGTCCGACCGGGGAAAAACGCTCTCACATCCAAAAAACAGCGTACAGAGCACCATAGCAAGGAAAATGGGCAGAAATCTTCTCAGTTCCGCATGGTGATTTTTGTTGACCTGCATGCTTGTTCGCCCTCCTTACCGATTGTGAGTAACAATTCGCGGCTGCTCCTATTTACCTGTCGAAAAACCCAAAAGCCATTCGTCCTGCTTCCAAGACAGAAAGTCCGCGAGACCGGCCCGAAACACGTCATCCCATGCCGAAACCCGATCCAGGCCTTCTGCCAGCGGATCGATCCGCCGCTTCTTTGCGGGGATCTGCCGCCAGGGGCGGGTATCGGGCGGCGCATTGGATCGCAGAGTGCGGTTCATGGCCCGGAAAGATTTCCACTCCTCGGCCATCGCCGAGGCCTCCAGCTTCGCGATCAGGGGCGGCTCCGTGCCGTCAAGGTCGGTGGGGGAGAGGATACCCGCTTTCAGCGCCTTCCCAATCAGCTCGCAGAGGGCCTGCATGGAATAGCGGTCCTCGTCGGAGACGTAGACCCTGGAGCAGGCCAGCGCCGCCCGAGCGAAGCGGGAAGCGAGCTCCGGGGAGCCGAAGACCAGCTCCGGCGCGCCTTCCTCGTTGACGCCCACCCGCAGATCGGCATAGATGGCCGCAATTGCATCCCGGTCCAGGAAGTCCCAGCGGATGGCGTTGCCCAGGGTATATTCCAGCCGGTCCGCCGAGAGCCGGGGACTGTCGTTGTCCGCAATCGGATAGCGGTGATAATCGCATACGTCCTCTGTGCGCAAGCCGTATCGGGACAGAACAGATTGGATCTCCCGGCTGCCGTCGATGCGTTCCCGGGTCCCGTCCTCCGTGGCCTCCTGGGTCAGATAGTCTCCCCGCAGGAAGTCCACCACGTGGGCGAAGGGCGGGGTGGCGATATCGTGAAGCAGCCCGGCAGCGGCCTGGGCGGGATCTCCGGTGAAGTGCCATACGATAAGCCCGACTCCCAGGCTGTGGGCCCAGCGGGAGTAGGTCCCGCCGTTGGCAAAACGGGGGAAGGCCGTGTACTCACAGCCGCAGTTCATGCCAACGTATTTCAGCCGTTCCATCGCCGGGGCAGCCGCCAGCTCAGCCAGAAGAGCGGGAACTTCCGCATGATAAATCCGCGTCAGGCCGAAGCGATCCTCCATGCTGTACGCTGCGTTTCGCATGCCGCGTTATTCGCCGTCTTTGCCCAGCAGCTGCCTTAGCTCCTTCAAAAAGGCGACGTCTTCGGCAGTGAGTTTGGCGTTGCCGTGAACGGCTTGACCGTTCACATCAGTCACGGTTACGTCCAGGACCGAGCCTTCATCCATGTAATGATCCGTAATATAAGCCATATAGCGCATGAATTTGGGATGTCGTCCCACGAATGCGTCGTATTGCTTGGATAACTGAAGCAGCTTCATAGGGTTTTTCATCTATGTTTCCTCCAAAAAAATGTGGAATCGTGGCCGCTGCCAACGGCCGGAGCGTTCAGAACAGAACGATCAATCTTCCCATTCTATCCAGGTCTCCGGGGCGTAGCCCACGGTGGCCTTTTTTCCGTTGCGGACTACGGGCAAACGGATCAGAGCCTGGTTTTCGTAGACTTTGTCTTCCTTTGCAGTTTCGCTGCCCAGATAGCGCAGCAGATCCAGATCGGGATCCTTTCCCTCCCAGTCCACCAGCTTGTCCACGCCGCCCACGGCTCGAAGTACGGAATCAAATTCCTTTCCCGATAGTCCGTAACGCTTCATGTCGATGAACTGATACTTGATGCGGCGTTCCTTGAACCAGCGTTCCGCCTTCTTGGTATCGAAGCTCTTGGCGGTGCCGAATATTTGAATGTTCATAAACGATCACAACCTTCCTGCTTCCGCACGCAGCTTTCATCTTTGTACCGCACTTCCATCAGGCAGAGGCCCTTTGCAGGAACGGTAAAACCGGCCGCGGCCCGCTCTCCGATCTTCAGCAGTTCTGAAACGCCTGCGGGCGGGCGATCCCCGCGTCCGACTTCCAACAGGGTTCCGGTCAGGATGCGAACCATACGGTGCAGAAAGCCGTCTGCGGTGAAGGAAAAGCGCAGCTCGTCCCCCACACGGTCAATTTCAATGCTTGAAAGAGTTCGAATCGTGGATTTCTTCGTTTTTACCGCGGAGAAGGCCCGAAAATCGTGAGTCCCTTCCAAAATGCGCGCCGCTGCCCGCATGGCGTCAAGATCGTAATTTCCCGGCAAAGCGTAGACGTAACGCCGCTCAAAGACGCAGGGACTTTCGGTGATCCAGACACGATACCGATAGCGTTTTTCCACCGCCGACAACCTGGCGTGAAAGCGGGGCGGGGCGTATTCCAGCTGAACGGCCCCGATGTCTTCGGGAAGCCATGCGCGCAGCGCCGTCAGCACCTCGGCAGGGGGGAGATCCCGCAGTGTTCGGAAGGAGGCGCATTGTCCCAGCGCGTGCACGCCTGCGTCGGTCCGTCCGCTGCCCTGAACCTCTACAGCTTCCTCGAAGAGGCGGGAGAGCACAGCTTCCACCTTTCCCTGTACGGTCGCGTCCGTATCGGGCAGCCGCTGCCAGCCCCGGTAGCGGCTGCCGTCGTATTGCAGGATCAGCTTATAATTAGGCATAACTGTACAGGAACGACGCTTTGCCGCCCGCCTTTCTTTCCAAAGTAACGCGAAACAGTCAGCCGAAATATTGAAAACACTCGCAAGACTGTCCGTCTTATGGGACAAATAGCATGATATTCTATGCTCAGAAATCGAAAGGAGCTGAGCGTATGAAACAGTATGAAATCATCCGGATCCGAGGCCATTACGAGGTGTTTGACGCGGAGGGCAATTTCTTCTGCTCTGCCGACAGCTATTCCGAAGCAATGAGCGAAATCAATGACGCGTAGAAGGTCCTGTTCCGGATTCTCCCGGATTCCTTCCTACTTCGCCAGCGCCTTGTTCAGGAAGGCCAGCACGTCGGCCTGCAGTTCCTTGCGGTTGAGCTCGTTGTGCATCTCATGGCGTCCGCCGGGATAGAGCTTGATCCGCACGTTCTTCATGCCCGCGGCCTTGAAGGCCTCGTAGGTCTGCTCCACGCCCTTGCCGTTGCTGCCGACGGGATCCTGATCGCCGCTGACGAAAAGCACGGGCAGGTACTTGGGCATCTTCTCCAGATTTTTCTTGTCCTCGTTCATCAGCATACCGCCCAGCATTTCACGGGCCAGACCGATGGAGGCGTCGAAGCCCAGCAGGGGATCGGCGATATACTTATCCACCTCGGCCTCATCGCGGCTGAGCCAATCCACGGGGGTCCTGGGGTTGTCATATCCCTTGTTGTAGGAACCGAACATCAGCTTGTTGATCATGGGGGAAGTGCTGTCCATACCCTTGCGTTTTCCCTCGGCGGCGCAGACGACCCGGCCGGTTTTCAGAACGACCTTGGGCATCCAGCCGGTACCGCTGATGACAGCGGCTTTGAGACCCGCGTCGGGGTAGGTATAGAGCAGGGTGCGGGTCATAAAGGAGCCCATGCTGTGGCCGTAGATGATATAGGGCAGGTCGGGATATTCCTCCTTGGTCATCTGCATCAGGCGATAGGTGTCGGATACGGCGGTAAGCCATCCGCCGTCGAAGCAGCCCTGGGGGATCTCCTCAGAGATGGAGCCGCCGTGGCCCATGTGATCCTCGCCGACCACCACAAACCCGTTCTTGGTAAAGAACTTTGCCAGTTCGTCATAGCGGGCCGCATACTCGGCGATGCCGTGGACGATCTGGATGACGCCGCGGGGCTTGCCCTCCGGGATCCACTGACAGCAATGGATGCGGGTGTTCTTGCGTACGGGGAAGTAGAATTCTTTCATAGGGACTCCTTTCTGTCCCGGTTACGGGACCGATAAAGATGTAAACTTTTATTGTAAACGAAATCGAAACGCTAAATGATCAAACATGAACGGAGGTAATCTGAAATGACAAACACGATGACGATCCGAGTCCTGCCCGCACAGCAAAGCCGTGAACAGATCGCACGGAGGCGCGCCCGCCGCAGAAAGGCGATTGCAAACACGCTCCTGGAAGCGTTCGCCACGGTCGGCCTCGGCGTGTGCTTCATCCTCTGCGCCGTCCTGATTGTCTGCGTCGTGTAAACAGTCTGCCGACGGCAGTCCGGAATCGGATGGGCGAGGGCTCGAACTGATTACCGCCGGTTTCGCCGATATAAAAGTTCCAGTCCGTTGAGCAGGAGATTGTCGTCCACGGTCATCTCCCGCTTACAAAGGGGAACGATGAACTTCGCCAATCCGCCGGTGGCGATCACCTTCGTGGGATAACCGAGCTCTTCCTCGATCCGCTCCACCATGCCGTCCAGCATGGCGGCGGAGCCCAGCAGCAGACCGCTGCGCATGGAATCCACCGTATTCGTGCCGATGGCGCGGCGCGGCTTCTCCAGGCTGATGCCGGGGAGCTGCGCCGTTCCGCTGGAAAGGGCGTTCAGAGAGAGCATGACCCCCGGCGCGATGCTGCCGCCGCGGAAAACGCCGTCCCGGTCGATCACGGAGATCGTTGTGGCCGTCCCCAGGTCGATGACGCACAGAGGCGTACCGTAGGCTTCGATGGCGGCCACGGCGCCGACGATCAGATCGCTGCCCGCCTGGGCGGGGTTGTCGATTTTGATGTTGAGGCCGGTTTTGAGACCGGGACCGACGGTAAGGCAGGACTTGCCCGTCAACTGCTTGACAGCCCGTTCCAGCACCTGCTGCACCATGGGAACCACGGAGGAGATGATGCTCCCCTCGATATCCCCGGGCGTCACGTCAAAGAGCCCGAGCATGGTTTTCAGTTCCGCGCAATACTGGTCTGAGGTCTTGATCCGATCCGTGGCCATCCTGGCTACGAAGAGGATCTCTCCGTCCCGGATACAACCGAGAACGATGTTGCTGTTGCCGACGTCAATGGCTAAAATCATGAAAAACACCTCTTATATGGTATGGTATCCGATTTCAATTCGGTTCCCCGGTTCCAGAACGATCCGCCCGTAGGTGGGCTTCCGGCCGTAACCGCAGGAGCCGGGATTCAGAACGTAGAGTTCAGAATCGGTTCCTTCATTCAGGCATTCGTAATAGGCCTCATGGGTGTGCCCGAACAGCAGGATATCGGCGTTCTGCTCTCTCGCCGCATAGATGACGCGCAAAAGACCGCTTTTTACTCCGTAAGTGTGGCCGTGGCAAAGGAAGAAACGCTTGCCGCCCAGGGTGAGGGTCAGGGACAGGGGGGTGTCGCCCCAGCCGTCGCAGTTGCCGCGAACCATGGCCACGGGCAGAAGCTGGAACTCCCGGCTGATCTGCTCGGCGTCCGAGTCGTGGTCTCCCAGGTGGAAGACGTAATCGGGCTTTTCCCGCCGGACGACCTTCCGCATCCCGTCCAGCTCCCGGTGGGAGTCTGAAAAAACGATAATCTTCATTTCCGCACCCATTCCTTTCCTTGCGCATATTCTATTATAGCAGAAAAATCCTTAGGAGGCAAGGAAATGGTTGAGCTGTCGCAAAATTTATCTGAAACTTCACCAGATCCCGAGCAAATCCGGCAATTGCTGACAAGCCCGGAAGGACAGGCGCTGATCCGATTGCTCCAGTCCGACGGCGGAGCGAGGCTCAAAACTGCGTCAAAGGCCATACAACAGGGAAACGTGGAGGGGCTCAAGGAGGCTTTGACGCCGCTTCTGGCGGGAACAGAGGCGGAGCGGCTGGCGCGGAGCCTGGAGGAGAAGCTGTGACATGGAGGATCTGCAAGGCACTCTGCAAAGCATCCTGTCCGATCCAGAACAGATGGCCCGGGTTGCGGCGCTGGCGGAGTCTCTGGGTCTGAAGCCGCCCGACAGTCCTGCCCCGGGCGAACCGCCCCGGCGCGACGCGCCTGATCAGAGAGACGCGTCCGCTTCATCGACTTCTCATCCTCACACGCATGGCGATCAAACCGACGCGCAGGACTTCTCCGCGCAGGAGAGCCGCTCGACTGACAGCGCCGCGACGGCGGATCCGGTCTCCTCCATTCCCTTCCTCGAGCAAAACGTGCCGGATCTCGGACGACTGGTAAGCCTGTTCTCCGCGGCGGGCGGAAGCGAAACGCGGGTCCTGTCCGCTCTGCGGCCAACGGTTTCTGCGGCGGGACAGAGCTGTGTGGACAGAGCCCTCCGGGCTGCGAGGCTCTCGCGGCTCGCGGGGGCTCTGCTGACGCAAAGGAGGACGGGAAATGTATAGCCGGTACACGCCCAATCCGGAGGGCGGTTTTGATCGAAAGATCATTCCGGATCCTCCCGCCCTGCCGCGGAAAACGGGCGGCAGGGAAGAGACGGCGGAAACTGAGCGACAGCCTGCAAGCAGCGTTCGGCAGGAACTGGGAGCCGCGAGGCAAAAGGCTGCATCACAAGGGCGAGTGAGAGCCGGAAATCGGGAGTCGGAAAACCGAAATCGGGAGCCGGAAACCCGAAATCGAGAGCCGGAAACCCGAAATCGGGATCCGGATCACGGCATGGCAGCGTCGGAAACCGCGTCCTGCACCCATCTGATTTCGCCGCCGCGTCCGCCTCCTCGTCCCCGGCCGGAAGCGCGGGAGCCCGGGCGTTGCCGCTGTGATTCTCCGGGGCTCCTGGCAGGATTCCTGCCACAAGGGATCAATACGGAAGAGCTGCTGATCCTGGCGGTACTGATCCTTGCGATGAAGCAGGACGGAGCCACAACCACGGAGCTGCTGATCGCCGCGGCAATCTACTTATGGTTTTGAGACAGATTCTACCGTATATCATAAAACTGCGCCCGACGGTTCAGAAGGAACCGGCGGGCGCGTTTTCTATGCGTGAAAATCAGCGGGTTTATCGGAGGCGAGGCCGAAATGCCAGAGGATGCCCTGGGCGATGCGTTCACAGGCGTGACCGTCGCCGTAGGGGTTGACGGCGTGGGCCATTGCCTCATAAGCGGCTTTGTCGGTCAGAAGCTCTTCGGCCAGCGCAAGGACGTCCTGCTTTTTCACACCGGCCAGCTTCACGGTCCCGGCCTTCACGGCCTCGGGGCGCTCCGTCTCACGGCGCAAAACCAGAACGGGCTTGCCAAGGGCGGGCGCCTCTTCCTGCAGGCCGCCGCTGTCCGTCATCACGAAGCTGCAGCGCGCCATCAGATTGTGCATGTTCTCCACGTCGATGGGATCGATCAGATGGATCCGGGGCAAGTCCTTCAGAATACCGAAGACGCATTCCCGGACAACAGGGCTGAGATGAACGGGATAGACCAGCTCGACCTCCGGGTGTGTGAGAGCCAGCTCCCGGAGGGCTTCCATGATCTCCCGCATGGGTTCCCCGTAGTTCTCCCGCCGATGGCAGGTGACGGCGATCACGCGCCGATTTGCAAAGTCCAGTTCGTTCAGTTCCGGCACAGAGAAGACAAAATCCGGACGGACGGTGGTTTTCATGGCGTCGATGACGGTATTGCCGGTAATGAACTTGTCTCCCGGCACGGCTTCCCGTTCCAGGTTGCGCAGGTTGTTCACCGTGGGGCAGAAGTGCAGCTCCGCGATCCTGCCCACCAGGCTGCGGTTCATCTCCTCGGGATAGGGGGAGTATTTGTCTCCGGTACGCAGCCCGGCTTCCACGTGTCCCACGGGGACCTTGTGGTAGAAGGCAGCCAGGGCGCCGGCGAAGGTGGTAGAGGTGTCGCCGTGGACGAGGATCAGATCCGGCTTTGCTTGCTCGATCACCGCATCCATACCGAGCAGAGTCCGGCTGGTGATGGAGGAGAGGGTCTGGCGGGCCTGCATAATGTTCAGGTCGTAGTCCGCTTTGATTTTGAAGATGTCCATGACGGAATCCAGCATTTCCCGGTGCTGGCCGGTGAGGCAGCAGAGACTATCCACCTCAGACAGGGAAGCAAGATGCCGGACCAGCGGGCACATCTTGATGGCCTCAGGCCGGGTGCCAAAGACGGAGAGGACCTTAATCT
Organism: uncultured Clostridia bacterium; assembly: GCA_947164825.1. Taxonomy (GTDB): domain Bacteria; phylum Bacillota; class Clostridia; order Oscillospirales; family Oscillospiraceae; genus JAFRPC01. The sequence continues at coordinate 13,701 of CAMUYE010000021.1, forward strand.
TTTTCATGCTCTGCCTCCTGTTCGACGGGCGAAGCGGCCTCGCTCGGTTCCGTGGGGGCGGCAGGCGCCGCTTCGGATTCCGGAGGGATCCCGTGCTTGATGTGCTGCCAGAACTTGCCTTTGGGTGTTGCGCCCATAATGATCCGGATGCCGATGGCGCCGACGACAAGGATCGCGCCCAGCATAATCAGCGTTCGCATCGCGCCGGAAACAGTCAGCAGAACGGCGGCCAGCCCGAGGATGCCGGTGAGCACGTAGGCGATGGCCACGGACTGCTTCTGGCTGAAGCCCATATCGATCAGACGATGGTGGAAATGCCCGCGATCCGCCTCCATGGGATTGCGTCCGCTGGCGATCCGACGGATCACCGCGAAGCAGATGTCGAAGATCGGCAGGCCCAACAGCAGGAACGGCACGATGAAGGAGATGGCCGCATATGCCTTGAAAAGCCCCTGGATCGAGATTGTCGCCAACATAAAGCCCAGGAAGGTGGAACCGGTGTCTCCCATGAAGATCTTGGCCGGATTGAAGTTGTAGGGAACAAAGCCGAGACAGGCTCCGGTCAGGGCGGCCATGATAATGGCGACCTTGGCGTCGGAAACCAGCAGCGCAATGACCAGCATGTTCAAAGAGGAGATGCAGCTTACGCCGCAGGCCAGACCGTCCAGACCGTCGATAAAGTTGACGGCGTTGGTGATGGCGACGATCCAGAGGATCGTGATGGGATAGGCAAAGACGCCGAGATCCAGGTAGGAGAAGAGACTGGAGCCGAAGGGGTTGGTCAAGCGGTCGATGCGCAGATCACCGTAAAAAACCACGATGGCCGCGGCGACAATTTGAACCACGAGTTTCAGCTTTGCGCTCAGCGCGTACCGGTCGTCAAAGACGCCGAGGATCACGATCACAATGGCGCCGAGCAGGATCGACTGCAGGCTTCGGTCCGTCCGCAGGTCGGTGCAAAACACGGCGGCGGAGAGCAAAAAGCCGATAAAGATCGCCAGGCCGCCCATCCGGGGGATGGGGTGGTCGTGCATCCGGCGGCTGTCCTTCGGCACGTCCATGGCGCCGACCTTCTGCGCAAGAATTTTGACGAGAGGAGTAGCCAAAAAGGACAGCACTCCGGCGGCCAACAGCGCTGCTCCGACCCGGAGCAGAAAATTCACGTCTAAAATCATGGTATTCTTTCTTTCCCGAAAAAGTGAGATTGGTCCAGGGGTCGATTATCTGGCCACGAAGCCTACCTTCTTATAGACCTTTCTCAGGGTCTTGTTGGCGATATACGATGCCTTCTCGGCGCCGTTTTTGCAGACGGATTCCAGATAAGCCTTGTCCTTCATCAGCCGGGAGGCCTCCTCGCGGATCGGCGTCAGCAGCGCGACCACGGCTTCGCCCACGGCGGTTTTGAATTCGCCGTAGCCCCGACCGTCGAACTCTTTTTCGATCTCCTGATAGCTCTTGCCGGTGCAGGCGGAATAGATGGTCATCAAGTTGGAGATGCCCTTTTTGGTTTCCGTGTCATAGCGGACGCAGGCGTCGCAGTCGGTAATGGCCCGCTTGAACATGCGCATGATCTGATCCGGGCTGTCCATCAGGAGCACGCGGCCCGGGTCTTCGTTTTCAGACTTGGACATCTTCGCCTCGGGGTTTGCCAGGCTCATGATCCGTGCGCCGATCTTGGGAATATAGGGCTCGGGAAGCTTGAAGGTGTCGCCGTAGATGTGGTTGAAGCGCACGGCGATGTCCCGGGTCAGTTCCACGTGCTGCTTCTGATCCTCGCCCACGGGAACGTAGTCGGGCTGGTAGAGCAGAATGTCCGCGGCCATCAGGGCGGGATAGGTGAAAAGGCCGCCGTTGATGTTGTCGGCGTTTTTGGCGCTCTTATCCTTGAATTGGGTCATCCGGGAGAGCTCGCCGAACATGGCGTAGCAGTTCAGCACCCAGCCCAGCTCCGCGTGCTGATGCACGTGACTCTGAATAAAGAGGGTATTCTGCTCCGGATCCAGACCGCAGGCAATGTATTGCGCAAGCTGTTCCATGGTCCGGCGGCGCAGATCGGCCGGGTTCTGCCGCACGGTGATGGCGTGCAGGTCTGCCATAAAATAATAGCAGTCATATTCCGCAGCGCGTTCCTTCCAGTTGCGGATCGCGCCGAGATAGCTGCCCAGGGTCAGATCGCCGCTGGGCTTAATGCCGGAGAGCATGACTTTTTTTGGTTCCATTTGGATCACCTCGGAAAACTCTTTGATATTTCCATACATTATAGCACGGTTTATCGAAAATAGCAAGGATTTTCAAGCAATTCTTCATCCTTCAGGTTCAAGCAATTCTTCGTCCTTCAGGTTCAAGCAATTCTTCATCCTTCAGGTTCAAGCAATTCTTCATCCTTCAGGTCCAGCAGATCGTTTTCCGTCAGAGGGCGGATTACCCGGCAGGGGACTCCGGCGGCCAGAACGCCCGCGGGGATGCTGCGGGTCACGACGCTGCCCGCGCCTATGACGGTGCCCCGGCCGATGGTGACGCCGCCCGCAATCTTCACGTCGGAGGCGATCCAGCAGTCGCTCTCCACGGTGATCGGGGCGCCGTATTCCAGATCGTAGAGACTTCCGTTATTCCGGCGGCGCTGATTCCGCTGGGCGGGAAGCAGGGGGTGGAGGGGAGTGAGCAGGGAGCAGTTGGGACCGAACATCACGTCGTCGCCGATGGTGACCGGACAGGTGTCGAGAATCGTGAGATTGAAGTTGGCGTAGCACCGGGCTCCGAACGTCGTGAAGACGCCGTAGTCCACGTAGACAGGCCCGGCCAGAAACAGATCGGGGCCCTTGTTCGGAAAGAGTTCGTCCAGAATCTCCCCGCGCCGGGGAGACGCCTCATCCAGGGTATTGTATTCCCGCCAGAGCCGGTGCGCTGTCTCACGCAGGGCGGCAAGCTCCCCGTCGGTCGGGTCGTAGAGCATCCCCCGGAGCATTTTTTTCAGTTCAGTCATCCAGTTTTCCACCTTCAGCCGTTGATATTCTAACTATACCATATTTCTGACGCCGACGCAACCGGAAATCCGCACCTTGGCAGCCCATTTCGGATAGAATAACAGGAAGGAGTGTGATCGCCTTGACAGATACCTACTTCCTGGGGGCAAATACCCCCGAGGGATTTCGCTCAGAATATGATACTTTGCAAAAGGATCCCCGGATCCGGCGGCTGCTCATCCTGAAGGGCGGTTCCGGCTGCGGAAAATCAACGCTGATGAAGACGGTGGCCGCTCGTGCTGAGGAAACCGGTCGGCGTGTGGAGCGGATTCTCTGCTCTTCGGATCCGGATTCACTGGACGGCCTGCTGATCCCGGAGATCGGTCTGGCCCTGGTGGACGGGACAGCGCCTCACGTGGTGGAGCCTGCGCTCTGCGGCTGCGGAGCGAACTATCTGAATTTGGGCCGCTGTTACCGGGAAGCGGAGCTTCGCCCGCTGATCCCGGCGATCCGTGCGGCCAAGGCGGCCAATACAGCCTGCTACGGCCCGGTATCCGGCTGCCTGCACGCGGTTTCCGATCTGGCAAAGGCACGGCGGCAGCTTCTGGGAAGGGAGCGAGTCCTTGCCGTGACAAAGAAAGCCCTGGGGCAGATCCTTGACGGAGAGCTGCCCCAGGGTAACGGACCGGGAACCGTGCGGCGAATCTATTTGAGCGGGATCACGCCGAAAGGTCTGCTTTCGATCTCCCCGGCAGAAGGCAGGATCTGGACGATCCTGGACAGCTGGGGCGCCGGAAGCGGTCTGTTGCGGACGCTGGCGGATCGCTGGATCGAAGCGGGAGAGAACGTGGTGCTTGCCATGGATCCATTGGATCCCGACGCTGCGGCAGGCGTCCTGCTTCCGAACAGGGGACAGGGGTGGCTGCGGGTGCATCCGGATTTCCCCGGTCCGAAACACGCCATGCTGCGGCTGGATCTGGACACGGCGCTGGAAGATGGACTGCCCGACGCAATTGCCGACAAGGCACGGGAGATGCGGAATCTGGAACGCAGTCTGCTGCGGCAGGCGGTGAGCTGGCTGCGGCAGGCCAAGGACCACCACGATCTGATCGAGGAGCTTTACCGTCCCGCCGTTGACTTTGCTGCCGTGACAAGAGAAACAGAACTGCTCTGCCGCGAGCTCTTTACGGAGCCCTGAATCCGGTCTGAAAGCGCTTCGGTTTGCAGGATGAACGCTGCGTTCCGACTTATCGCTTCCGATTCTTGTAGTCCCGGTCAATGTCCTCCGCCCACTTGGCGGACATGGGCGCGTTGGCCCGGATGCTGCCCACGGTCCGGCTGACGCATTCATAGAGCACGTTGGTACCCCGCTTGTCGGCGTGGTAGTTGACGGCCCGGTCCGCGTCGATGCCGAAGCGGCCCGCAGTCTGCACGGCGTCGATGTTCGCCCCGATGAAGAGGAATTCCCAGCCTCGCTCTTCCTTCAACTGCTCGATCTTCCGCTTGACCTCGTCGGCCCGGTACTTGCGGGAAGCGTTTTCCATGCCGTCGGTGGTAATGACGAAGACCGTGTGCGCAGGCACGTCTTCGGGCCTGGCATACTTATGGACGTTTCCGACGTGGTGGATCGCGTCGCCGATGGCGTCGATCAAAGCCGTGCAGCCGCCCACCGTGTAGTCGTCCGCGGTCATGGGCCGCACGTCCGCCAGCCGCACCCGGTCGTGGATCACGCGGGATTCATTGGCAAAGAGCACGGTGGAGACGTAGCAGATTCCGTCCTGCTTCTTCTGCTTTTCGATCATGGCGTTGAAGCCGCCGATGGTGTCGGCCTCCAGTCCCGCCATGGAGCCGCTGCGGTCCAGGATAAAGACCAGCTCGGTGATGTTGTTTTCCGTGTTTTTCATAATTGAAGCCCTCCATATGATTTATTTGGTTTACGTCCCAATTAAATCATACGGAGGGCGTCTTTTGGTCGCCTGCGAAGCGACATTTTCATCCGCCGTTATTCCCAGATCTCCGCCGTCACGAACAGCCGATCCTTCCGGCTCCTGCCGCCGATTTCCGCGACGGTGGCCTTGCCGTGTCCCTTCAGGGAGATCACGTCTCCCTCCTGGACGGGGGCGTCGTTTTTCAGGCAGGGGAGATAGTTCAGGCAGGCAGCGCCCGCTGCGATCAGCTTAACGGCCTGGGTCCGGGAAAGCCGGAAGCTTTCGCCCAGGATCGCGTCAAAGCGGGGGCTCTGAACCGTGAAATGCACTGCCTTTCGTTTCCGCTCCGGCTCCGGTACGTCGGAGAGGGAAACGACGGCGGCCTTGACGCTGACCCGCCCGGCCTGTTCCAGCCCGGCCAGCTGCTCCGCCACGGAGGGCAGGCAAAAGACCCAGGCGGTCTGCCCCTCGATCCGGATGTCGCCCACCCATTCCCGCCGAACCCCCAGGCCCAGCAGAGCGCCCAGATAATCCCGGTGGCCGGGAGTACCGAAATAGGCGTCGATCCGCACAGCGCTGAGATAATCGGCGGGCTCAAAATCCGCTTCCTCCAGCCAGTCCGGCAGGAAGAAGGCGACTCGCCGCTCGCAGTCAGCTTTGCCCCCGTGCAGCAGCAGCCGGCAGCCCCGCAGGCCTTTGGCGTACTGCGCCGCCGCAGCCTGCTCCGCCGGGGTGAGAAAGGCGGTATGCGTGACGATTCCCGCCCGGTCGCATTGCCGGGACAGATCGTCGATGCGTTTTATCAGTGCTTCATGTTCCATTTTGGTCTGTCACTTTTCACTTGTAACCTGTCACTTGTTACCTGCCGCTGTGGTATTTTCTCCGACCGTCCCCATTTTCTGCCGGTTCAGGCCTCGGAGGTAATCGTCAATATCCCCGTAGATCCGGTCGATCTCTTCCCCGAACTCCCGGGCGGATTGCCGCATCACGCCGGAGCGGAGGGCCGAGACCTGGATCAGATTGTCAGACGTAACGATACGTACCTGCTCATTTTTCCCGATGTCGTGGAGCAGGCGTTCGATGTAAGCGTCGCCGGTTTCATTCTCCTTCGTATAGACCACCCGGACACCGTGGTAATCGAAGCGCTCGCCCTTGCCGCCCTTGACCTTGTAGGCGTCGAAGACCAGAATGGTCTCGGTCCGGGTGAAGGCGGCGTAGTTCGCCAGGATCTCCATGAGCTTTTCCTGGGCCTGCTGGAAATCCGTCTCCGCCAGAGCCGCCAGCTCAGGCCAGGCGTGGATCACGTTGAAGCCGTCCACCACCAGATACTTCGTGATTTTTCGTTCCGGCAAAGGTCGTTCCGGCTCCGGTTCCGGTTTGGAGCTCCAAACGGAAGCCGAATACTGGGGCCTTTTGATCGGTCCGAACTCCCGCTCCAGAATGGCCTGAAGCTCCTTTTCGTCGATGCTCAGCCGCCGCCGACGCACAGGCGCGGTCTCCCGTTTCGGAGCCAGAACGCTTTCCAGGTGCATGTTGGCGAAAACCTTGTCCCACTTGACCGTAAAGCCGCCCCCATGGGCGCAGAACACGGAATCCGGCGTGTTGTCCAGATCAGCCTCCGGATCATAGGGGTTGGCGGCCCGTACTGCCTCGGGGTCGTGGCAGAGATCGTAGCCCTCCAATTCCAGACTCAAACGCCCGGCGCCCCGCGTATAGGCTGCCAGCTCTCTGGCGTAGTCCGTCATGGTGGAAACCGGGGCCCGCCCGCGGAGCAGGCTTACGCCGCCCATGTCCTCGGGGGTCTCAAAACTGCCGAAGCGGGCCTTCACGTCCGTGATGGCCCGGCCGATCTGGGCGGTCGGAAGCTCCAGCCGGAAGCGATACCAGGGCTCCAGAATGACGGAGGGGACCTGCATAAGGCCCTGCCGCACCGCTCGATAGGTCGCCTGCCGGAAGTCGCCTCCCTCGGTGTGCTTGATATGGGCCTTTCCTGTGGCCAGAGTGAGTTTCATATCCGTAATGGGCGCGCCGAGGGCGATCCCAAGATGTTCCTTTTCCATCAGATGCGTGAGGATCAGCCGCTGCCAGTGCCGATCCAGCTTATCCTCGCTGCAGGAAGAGGCAAATACAAGGCCGCTTCCCCGGGGCAGGGGCTCCAGCAGCAGATGTACCTCGGCATAGTGGCGCAGAGGTTCGTAGTGCCCTACGCCCTCCACGGCTCGGTCAATGGTCTCCTTGTAGAGTACGCTGCCCCGGCCCAGATCCACGGCCAGGTCGAAGCGGTCCAGGATCAGGCTTTTCAGCACCTCGGCCTGGACCTCGCCCATGAGGCCTACGGAGAGCTCCTGGAGCCTGGGATCCCAACGCAGACGGAGCATGGGATCCTCCGCCTCCAACTGCTTCAGTTTCGGCAAAACAAGACGCGGATCCGTCCCGGCGGGCAATTCGATGCGATAGTGCATCACGGGCTCCAAAACCGGGCTGCCGGCGGAAGCTTCGACGCCGAAGCCCTGACCGTTTTTCGCCGCGCTGAGCCCGACGGCGGCGCAGACCTCGCCTGCGGCCACTTCTTCCACAACCGTGAACTTCCCGCCGTTATACTGCCGAAGCTGGGAAATCTTTTCTTCTGTCCCGTCATAGGACAAAGAATCCCGGACCCGCAGGCAGCCGCCCGTGACTTTCAGATGGGTCAGGCGTACACCCTGGCTGTCATGGGTAATTTTGAATACCCGGGCTCCGAAGGCTTCCGGGCGGGGTCGAGACGAAAGCAAGCCCGTAAACGCGTCGAGGAAGCTGTCGATCCCCTCCAGCTTCAACCCGGAGCCGAAGAAACAGGGGAAGGCCTCCCGGGCTGCCAGCAGTTCCCGCAAAGCGGAAGGGGAGAGGGCGCCGGTGTCGAGATATTCCTCCATGGCGGCCTCTCCGCAGAGTGCAAGCTGTTCATCCCGTTCGGCGTTGTCCGGGGAAAAGTCCACCACAGCGTCTCCCAGCTCCCGGCGAAGACCTGTCAGCAGTTCCGTCCGGCTGTTCCGGGACAGATCCATCTTTGTCACAAAGAGGACGGTGGGGATCTGATAGTGATCCAGCAGCTTCCAGATGGTCCGGGTGTGGGCCTGCACCCCGTCGATCCCGCTGATGACCAGCACCGCGCAGTCCAGGACCCGGAGCATCCGCTCCGTCTCTGCGGAGAAATCCACGTGTCCCGGCGTGTCCAGAAGAGTCAGGTCCCAATCCTTCCAGGTCACGTGGGCCTGGGAGGCGAAGATCGTGATGCCCCGTTCCCGTTCCAAAGGATCAAAGTCCAGAGTCGTATCGCCGTGATCCACCCGGCCCAGACTCCGCAGAACGCCGCAGCGATAGAGGATCGCCTCCGCCAGCGTCGTCTTCCCGGCGTCCACGTGGGCCAGAAGGCCTACACAAGCTGTCTGTTTCATAGCGGCTCCTGTGAAATGCAAAATGCAAAGCGCAAAATGCAAAATGAATGTAGGGACAAGCATTGCTTGTCCGCCGTTTCCGGCCTACAGCGGCTTCTGTTTCATCCGCGCCCAGCTCCGCGGATATTGCAGCGGCGTATTGCCGGTCTTGTGGATCACGATGACGGAATGGACCGCGCCGCCGATCTCAAACTCCTCGGTCCGCTCGTAGGCAGCGCCCAAAACGCGGATCGCTTTTGCAGCCTCGTGAAGCTCCTCCTCCGCCTGGGCGCCCTTCATGGCAAGGAAATAGCCGCCCTTATGGACGAAGGGGAGGCAGAGCTCGCAGAGCAGGTTCAGCCGGGCCACGGCCCGGGAGCACACCACGTCGTAGCGCTCCCGCTGCTCCTTCGCAAAGTCCTCAGCCCTTCCGGTGAGAAAGCGGGCCTCAACGCCAAGTGTCGGCAGAGCCTCGGTTTCCAGCCAGTGCATGCGCTTCTGCAGGCTGTCCAGCAGGGTCAGCCGCAGGCTGGGCTCTGCCAGCTTCAGCGGAACACCGGGAAAGCCGGCCCCGGTTCCCACGTCGAGCAGGGATTTTCCCGCCAGGGGCAGGACCTTCAGCAGAGTCAGACTGTCCAGCAGATGCAGCTCCGCAGCCTGGGCCGGATCCGTAATAGCGGTCAGGTTCATGAACCGGTTCTTCTCCAAAACAGCTTCTCCGAAGGCAAGGAGCTGTTCCGTCCGTTCGGGCGGCAGCGCGATTTCCAGCCGGTCAAGGCCGTCCAACAATGTTTGCTTCATATTCGAATCTCCATCCGTAAAGCGATGATGCACGACAAAATCAAAAGAAACAAGATCAAAACGGATCTGCCAGATCTGTTTTTGTTACTATAACACGGTTTTTCGGTTCGGTCAAGAAAAACAACGCTTGCAAGCACCCGGCAGGTCTGGTATAATTCGGACAAAGAAGAAAAAGGAGGCAAAAGCATGATCTGTTTCCTGACGAGCCGCACCGATCTGCCGGATTCCGACCATCTGAGCTTGAATCCCGCCAATCATTTTCCGGAGGAGCTGCTGCGAGTCGTACCGAATCCCTGCCGGGCGCTGGCCGTCTGCTCGGATCCCGACGTTCCGGAGATTACGGATTATTATGCGGTTCTGATGCGAAAGAGCTTTGAAAACGCAGGGCTTGCCTTCAAGTCTTTCCAGGCGCTGGACGGCAGGAACGAAGCCCGGGCCGCGGAGCTGATCCGGGACGCGGATCTGCTGATCCTCTGCGGCGGCCACGTCCCGACGCAGAACCGCTTCTTCCGGCGAATCGGTCTGAAGGAGCTCCTTCGGGGCTACGACGGCGTCCTGATCGGCATCAGCGCCGGGTCCATGAACTGTGCCGAGACGGTCTACGCCCAGCCCGAGGAGGAAGGGGAGGCCGTGGATCCGGCCTATCGGCGCTTCTTCCCCGGCCTGGGTCTGACGAAGCAGATGATCCTGCCCCACTATCAGGAGATCAAGGACGACGTGCTGGACGGCCTGCGTGTCATGGAGGATATCGCCTATCCCGACAGCAAAGGCCGGGCATTTCTGATCTTTCCCGATGGAACGTATCTTCATATCGCAAACGGCAGACAGACCGTCTGCGGGGAAGCGTGGCGTCTCGCGGACGGCGTTCTCACGCCGATCTGCGCAAACAACGAAACGCTTGAGGTATAACGCAAACGACGAAACGCTTGAGGTATAAAGATGATGAAAACCGAATCCGTCCTTCTGCAAACCCTCTGCGTCCCCTGTGCCAACCGCTGCCGCTACTGCCTGCTGTCCTGGGACGGGACCCCCGTGGGCGCGGCCTGGGACAGAAGCGTGGAGCTGGCCCGGGGCTTCAAGACCTGGATCGCGGAGCACCGCCCGGAACTGACCTTCAGCTTCGCTTTCGGCTATTCCATGGAACACCCGGATCTGCGAAATGCCCTGCGGACCCTGCGGGAGATCGGCAGCCCTCAGTCGGAGTTTCTGCAGTGCGACGGCATGCGCATGCGCGATGAGGCCGAGTGCGCCGCCCTGGCGGAGATGCTGGCCCAAGAGGGCGTCAAACAGCTGAACTTCACGCTCTACGGCCTGCCTGACTACCACGACCGCTTCGCAGCGCGAAAAGGCGATTTCGACCTGCTGCTGCGGCTGTCCCGGGCGGCGAAGGCCGCGGGCCTGAAGCTCAGCGTCAGCATCCCTCTGACCGCGGAGAGCGCGCCCCAGGCGGACCCGCTGCTCGGCCTTCTGCGCGGGCAGAACGTCTGTGACAGGATCTATCTCTTCGTTCCCCACGGCGAGGGCCGCGGCGCGTCTCTCCAAAGCATCCGTTTTTCCACAGACGCGCTCAAAGCCCTGTCCGCCGACGCCCTTGCGCTTTTGAATCGGGAGCTGTATCGGCCGGAGGGCGAGTGGGTCACAGGCCCCTGGTACAGAGAAGAAACGAAACGCACCCTGCTGATCTCCCTCCGGAAAGACGAGCTTGCGCGCTGCGCGTCCATGAGTCCCGGCGAGCTCATTGCCGAGACCGAAGCCCTGGACGAGGCCTACTACGCCGCTTTCCCGGGCTTCCGGGAGCTGGCGGAACGGTACGGCGACCCGGAAGGGAAGGGCTTCTACCGTCAGCGGGATCTGTTTCACCACTACCGCCGCCTTTACGCGTCGGAGTTCGGCGTGCGGGTCCGAGACGTCATGGACGAGCGTCTGACCGGCAGCAGAAGATATTGAACAGAACATTTTGAGCAGAAGCCAATGCTTTCAGATAGGAGATACAAACGTGAATCAAGCAGAGATCCAAACACTTTTTGATAAGTGGATCAAAAAGCTCCGCGTTACCCCGGCCTGGGACGTGAAGCTGGAGTTCGTGGAAGACCCCGAATGGCGCAAAACCGGTGATTTCAAGCTGGACTGCGACGACCGGAAGGCGATCCTGCTGCTGAACGCCGCCAGCCCGAAGCAGGAAAACCTTGAAGAGGTCATCGTGCATGAACTCATGCACATCAAGCTCTACCCCCTGGATCAGGTGACGGAATCCCTCGTCACCGCTGCCTTCGAGGATGGCAGCGCCGCGCAGGACTTTGCATACACCCAGTTTTTCACCGCCCTGGAGCAGACCGTGGAAGAACTGACCAAGTGCTTCCTTCTGGAATATGGCGAAAACAGGGAGCTCTCCTTCGGCCGATGCCGCGGACAAAAGTCCTACAACGAGCTGTTTGACGGGCTGAAACCCATCGAATGATAAAAACGGAGGAAGCTGGCATGTCCTTTGTAATCATGCAATATACAGAAAAAGAAATACCCGACGTGCTCGACTTTGAGCGGCGTCTCCGCGAGGAGGAGGACGTTTGGGGCTGGGAGATCGACGACAATTATATCCGGGATGTGGAAGCAAGCTTCCGGGACGGCCGGTTTGAAAACGCCCTGTCCCTGCTGGCATATGAGGATGGAAAGGTGATCGGACGGATCGACGCCGTGTTGCTTCCCTCCCACTTTGACGGCTCGGTAAAGGCCTACCTGGACTGGATCTGCGTCCTCCAAAGCTGCCGCCACCGCGGCGCGGCCCAGGCACTTCTCGCCGCCCTGCGGGAGCGGCTGAAGACGCTGGGTGTGGACACCCTGATCGCTCTGACCGCCGCCAACGAGGAGGCCCAGCGCTTTTACAAATCCGTCCCGGATTCCATCATGCGGGATGTCGGTATCTGGATCGACATCAAATAACTGCACAGCAGCGGCACACATCGTGCGCCATGGAAATCGGTAGTTTTTCAAGGAGGAACCGACATGCTTTTGGAAGAATTCGACCCTGCGAGAAACGCGGTCATCGAGCCGGAAATGGTGGCGAAAAAGATCGACGGCTTCCCGGAAGTCACGGTCTCCTGCTTTTCCAAATCCCTTTTTGACAGCGTGCTGAGGGTTTTCGACGCGAAAAAGATCGGCGAGCTCCACTTTGCCTTCGGACGAAACCCGGTCTACGAGGTGGTCTACAAGGGGCAGCGTTTCGCCCTGTTCCAGTCCTGCGTGGGGGAGCCCACATGCGCAGCCCAGTACGAGGATCTGATTGCCATGGGCAGCAAGCGGCTGATCCTCCTGGGCAACTGCGGCGTCCTGGACCGCTCCATCGAAGACTGCGGCGTCATCATCCCCACCGCCGCCCTTCGGGACGAGGGGACCAGTTATCACTACCGGCCGCCCAGCGACAGCCTCGAAGTCAATCACAAATATCGGGAGCTCTTCAAAGAAGTCCTGCGGGAATGCGGCTATCTCTGGGTGGAAGGCGTCACCTGGACTACCGACGCCCCCTACCGGGAGACCCGGGAGAAGATTGCAAGAAGAAAGGCCCAAGGGGCGATCTGCGTGGAGATGGAGTGCGCAGGCATGCAGGCCCTCTGCGACTTCCGGAACACGGAGTTCTTTCAGTTCCTCTATGCCGGGGACAATCTGGACCACACGGACTGGGAGCCCCGCAGCCTGTCCGGCGAAACGCGCCTGGACGACAAGACGAAGATCATGTTCCTGGCCTTCGAGCTTGGCCTGAAGATCATGGACACATTGTAGGGGCGGCCATACTTCGTGACTCTTCGAGTTTGGCCGCCCGCACGAGGCAACTCTGATTAAGAAGGTGAATATTGTGAACTACCTTGAACAATACTATAACAGCTACGCGGAGGAAAACAGGCTCCTCTCCCGCCACGGGCAGGTGGAATATCTGACCACCATGAAATACATCGAAGAATCTCTTGCGGGGATCGAGACCCCCGCCATCCTGGAGGTCGGCGCAGGCACGGGCCGCTACAGTGTCGCTCTGGCGAAACAGGGCCTCCGGGTGACGGCGGTGGAGCTGGTGGAACACAATCTGGACGTCCTGCGTTCCAAGCTGGACGGCACGGAGCCCATTACCGCGATGCAGGGCAACGCGCTCGATCTTTCGTTTCTGCCAGACGACGCCTTTGATCTGACCCTGGTCCTGGGGCCCATGTACCACCTCTACACCCGGGATGACAAGCTCCGGGCCCTGTCCGAAGCGATCCGGGTGACAAAGCCCGGCGGGCGCATCCTGGTTGCCTACTGCATGAACGAATCCACCGTGATCCAATTCATGTTCGGGAAAAATCACCTCTGGGACGAACGGTACCAGACCATGCTGACGCCGGACTGGCACTGCAAAAGCGATCCGGCGGAGGTCTTCGAACTGGTCCGCACGGAGGACATTGCGGCCCTGGATGCGGAACTGCCCGTGGAGCGGCTGAAGCTGGTGGCGACAGACGGCGCGACGAACTACAACCGGGATATGATCGACGCCATGGACGAGGATACCTTCGCCCTGTGGATGGACTACCACTTCGCCGTCTGCGAGCGCCGGGACCTCATCGGCGCCTCCCACCACACCCTGGATATCCTGCGAAAAAAATAACGTAAAGAACGCAAAAAGAGCTGCCTGACTTTCAAATCAGACAGCTCTTTGTGTTTTGATTATCTGTATTCTCCATCGGATATGGGCTATCCGATTTTTTGTTGCCAATATGTTGCCAGGGATATTTGAAAAGAGCGGTGAAGAATACTCTCACCGCTGCTTTTCTTTATCTAATATTATACTGGTAAAACAGTTTTTTCAAGTCTTGTTTTTCTGCATTTACTTTAATATACTAAAGACACTTCTTGGGGAAAGCTGGTTTGTTATGAAGTACATGCATTTCAAAGCATCCTGTTCCTATGCCGCGCTCGCTTCGATCATGGAGCTGAACGGGGTGGATACGGAGGATTATATAATTGCACTTGAAATCAAGCTGCCGTGGCTGTTTTCCAAAAAGGACGGCGCATATATCTCCGGCCCCATGCTGCAGAGTGCAAAATGGTTCAACTTGTGGCTCCTTCCCCGTGGATATCGAATGGCCGAGGAGATGGTAGAGCGGGAGCAGCTTTGCAGTTATCTTCGTGCACACAAGCCTGCAATGCTCGGTATTCAAACGCCTTACGGAAAGCACGCCATCGTTTTCACAGGAGTTGACGGGAAATACCGTTTTATGAATCCCACCCATGAAAATAGCGACGAACATACCGAATTGTCTTTTTCCGAGGAGGAATTGCTGGCCTCGGTCGATCAGGAAACAATGGTGGGAACGGTGATCCCTGCAGAGGCTGAGCCGCAGTTGTTGACTCCGTATCTTAAAGATTCGATATCCGTAATACGAGAAAACTGCGCGGCTATAGAGGCCTTTGCAGCAGAAAAACATGATCCCAATGCTTATTTTCCCGTGATGAACAGCCTGTTCCGGCCGTTGCTCCTTGACGGTATTACCATGCTGGAGCTTGCCGGAGAAACCGATCTTGCACAGAAGTTCACAGCACTGCAGCAGCAGTTTATGGCTTTTATGCGCGGGACACGGGAGAAAGCACTGCGGGAAACGCTTTCCATGGACAGCTTGAATGACCTGACCGAACAATATGCCAGCTTGATCGAGCAACAGATCGAACGTCTGGAGGAAGAAACATGACGCAGAAAACGACGTTTTACCACGGCAGCGTGATTAGCGGGCTGGACGTCATTCTTGCCAACGCAAAGTCCCATGTCAATGGGAACAGCGTTGCCTATTTCACGACAGATCGGGTCTACGCCCTGGTCTGCTGCAGGAGCAGGCAGGAAAACTTCGTTACCATGGGCCCTGATCGAAACGGAATGCAGCATTATTTCGAG